>NZ_JAAKSD010000012.1:0-157407 GCF_049173735.1 Aeromonas sp. 602396 | reverse complement strand
TCGCGGGTTCGAGTCCCGTCCGCTCCGCCACTAATTTGAAGGCCTTCCCTGATGGGAAGGCCTTTTTGCTATGGGCGTTTTTTACCCAGTGGCCCACAGATTTGCACGCTTGGCGAACACAAAGCTCGGCCTCACGACCGGGTTTTGATGTTTTTAGCGTGTTAGACAGCCAGTGTTAGCATTTATCTGCCGGAAGATAACCAGACAGCCTGTTCTTATCACTATTTTCTAGTTATATCAGAGCGTTATCAGCTCAATTTACAGCCATTCGAGTGGTGCTATGGCCAACCAACTCAGGCTTTATCTGCATGCTGGCTACAAGGCAGCTCCATATTGCCCCCTCTCTTCTATCTTGGAGGCCAAGCTGCTTGGCTAGGTTGGGAATACCGAGATTGCCGGATTAATCAGGTACCGTTCAAGCAAAGAGGCCTTCCCGACGGGAAAGCCTCTTTGTTTTATCTATCAGCTGATTAGCATCACTCGGTCTATTTATCAGGGCTTCTCTTTGTTGCCAATGCTCAGGCCGAGCTTGATGGAGAGGGCCGCCAGTAACAGCAGCATCATGATCAGGGAGAAGAAGTTGCTGCCAAGCTCCGGGTATTGCACCTTGAGCAGCGCGGAGTGGCCGAAGACACCGATAAAGAAGCAGAGCAGAGTGCAGATGGGGGTGTTGCCCACCATTGGTTCATGGCGATAGTGCTGGAACAGCTGATAGGCCGCCAGCCAGAGGGCAATCAGCGGGAAGAAGGAGAAAGGCACAACCGAGTTGGTCAGCACGGCCAAAGAGGCATCGCCACAGATACCAATCAGCATGGCCATGGCGAGCGGTTTTTTCGGGATCATAAGCTGTTCAGTCATATCGTTCTCCATCCTGTGGTCATGGGTGAGGTTCACGGCGCTTCTGGTTTTGTACCTCGGCGCCCATGGCGATCATCCGCAGTTGGCGAATTGTTCGGTCAGAGAGTGCCCGGCACTCTTCGCTGGTCATGTCGAGTGCATCGGCACCGGCACTGAAGACGATGGTGACCATGGCTTCTGCCTGGATGTAGGCATCTTCCCGTGGTGCTTCGGTGGTGGCTTCCAGATAATCGGTCAGCTCTGCGATAAAGTGCTGGATTTCGCGAGCCACCGCCTGACGAAAGGCGGCCGAGGTGCCGGAGCGTTCCCGTAGCAGCAGCCGGAAGATGTTGGGGTTGTTCTCGACGAACTCCATAAAGGTCTGCACCGAAGTGCTGATGACACTGCCGCCACCGGCAATGCGCTGGCGTGCCTGGCGCATCAGTTGGCGCAGGGTGAGACCTCCTTCGTCAACCAGGGTCAGGCCCAGCTCCTCCATATCGCGAAAGTGGCGATAGAAAGAGGTGGGCGCGATACCCGCTTCACGAGCGACTTCCCGCAGGCTGAGATTGGAGAAACTGCGATTGGCGCACAGTTGGCTGAATGCAGCATCGATCAATGTACGCCGGGTTTTTTCTTTTTGTTGAGCGCGAATACCCACGAAATCAGTCACCTTCAGCTTAACGAGGACAAATGATAACCCGAAGGCGCCTCAGGATCAGGTTTGTATCCTACTTTTTTACCATTGACCGTGAGGAAATCACCATAGAAAATGGCTAACAGCTGTTCGCTGAAAGGATGCAATGAGATGGCCAGACCCCCCATTATTTTCACCAATACCCTGCTGTTCTCCCTCTCCGGGATAGTGGCGTTGATTGTCGTGCCCTGGTACGGCATGAGCCACGGTTACGATCTCTGGCAGTGGGCCAGTTTCCTGTTGTTGTTCTGCCTGAGTGGTCTCTCCATCACCGCAGGCTATCACCGGCTCTGGTCGCACAAGGCCTACAAGGCGCACCTCGCTTTGCAGTGGTTGTTTGCCATCGGCGGTGCGTTGGCGCTGCAGAATTCGGCCCTGCACTGGTCGGCCGATCACCGCCGTCACCATCGTCATGTGGATGACAACGATAAAGACCCCTACAGCGCGGGGCGCGGCTTCTGGTATTCCCACATCGGCTGGATGTTGCGGGAGCATCAAGGAGATCGCTATGGCGATTACAGCAATGTGCGTGATCTGCAAAACAACCCGGTGGTCGCGTTTCAGCACCGTCACTATCTGACACTGGTGCTGGCGACCAATCTGGGCCTGCCGCTGCTGCTCGGCCTGTGGCACGGGGACTTGCTCGGCATGTTGCTGTTGGCGGGCGTGCTGAGGATGGTGATGACTCACCACACCACCTTCTTCATCAACTCGCTGGCCCATATCTGGGGCAGTCAGCCCTATACCGATCGCAATACCGCTCGCGATAACGGCATCCTGGCTTTTTTCACCTTTGGCGAGGGGTACCACAACTTTCACCACCTGTTCGAGAATGATTACCGCAACGGCATTCACTGGTGGCAGTTCGATCCGACCAAGTGGTTGATCCGGCTCGCCTCTTGGTGTGGTCTGGCGGGGGATCTCAGATCCTCGCCGGAGGAGCGTATCGAACAAGCCCGGCTGCAGATGCAGCTGAAACGGGCACAAGCCAAGTTGCGCAAGCAGGAAGATCGTGAACTGTGGCAGGCGCTGCTGCAGGAGGAGTACGACAAGCTGAGCCAGCAGTTGCAACACTATTACGCCAGTCGCAAGCGGCTGCTGGAGCTGCGCAAGCGCAAGGCGCTGGCGCGCTATGACCGCCTCAAGCTGCAACTGGAGTACCGGGCCCTGCGGGACGGCTTCATCGCTGGTAAACGCAACTGGAGTCGTTTGCTGGCAGGTATTGCATGATGCCGTCCGATTATCACAGAGACTAAAAGAGAAGACCGCCTGCTGGCGGTCTTCTCTTTTATGATTCAACTCAAGCTAGTTGGCTTGGCTCTGCTGTTGCTGCAACTGATCCAGTGCCTGTTGCTCCTGCTGGCTAAGACCCAGCTGTTCGCAGGCCTGCTCAAAGCTGATCCCCAGATGGCACATCATGATATCGATGGCGGGCAGATAGTTCTTCATAGCTTCTTCCATGGTGATCCTCCAGACCCGTCACTTATGCCCTGAACCACTCGGTGCGGCAATTAGACTTTAGGCTTAGTCTGTCCATTTGATAAGCACCCCTGCCACTGGGGGAGGGAATTTGTTACCCTGCACCATGATAAAAACGGTTGCCGTATGACTGCGAGCAACAGGTGAGGAGCAGGGCATGTTATTGAGTTTCTTGATCATCGCTTCAGGTTGGTGGCACATCCGTGCTGCCTACGGTTCAGACAGCCGCCAGTTCTATATCAGCAAGCCGCTGACCATGCTGCTTATCATCGCGTTGGCGTTCGGCTACCAGAGTTATGACCACGACGGTTCACACGCCTGGATCCTGCTCGGCCTTTGTCTCTCGCTGGCGGGCGATGTGCTGCTGATGCTGCCAAGCGATCGCTTCATTCAGGGGTTGGCGGCATTTCTTGTCGCGCATCTCTGCTATATCGTCGGTTTTGCCCAAGGGCCATTGCTGCTCAATCTGGTGGATGGTTTGCTGCTGTTGCTGATCGCCGGCATGGTATTCGGCCTGTTGTGGGGCAAGCTGGGGGAGATGCGGATCCCGGTCTTCTGCTACATGCTGGTGATCATCGGCATGGCCTGGGTGGCTGCCGGTGCCTGGCACGCCTCTCTCACTGCCGGTTCGGCCGCCGCTCTGGTGGGGGCGCTGATGTTCCTCTTCTCCGACAGTATGCTGGCGCTCGATCGCTTCCGTCGCCCCTTTCCCCACGCCCGCGCCTGGGTGATGAGCAGCTACTTCGCGGCGCAATTCCTGATTGCAGGGTCGCTGGCGGGATAACGCCTTCTGGTTGAGTGCAGTTAACAGATAACGAAAAACGGGCTTTGGCCCGTTTTTCGTTTTATGCCCCGGCGGTTTTTCACGCCTCTAGCGGTTCGGCATCCGCTGCCCGTGGGGTGGGGGATTTGAGCAACAACATCAGGCCGCTGGCGATCAGCAGGAAGATCCCCATGATGTAGAACACCTGGTTGTAGGCCATGATGGCCGCTTCCCGGTTGATGGTATTGGCCAGTATGGCGTGGGCTTGCTGCTGGGCTATCTCGGGGCCTGACCCCTGCGCCATCATGCTCTGGGCCAGCTGCAGCAGATAGCTCTGCCCCTCGATACTGCTGGCGGCCAGAGTGCTGCCAATCTGCAGCACATGGGTGCGGGTATCGTTGTCGAGCAGGGTCGCGATGATGGCGATACCGAACGCACCACCGAGGTTGCGCAGCACGTTGAGCAGAGTCGAGGAGGAGGGGATCTCGTCGTGGTTCAGGCTGGCGGTGGCGACCAGGGAGAGCGGCACCATGATGAAGGGCTGCCCCAGCGCCCGCACGATAAGCGACTGGATCAACTGCGGCCCGGCGTAGTCGGCACTCATGTTGACGTTCATAAAGCAGCTGACGGCGAAGATCAGGAAGCCGAAGCTCACCAGATAGCGCGGGTCTATCTTGTGGGTCAGTTTGGGCACCAGTGGTAGCACCAGCAGTTGCGGCAGCCCCATCCACATCAGTACCTCGCCGATTTCCAGCGCGTTGTAGTTGTGGATCTGGGTCATATAGAGCGGCAACACATAGATGGAGCCCATCAACGCCATACCGAGGATCAGATAGGCGAAGCAGGCCAGCGCGAAGCGCGGGTTGTGCAGCAGCCGCAGATTGACCAGCGGGTGACGGCGGATCAGCTGGCTGATGACAAAGAACACCAGCGCCACCGCCGAGATGACCGCCAGTCGCACGATGAAGCTTGAACCGAACCAGTCTTCCCGGTTGCCCTCCTCCAGCACTACCTCCAGCAAGCCGAGGCCAAGTGCCATGGTGACGATGCCGATAAGGTCGACCCGCTTGATCACGGCCCAGTCCACCGGTTTTTTATCCAGCCCGTGGGCCAGCATGGCCATCACCAGCAGTCCCGGCGGCACGTTGAGATAGAAGATGTAGTGCCACGACATCTGCTCGGTGAGCCAGCCGCCGAGGGTTGGGCCGATGGCGGGGGCGAAGGTGGCACAGAGGCCAAACAGCGCCATGCCGGTGGCCCGCTTCTGTAACGGCAACAGGGTGACGATGAGGGAGAAGGCCATCGGGATCAGCGCCCCGCCAGTGAAGCCTTGCAGCGCCCGGAAGACGATCATGCTGGTGAGGTTCCAGCTGAACGAGCAGAGCACGGAGGCGGCGATAAACGCACTGGTGGTCCAGAGCAGGTAGCGGCGCACGCTCAGCCCCCGGCTCAACCAGCCGCTCAGGGGGATGGCGATCATCTCCGCCACCAGATAGGAGGTGGAGATCCAGGAGCTCTCGCTCAGGGTGGCCGACAGGGCCCCCTGAATATCCTTCAGAGATGCATTGGTGATCTGGATATCGAGGATGGCCATGAAGGCGCCGATAAGGCCCCCCATGACCGCGATCCAGTTGCGACGTGGAATGGGTTCCATCAGTTGGCAGCCACCACGGGATCAGGAGTGCGGGTATCCACGATCACTTCGGTCGAGAGACCCGGCAGCAGCTTGCCTGCCAGCGGGCCCGGCTCGGGGATGCGGATCTTCACCGGTACCCGTTGCACAATTTTGGTGAAGTTGCCGGTGGCATTCTCCGGCGGTAGCAGAGCGAACTTGGCGCCGGTCGCCGGAGCCAGGCTGTCGATGATCCCCTCGACCGGTTGATCCGGGTAGGCATCGAGTACCACTTCGACCTTCTGGCCCGGCTGCATATGAGCGAGCTGGGTCTCCTTGAAGTTGGCCTCGACCCACACCTGCTGCAGCGGCACCAAGCTGGCGACCTGCATACCGGACTGGACGTAGAGCCCCTCCCGCAGGCTGCGCTTGCCGATGATGCCATCGGCCGGTGCCCGCAGCTCGGTATAACCTAGCTCCAGCTTGGCCTGCTCCAGTTGTGCTTCGCTCAATGCCAACTTGGCCAGATTCTGTTTGCGTTCAGCATCCAGTACCAGCAGTCGCTCACGGGCCGCCTGCAGGGCGGCTTGGGCCTCCCGGGCTTGCGCCTGATTGACCTGCAGGCCGGCACGAACCTCGTCCAAACTGTCTTGCGAGCTGTAGTGGCGCTGGTTGAGCTGACTGATCCGGTTGACCTGCTGGCTGGCACGCAGCTGTTCGGCATTGGCGGAGGCGACCTTGGCCTCGGCCTGCTGGATCAGGCTTAGTTGTTGGGTGCGGGTGGCAGCCAGATTTTCGGCCGTCGCCTGATTGAGGCGCAGGTCGGCTTCGGCCTCCGCGACCCTGGTTTTGTATTCGCGATCATCGAGACGGGCTATCAGTTGGCCCGCTTTGACCGGCTGGTTGTCGGTCACCAGCACTTCGCTGATATAGCCGGGCAGCTTGGAGCTGATCCCGGTTACCTCGCTCTGGAGATAGGCGTTGTCGGTGCTCTCGAAATAGCGGCCGTGGAGATACCAGTAGGCGGAGAAGAGGAGAGCGAGCAGGGCCAGGATCATGGCGGCCAGGAGAGGGATTTTCTTGTGTTGACTCATTTTGGAGATTCCTGAACGTAAGGGGCGCAGGCTAACACTGGTCAACTGTTTCGATTAGTATTGGTTCACGAGATATACAGTTTCACTGGTGCAACAATGGATCTCAATGCCGCGTTAATTCTGGTGCGTATCGTCGACAAGGGCTCGTTTACGGGGGCCGCCCGCGAGCTGGGGATGACCAAGGCGATGGTCAGCCGCCGCATCGCCGAGCTGGAACAGCGGCTCGGAGTGCGTCTGCTCTATCGCTCCACCCGTCAGCTCACTTTGACCGAGGAGGGGGAGAAGTACTACCTGCACTGCAGCAAGGCGGTCGATGCCCTGACCGAAGCCGAGCTGATGCTGAGCGCCAGTCAGCAGGAGGTAACCGGCACCCTCAAACTGGCGGTACCCATCGAGACGGGGCAACTGGTGGTTGGGCGCTTGGTCGCCAAGTTTTTGCAGGCCTATCCCGCCCTGCAGGTGGAGCTGGAGCTGACCAACCGGGTGGTGGACCCCATCAGTGAAGGGCTGGATGCGGTGGTGCGGATTGGCGACATGAGCGACTCCAACCTGGCGGCGCGCCGACTCTGGAGCACCGGAAGGCTGCTCTGTGCCAGCCCGGACTATCTGGCCCGTAGTCCGGTCATCGAGCGGCCGGAGGATCTGGCCAACCACGAGCGGGTGACGGTGAGCAGCGGGTTTCTCGCCTCTCACTGGTGCTTCGAGCTGGATGGCAGAGAGGTGCTGGTTGACCCCCCATCCCGTTTTCGGGTCAATAATATTACCTGTGCCCGGGAGGCGGCGAAGGCGGGGCTGGGGTTGGCCTCGTTACCCGCTATGCTCTGTCAGGATGAGCTGGCCAGCGGCGAGCTGGTGATCCTGCTGCCAGAGTGGCAGCAGCCCAGGGTGCCGATTTATTTGCTGTTTCCGGAGCGGCAACTGATGCCGCGCAAGTTGCGGGCATTCATCGATTTCATGATTGATAACGGCGCCGAGTTTGGCATCGACAAGTTGTTGTAAGGGGGAGCTATGGATAACTGGATCAATCTCTATCGCGCCTCACACACCCTGGAGGCGCACGCGTTGAAAGGGGCGCTGGAGGCGGAAGGGGTGCTGGTGCGCCTCAATGGCGAGGGGCTGTCGGGCGCCCTTGGCGAACTGCCGGTCGACATGTTGCAGGTGACCCTGATGGTGCGGGCCGAGGATCGCAGCAAGGCGGGACGGGTCATCGAGCGTTACCAGCAGCGTCAGGGTAACGGCTGGCTGTGCGGCCAGTGCGGGGAGGAGAACGGCGCCAACTTCGACGTCTGCTGGCGCTGTCATCACGATCCCCACGATAGCTGATCTCTCTTCCGCTAGCGCGGCGGGAACTCGATATCTTCCCCTGCGCTGGCATCGTGATAGGTCGCCAGATCCAGCTCGTTTTCGCTGCGGGCGATCAGCACCGACACCAGAATATCCCCCGAAACATTGACCGTGGTGCGCGCCATGTCGAGGATCCGGTCAATGCCTGCAATCAGTGCCACCCCTTCCAGCGGCAAGCCCACCGCCGTCAGGGTCAGGGTCAGCAGCATCAACCCGGTGCCTGGGGTGCCAGCGGTGCCGATACTGGCCAGGGTAGCGATGCTGATGATGGTCAGGTAATCGACCATGTGCAGCTCCACACCGAATGCCTGAGCTACGAACAGCGCAGTCACTCCCTGATAGAGGGCGGTGCCATCCATGTTGATGGTGGCGCCGATGGGCAGCACCTTGGCGGTGATGGCGGGGGAGACTCCCAGCCGCTTCTCGGCGCAGGCCAGACTGATGGGCAGGGTGGAGTTGCTGGAACTGCTGGTAAACGCAACCGCCTGGGCGTCAACGATGCTCTTGAAGTAGTGCAGCGGATTGAGCCGTGCCAGCAGGAGCAGCAGGGTGCTGTAGACCCCGAGCACGTGCAGCAGGCAGCCGAGGTAGACGGCGCCGATCACCTTGAGCAGCGGCAGCAGCAGGTCGAGACCGTACTTGCCGGTCATCCAGGCCATCAGGGCGCAGACACCGTAAGGCGCGAGCGCCATCACCATCTGGGTCAGCTTGAACATCCCCTCGGCCAGCGAGGTGAAGAAGAGGATGGCGGGGCGGCCACGGCGACCGCTGGCATTGAGGGCGACCGCCAGCGCCACCGCAAAGACGATCACTTGCAGGATCTTGCCATCCACCATCGCCTGTACCGGGTTGCTCGGCACCAGATGGCTCAGCACGCTGGCCAGGGTGGGTGGTTCCGACATACCGATCCGCTCATAGGGGCCCATGTCGGCACCCATGCCGGGCTCCAGCAGCCAGCCCATCATCAGGCCGATGCAGATGGCGATGGCGGTCGAGCAGAAGTAGAGGCAGATCGCCTTGCTGCCGATGCGATCGAGGGCCTTGCCCTTGAGCAGCGAGGTGAGACCGGCGATGACCGAGCAGAAAATGAGGGGCACCATCAGCATCTGGATGGTGTTGACGAACAGGACACCAAGGGGCTTGAGCAGCAGGGCTTGCTCTTCAAAGCCGACGCCCAGACCCACCCCTGTCAGCATGCCGATCAGGGTCTTGAGCCAGAGTGGTCGGCGGGTCCAGATCTGCCAGGGCTTGAGAGCCTCTCCATGGAACAGCATGACGCCAATATCCTTATACATTGTCTGCGATGGCCAAAAAGGGGCGCCAGTGTAGCGATCCCTGACGCGGGTTGCCACATTATCGACAAAGCGGTGGCGGTGACCACTCCCCTGACCAGGTAATGCGCAATTTATTGGCCTATATCAAGATCCCTCCGGGCGGGGAGATATTTAATTGGCATTAAATATGTTCATTATTGAGGTGAGAGATGTCGCAATCGGTTCATGGTCACGAAGTGATGGAGATGATGTTGGCACAAGGGGGGCAATTTACCCGTGCCAGCCTGAAACAGGCGATGGCCGAGCGGTTCGGTGCCGAGGCCCGTTTTCATACCTGCAGCGCCAGCGAGATGGATGCGGAAGCGCTGATCGACTTTCTGGCCGCCCGTGGCAAATTCATCGACTCGGCCGAGGGTTTTCAGACCCGCGCCGACAAGATCTGCAACCACGGTTAATCCCGCTGCGAGCGCATCATGGCGCTCGCTCAATTCTTCGCCCTTTGCTATATTTCGCCCCCTCTCTTTTCCCTATTCAGGGCGTAGCCCGGGCGTTGTATGGATACTTTCTCTGCCGCAGTCATGCTGTTTCTGATCATGGACCCGCTGGGCAACCTGCCGGTCTTCCTCTCTATCCTGCGTCATATCGATCCCAAGCGACGTCGCAAGGTGATGATCCGCGAGCTGCTCTTCTCGCTGGCCATCATGATGCTGTTCCTGTTCGTCGGTCAGCAGATCCTCGGCTTCCTCAACCTGCGGCAGGAGGCGGTCAGTATTGCGGGGGGTATCATCCTGTTCCTGATCGCCATCAAGATGATCTTCCCGAGTGAGGGGGGCGTGACCGGGCTGGCGGCGGGCGAGGAGCCCTTCCTGGTGCCGATGGCGATCCCGATGATCGCCGGTCCTTCTATCTTGGCTTCTTTGATGCTGCTGGCCAATCAGGAGCCGACCCGGATGGTGGACTGGTCGCTGGCACTCTTTCTGGCCTGGGCTGCCAGTGCGGTGATCCTGATGTTCTACGAGGTATTCAACAAGCTGCTGGGTGAGCGGGGACTCACTGCGGTGGAACGGCTGATGGGCATGCTGTTGGTGATGATCTCGGTCCAGATGTTGCTGGACGGGGTACATCACTATCTGGCGGTGACCGGTCAGGGCTGAGCGGTTTACATCTTGAAGTGAATGAAACGGGGCTACGCAGAGCCCCGTTTTTTGTGCCGCCGAGAAGGGGGGCGGTCACCCGTGAGTGGTCGCAGCGGGTTCCAGTTTGCTCATGATGAGGGAGAGCAGCAATTCCCGCAGCCAGCGGTGGCCCGGATCCTCGCTGTGACGCTGATGCCAGATGAGCAGATGGGAGATGCTGTCCAACCCGATGGGCAGCGGCAGCTGTAACAGCGGATAGACCTGGGTGGCGTGGCGGGCGTAGAGCCGGGATAGCGTCACTATCATGTCGGAGTGCATCCCCATCCGCAGCGCCGCCTCGAAGGAGGGCACGGTTGCCTCGATACGTCGGTAGAGATCCTGCTCTGCCAGCTTGTGATCCAGCATCCAGCGGTCCCGCCCCTCGCAGTAAGTCTGCACATGGGGATAGCTGAGGTAGTGCTCCAGATTCCAGTTGGGCTCCCGCAGCGCGGGGTGGTGCTGTTGCACCAGACAGGTGAGATCATCGACCGCCAGCACTCGCTGACAGATGCTGTCGGGCAGGGTATCGAGCCGATAATCGGAGCTGATGCAGTTCTCTCGCACCGCGAAGGCGATGTCCACCTGTCCCTGACTCATCTCGGTCAGACTGTTCTCGGTCCACTCCTCGTAACGCAAGCGGATCCGTGGTGCCTGCCGTTTCAGCTCGCTCAGGTAGAGCGGGGCAAACAGGGTAAAGGCGCTGTCCATGCTGGCGATGACGAACTCTCGCTCCGAGCTGGCGGGGTCGAACTCGGGCGGCTGGATCAGGTTGTCCAGCGACAACAGGATGGGTTGCAACTGTTGTTGCAGCGCAAGGGCGCGGCCGGTGGGTTCCAGCCCGTAGGCGGAGCGGATGAAGAGGGGATCATTGAAGGTATCGCGCAGACGGCCGAGGGCTTTACTGACCGCGGACTGGCTCAGATGAAGGCGGCGTGCCGCCTTGCTGCCGTTGCGCTCTTCCAGCAGTACCTGCAGGATAATCAGCAAATTGAGGTCGATGCGACCCAGTTGTTCCAGCAGCATGATATGAATCCTCTTCAATTCTAAGATGAATTTATACCATTTGTTTTCATATCTTGGCGATCTTATCCTCGAATGGTCTCAGGTTCGCATGAACCACTGGTACAGGATGTAGCGGTTGAGGGGACATGTAGCACAATCAATATGGCGACCTCAGGGTCGCCCTATTTTTTGGCTATGATTTATTTGCTCACTTGCACCTGCCTTGATTTTGCCCAACAATCCCTGCGCTCTATTTTGATACAAGTAACAGATATCTCTTTGTGAGGGAGTATCCCTATGGGACTCGGTGGAATTCATATCTGGCATATGCTGATCCTCTTGCTGGTCGTTGTGCTGGTCTTCGGCAGCAAGCGTCTTGCCAGTGCAGGTGAGGATCTGGGTACCGCCATCAAAGATTTTCGCAAGGCGATGCGTGACGACGCAAATCATCCGAAATAAGCAGTAGGAGTAGAAAATGTCTGTAGACGAGAAAGTTGAACTGAACGAAACCTGTGACAGCTGCGGCTGTTTTGCCGAGATCGGCACCATCATCGGCGAAGGCGACGATGTGATGGATCTGGTGATTGAAGCCGCTGCCGAGGCTGATGCCCGCGCCAAGCTGGCTGCCTATGAAGCACTGGCCAAACAGGTCACTGCCGAAGCTCAAGTGAGCAGCGAACTGAGCCAGGGCGCCAACGGCGTGATCCTGAAAGCCCGCCTGCAATTCACCTGCACCGCCGAAAAACTGATTTTCGAAATGCGGGCCCGCTCTATCTGAGTTGTCTGATAACGCGGCAGGTTTGCCTGCCGTGTTGACCCTTCTGCTGTGGGTCGGCGTTCTATAGTTACTCTATCCCACAGACGTTTTGCCCGGCGCGAGTCGGCCAACAGAAGGCGTAAACATCATGACGCAGCGATGGATCTCTGCCCCCAATCCCACCCTCTATCGTGATCCGTGCTGCCAACAGGCAGCAGGCGTGACCTCAGCACAGGGGCAGCCATCGTGATGCGACGCTGGATTTGGGCTCTGCTGGCCCTCTGCTGTTTTTCCCTGCTGGCGGCTGAGCTCAAGCCGGTGCGTTTGCCCCAACCCGGGGACCTCGAAAGCATTCTGCAAAAGCGCGAACTCAGGGCTCTGGTGGTCTATGAGCGCGGTTTCTATTTTCTCGATCGCGGCACCCAGTACGGCATTCTGGTCAATCAGCTGCAAGGATTCGAGCGCTGGCTGAACAACACCTATCTCGCTAAAGAGAAGGTCAAACTCAAGGTGGTCTACATCCCGGTGCGGCAGGACAAGCTGCTGGACTATCTGACCGAGGGGCGTGGGGATCTGGTGGCGGCGACCATGACGGTGACCCCGACCCGGCGTGAACAGGTGGCCTTCTCCCGGCCTCTCATCTCTTCCATCGAGGAGTGGGTGGTTAGCCAGAACAGCCTGCCCGCCTTCAGCCGCATTACCCAGCTCTCCGGCAGGCGGGTCTGGGTGCGGGCCAGCTCCAGCTACTACGAGAGCTTGCGCCAGCTCAACTGGTTGTTTCGCGAGTTGGGGCTGCCCCCCGTCTATATCGAGACGGTGCCCGAATATCTACAGGATGGCGATCTGCTGGAGATGGTGGCCGCCGGCATTATTCCCCTGACGGTGACCGACAGCTACAAGGGGCGGATCTGGCTGAGTGGCATGATCTCCGGTCTCAAGGCTCACAAGTTGATCCCCCTGCGCAGCAACGGCACCAGTGGCTGGGCGCTGCGCAAGAACAGCCCCGAGCTGCTGAAAGCGGTCAATGGCTATCTGGCGAGCGTCAGCCGCAACAGCCTCTACAGCGACATGACCCTGCGCCGCTTGCTGGTTCGCAGCGATCAGATGAGCAATATCCTGGCGCCGGATCCTATGGGGCGCCTTGCGACCATTCGCAAGGTGCTGGAGAAGTACGCCAATCAATACGATCTCGACTGGCTGATGCTGGCGGCGCTTGGCTACAAGGAGTCCGGCCTCAATCCCAAGGCGCGCTCGCCCAAGGGGGCCGTGGGCCTCATGCAGTTGCTGCCCAGTACGGGGCGGGAAGTCGGCATCAACGGCGCCAGACTCACCACGCTGGAGGGAAATGTGGAGGCCGCCTGCCGCTACATGCGGTTGATCCTCGATACCTACTTCAATGATCCCAAGCTGGATCGGCTCAACCGCCACCTGTTTGCCCTCGCCGCCTACAACGCTGGGCCGAACCGGGTGCAGGCGCTGCGAGGCAAGGCGGAGAAACTGGGACTCGATCCCAACGTCTGGTTCGGTAACGTGGATCAGCTGGTGGCCAACGAAGTCGGACAGGGGCCGATCAACTATGTCGGCACCATCTACAAGTACTACGTGGCCTATCGTTTCAGCCTGCCCCAGATCGAGGGCAAGGCTGCCGCTATCGAAGCGGCTCAGCCCTGAGCCGGTTGACCGGCAGGGTCGCCTGCACGGTCGGCAATTGCCAGCCACCGTCCCTGTGTTGCAAAAACCAGTGAGCAGGGCCGGTGGCCGGGATGAGATCTGGCTGGCTGAGCTGGCCCAGATAGCGCAACATCGGGGTATCATGCAGTTCCATCAGCAACTCCTTTTGAATATGTGAAGAGGCTCGCCAGCGTTATGACACCCGGCCATGACAGCAGGATGACACCATGATCCCCGGATCCTTTGCCCTGATCGACGATCCCCAGCTGGCGCTCAAGGTGCGTTGTCACTGGATCCGCCATGCCCGCGAGCGGATCCAGGCGCAGTACTACAGCTGGGAGGAGGACAGCAGCGGCAAGCTGCTGCTGAGCGAGCTGCTTCACGCCGCCCGGCGTGGCGTCAAGGTACAGCTGCTGGTGGATGATCTCTATGCCGGTGACAACCGCTTTCTGGAGATGGTGGCTCACTACCCGGGGATCGAGGTACGGCTGTTCAACCCCTTCTGGCTGCGGGGCTGGCGCCCGCTGGCACTGCTGCTGGAGGGACTGCTCAGCTTTCGCCGCATCAACCACCGGATGCATAACAAACTGCTGCTGGTGGATGGCAAGCTGGCGCTGATCGGCGGGCGCAACATAGGCGATCGCTACTTCGGTCTGGATCCGCAAGCCCCCTTCGTGGATCTCGATCTCGCCTGTCAGGGGGGACTGTGCCAGCAGATGGTGCAGGGGTTCGAGCAGTTCTGGCACAGCCGCTGGAGTCACTCCATCCGCCATCTGTTGCGCCGCGAGCTGCTGCCCGCCGAAATAGAGGTGGTCAACGACTTCCTGTTCACCATGACGGATCCGGCGGTAGCGACGGTCTACGATCTGCCCGCGGCGCTGTTTGACGAGCGCGATGTGCCGCTGCAATGGCATGAGGGGCGGGCCGAGGTGTGGTTCGACCGTCCCGGCAAGGGGCTTATCTCCCGTCCCACCACTGCCCGTCAGCTCTGGCGCCAGCTGGCCGACAATCCCGGCTCGCTGGGGTTGGTGACCCCTTACCTCATCCTGACCCGCGGGTTCCGGCACCGTCTGGCGCGGCTGCGCCAGCAGGGGATCGCCATCGACATTCTCACCAACTCGCTGGCCAGCACCGATGTGCCACTGGTCTATGGTGCCTATCAGCGTTATCTCGGCTGGTTGCTGCGCCAAGGGATCCGGGTCGCCGAGTTTGACCATGGCCACGGCAGCCTGCACGCCAAGTTGATCCTGCTGGGGGAGGAGCGGGCGCTGTTCGGCAGCCTCAACCTCGATCCTCGCTCACTCTTTCTCAATACCGAACTGATGCTGCATCTGCACTGCCCGCCGATCTGCGAGGCGCTGCGAACGTGGCTGGCTCGCTGGCAGGAGCAGGCCGGTGGATTGCCGCGCAAACCCGAGGGGTGGCCAAGGCGACTGATAGCCCGTCTGAGTGACTGGTTGCCCCTGCGCCGTTGGCTGTAAGGCAGCCATTTTTTGTGCGAGATCTCGCAAAGCCTTGTAAGCCATTGCTGATGCCCTTTGCGGGTGAATAACCATGCATGAATCTATCTTGCTGTTTTATAACAATTTAGTGGTGATGATAAGGCTGTTTTTTGTACTCTGATGTGAATGGAATTAGCATAAAAACGTTTTTTATTTTGTTTTTATGCGTAATATTTCAGTTGCAAGGACAAACACGGCGGCTTGTCTGCCGTGTGGACGAAGGTTGTAACGGGTAGCTGGCCGGTTGCATTGCTGCAATTGGCGCGCACTTAAGATGGGTCGCGAACTATCGGAAAGTGAAACAGAGACCTGGCGTGGCCGGACTCCAATATGGAACATGCTATTTGCGAGGGGGTGACATGGACATGTCACCCCACTTTTTTGGTTCTTTGGCGAGTCTCGAGCCAATGAACGTTGGCCGCCAGGGGGCTGGTAAATAGCCTGACACGATATGGACCACTCTCGACCGCATTGAATCTCGGCAGCCCAGGTGAATGTAAAAAGGCCCCCTTGCATTAGCGAGGGGGCCTTTTTATCGGCCAGCGATCAGGGAGATATCAGCCCTTGATGCGCTCGATGCGGCCACCCAGACCCTGCAGCTTCTGCTCGATGTTCTCGTAGCCACGGTCGATGTGGTAGATGCGGTCGACGATGGTGGAGCCTTCGGCCACGAAGCCGGCCAGCACCAGGCTGGCAGAGGCGCGCAGATCGGTCGCCATCACCTGAGCCCCCTTGAGCTGAGCAGTGTCGCGGCAGATGGCCACATTACCCTGCAACTCGATGTCTGCGCCCATCCGTACCAGCTCGGGAACGTGCATGAAGCGGTTCTCGAAGATGGTTTCGGTGATCATGCCGGTACCTTGTGCCACCGCGTTCAGTACGGTGAACTGTGCCTGCATGTCGGTCGGGAAGGCCGGGTAGGGGGCGGTCTTGATGGTGACCGGCTTGAGGGTGCGGCCAGTCATGTCGAGGGTGATCCAGTCTTCACCCTTCTCAATCAGTGCGCCAGCCTCTTCCAGCTTGACCAGTACCGCTTCCAGCAGGGTCGGGTCGGTCTTGCGGCAGGTGATCTTGCCGCCGGTGACCGCCGCGCCCACCAGGAAGGTTCCGGTTTCGATGCGGTCAGGCTGCACGCTGTAGTTGCCGCCGTGCAGGCGCTCGACACCATCGATGGTCAGGGTGTCGGTACCCGCCCCCTGGATCTTGGCACCCAGGGTATTGAGGAAGTTGGCCAGATCGACCACTTCCGGCTCGCGCGCGGCGTTTTCGATCACGGTGCGGCCATCAGCCAGGGTCGCAGCCATCATCAGGTTTTCGGTACCGGTCACGGAGACCATATCCATCAGGATGTGAGCGCCTTTCAGGCGGCCATCGACACGGGCCTTGATGTAACCATCTTCGATGGTGATCTTGGCACCCATCAGCTGCAGGCCGTGGACGTGCAGGTTGACCGGACGGGCACCGATGGCGCAACCGCCGGGCAGGGAGACATCAGCGGCGCCGAAACGGGAAGCCAGCGGGCCCAGCGCCAGAATGGAGGCGCGCATGGTCTTCACCAGCTCGTAGGGGGCGACGTGGTTGTTGACCGCACCGGTCAGCACGGTGACGTTGCCGTTGACTTTGGTGGTGGCGCCCAGCATCTCCAGCAGCTTGATGGTGGTGCCCACATCTTTCAGGCGCGGCACGTTGGAGAGGTGTACCTCTTCATCACAGAGCAGGGTTGCGAACAGGATCGGCAGCGCGGCGTTTTTGGCGCCGGAGATGGTCACTTCGCCGTTGAGAGTACAACGACCATCGATTTTGAATTTGTCCATTTTTTACTTCGTTACCAAATCAGGAGGGCAATAGGAATTTACGTTCGCGTTTCCACTCGGCGTCGGTGAACGCCTTGATGGAGAGGGCGTGAATGGCGTTGCTGGCGATCTTATCCATCAGCGGGGCATAGATGGCCTGCTGCTTCTTGACCCGGCTCATGCCGTCAAACATGTCACCGACGGCGATCACTTGGTAGTGACTACCGTCCCCTTTGACATGGACTTCGGACAATGGCAGAGCCTCAAGGAGTATCGCTTCAATTTCAGAGACTTGCATTATGCGTCCTCAGTTGTGAGCGGGGTTGACTGAAACAGCCCGGCCACCCCGTAGAGGTTGGCCAGGGTATAGAAATCACTGGAGGCGCCCACCAATTGCGGTGTGGCGCCTCGCGCTAATACGGCTTTGGCCCATTTGACCAGCAGGGCCAGCCCGGCGGAATCCAGCGTGGTCACGTCGCCGAGCTCGATCTGGTCTTCCTGCCACCAGTCAGCCCGCCGTTGCCACAGCTCAATCACCTGAGCCGCCTGCAGCTCGCCGCTCAGTCTCATGACTTGAGCACCAACGGCTTGGCATTGTGGGCGCGCAACTGGGCGATCACAGCATCGATGCCGTTCTGGCGGATCAAACCGCCCAGCTCGCTCTGTTTGGCGGAGAGCAGGCTGATCCCCTCTGCCACCATGTCGAAGGCTTTCCACTCGCCGGTCTTGTTGTTCTTGCGCAGCTTGAACTCGAGGAAGATGTCCGGCTTGCCGGCCTCTTTCACGCTGACGTTGACGGCGGTGATATTGCCGCTGGGGGCTTTGCCCGGCTCGACCTTGACGGTCTGCTTGTCAAAATGGGCCAGCGCATCGGCGTAGGAGCTCACCATGTACTCGGTGAACACCTCGACGAAGGCATTGCGCTGCGCTTCGGTGGTCTCTTTAATCTGGTTGCCAAGCACCTTGTAGGCGGCGAAGCGGTTGTCCACATAGGGCAGCAGCTCTTCGCGGATGATCACCCGCAGGTGATCCGGATTGCTTTTCACCTGGGCCTGATCGGCCTTCAGGCGGGCAAAGGTCTGCTTGGCCGCCTGATCCACCAGCGCGTTGGGGTCGGTGGCATCGACTGCGGCCTGGGCAGACAGGGAAAAGAGCATGCTGGTCATCAGACCCAGCAGCAGGGCGATTTTCTTGAACATGATTACTCCTTCTTGCTGTCTGATTTGCTGTCGGAGGATTGGCTGTAGAGGAACTTGCCAATCAGATCTTCCAGCACGATGGCGGATTTGGTGTCTTCAATCAGGTCGCCATCCTTGAGCATCTCGGTGCCCATCTCCTCATCGCTGAAGCCGGGGGCCAGACCGATGTACTGCTCGCCGAGCAGACCGGAGGTGAGGATGGAGAGGGAACTGGTATCGGCGAACTCGCCAGCGCTCTTTTGCATCATCAGGGTCACTTCGGGCACCTGGGTTTTCGGGTCCAGTACGATGTCGCTGACCCGGCCTACCACCACGCCGCCGACCTTGACCGGCGAACGGACTTTCAGGCCGCCGATATTATCGAAATGCGCGCGCAGGGTATAGGTTTCTCCTTCCGGTTTGAAGCTCAAACCGGCCACTTGCAGGGCCAGTGCCAGAATGGCACCGATGCCAGCCAGCATGAAGGTGCCGACCAGGAATTCTACTTTGCTGAACTTCATCTTTACCTTATCCAAACATGACTGCAGTGAGTATAAAATCCAGGCCGAGCACGGCGAGGGATGAGTGGACCACAGTTCGGGTCGTGGCCTGACTGATCCCGGCCGAGGTCGGCTTGGCATCATAGCCGTTAAAGAGCGCAATCCAGGTGACCACCAGGGCGAAAATCAGGCTCTTGATGGCGCCCTGCATGATGTCTTCATGCCAGTCGACGGAGGCCTGCATGGCAGACCAGAAGCCCCCTTCGTCCACGCCGAGCCAGTCCACACCGACCAGCTTGCCGCCGAAGATACCGATCAGGCTGAACATAAAGGCCAGCAGCGGCATGCTGATGACGCCAGCCCAGAAGCGGGGGGCAACCACCCGGCGCAGTGGGTCGACCGCCATCATCTCGAGGCTTGAAAGTTGCTCGGTGGCCTTCATCAGGCCGATTTCAGCGGTCAGGGCCGAACCGGCACGGCCGGCAAACAGCAGCGCAGTGACCACAGGACCCAGCTCCCGCAGCAGGGAGAGGGAGACCAGCGGCCCCAGGCTCTGCTCGGCGCCGAAATCCTTCAATACGTTGTAACCCTGCAGCGAGAGCACCATGCCGATGAACAGGCCGGAGACCAGAATGATGGCCACCGACTGTACGCCCACCACATACAACTGCTGGACAAGCAGCGGGAAGTGCTTGCGCGGCTCGGGTTTGCCCGCCAGCGCATGGAACAACATGATGGTGGCGCGACCGACGGAGCTGATAAACCGCACTCCGACCCGCCCCAGCTTGCTTATTTGACTTATCAACATCAGAGATCCTGTAGCAGATCGCCTGCCGGAAAATGAAACGGAACAGGACCATCGGGCAATCCTTTGAGGAACTGCTCGACTTCGGGATTGTGCTCCTCGCGCAGCTGATCCGGCGTACCGTGCGCCACCACCTTGCGATTGGCAATGATGTAGGCGTAATCGGCGATGCTCAGCACCTCTTTTACATCGTGGGTGACGATGACGGAGGTGATACCGAGGGCATCGTTCAGCTCCTTGATCAGCTTGACAAGCACCGCCATGGTGATGGGGTCCTGCCCGACGAACGGCTCGTCATACATGATGAGGTCAGGATCGAGCGCAATTGCCCGAGCCAGCGCCGCCCGGCGCGCCATGCCGCCGGAGAGCTCGGAGGGCATCAGTTTCGCCGCGCCGCGCAAGCCCACCGCCTGCAGCTTCATCATGACGATGGTGTGGATCAGCTCCTCCGGCAGGCCGGAGTGCTCTCGCAGCGGGAAGGCCACGTTGTCGTAGACCGTCATGCCGGTAAACAGGGCGCCGCTCTGGAACAGCATGCTCATCCGCTTGCGCACTTCATAGAGGCGCGAACGGGATAGGGTGGGGATATCTTCCCCGTCAAACAGAATGTGACCGGACTCCGGCTTGAGCTGGCCACCGATCAGCCGCAGCAGGGTGGTTTTACCGATGCCGCTCGGGCCCATGACGGCGGTCACCTTGCCACGAGGAATGGTCAGGTTGATCCCGTCATACAACAGCCGATCTCCGTGACTGAAGGTCAGATCGGAGATGGTGATCAGGTCATTGTTCAAACAATTGTCCATCCGGTGTAAATGAGGTGCGAATTTTATGGGGTAGTCTAGGTCTAAGCAACAGCAAGGAACAACTATTGAACAGGCCGCAAGCCCATTTGAACGACAGTTTTCTGTAACAAAGTGCGTCATTGAGAGCGGGACTTGCCATCCGATTCGCTTATCCGGGCAGACTTTTTTATAATCCCGCAGCTAATTTCGGCCCGGAGCTGTGTCTTTATGTCTGTAAAGCCTGAGAAAGTGTCTGAACTGTTCGATTTTCGTCGCAGTGCCCGCGCGGTGCTGGACACAGAAAAGCAAGCCATTGATGGACTCTATCAGTATCTGAACGACGCCTTCGACAAGGCGTGCGAAATGGTGCTGCGCTGTGGTGGCAAGATAGTGGTCACCGGCATGGGCAAATCGGGCCATATCGGCAGCAAGATCGCCGCCACCCTCGCCAGCACAGGCACACCGGCCTTCTTCCTTCACCCAGGAGAAGCGAGTCACGGCGATCTGGGGATGATCTCCAGTGGCGACCTTATCATCGCTATCTCCAACTCCGGTGAGAGCGATGAAATCCTGGCCCTGCTGCCGGTACTCAAGCGCCGCGGCATTCCGCTCATCTGTATGACCGGTAATCCGGCCTCCACCATGGCCAAAGAGGCCAACGTGCATCTGTGCATCAAGGTGGAGAAAGAGGCCTGCCCGTTGGGTCTGGCACCCACTTCCAGCACCACGGCAACCTTAGTCATGGGCGATGCCCTGGCGGTCGCCCTGCTGGAAGCGCGCGGTTTTACCGCCGATGACTTCGCCCTCTCTCACCCGGGCGGGTCGCTCGGCAAGCGTCTGTTGCTGCGGGTTGGCGACCTGATGCACAGTGGCGATCTGTTGCCCCGGGTGGGGATAGATGCCACCATCAGCCAGGCGCTGCTGGAAGTGAGCCGCAAGGGGCTCGGTATGACGGCTGTGGTCGATGGCAATGGCCTGCTGGCCGGGCTCTTTACCGATGGCGACCTGCGCCGCATTCTTGACCAGCAGATCGATATCCATCACACCCCCATCAGCCGCGTGATGACGGCCAACTGTGTTACCGTAGGCCCAGAGATGATGGCGGCAGAAGCCGTCAAGCTGATGGAAACGAGAAAAATCAACGGATTACTGGTCGTGGATGGTGATAAGCGCCCGCTCGGCGCCTTCAACATGCACGACCTGCTGAAAGCCGGAGTAATTTGATGCAAAACGTACCGACCCTCTATGGTCCGGTGACGCGCAGCCAGTTCGACAAGGCGGCGCAAATCCGCCTGCTGGTGTGCGATGTGGACGGGGTGCTCTCCAACGGCCTCATCTACATGGGAAACAACGGCGAAGAGCTGAAAACCTTCTGCACCCGCGATGGTGCGGGCATGCGAGCATTGCTCAATGCCGGGATCGAGATCGCCATTATCACTGGGCGCAACTCCCGTATCGTCAGCGATCGGATGAAAAGCCTGGGGGTGGCTCATGTGGTGCAGGGGGCTGATAAAAAGCTGCCTCACTTCGAAGCGCTGCTGGCCAAGCTGGGGCTGACTGCTGAACAGGCTGCCTATATGGGCGATGACACCATCGATCTGCCGGTGATGCAGGTCTGTGGGCTCGGCATTGCCGTGGCCGATGCCCATCCGCTGGTGCTGAGTCGTGCCGATATGGTGACCCGGCTTGGCGGTGGCATGGGAGCGGTGCGCGAGGTGTGTGACCTCATTTTGCAGGCGCAGGGCCACGACGATTATCAGCCCGAGGCTTCGGTATGAGCAGACAGACCCTGTTGTTTGCCCTGCTGTTTCTGGTCGCTCTGGTTGCCTGGCAGTTGGGCAAGGTGGAGCTGGTGCCGGAGAGCGCCGTCAAAATAGAAAACTATCAGCCGGATTTTGTCGCCAAAGATCTGGTGACCACCCGTTTTGATATCAACGGCAAGCGCACCGAGCGGCTGGAGTCGACCTACGCCGAGTATTATCAAATCCTCGAGCAGGCCACCTTCGACAAGCCGGTGGTCTACATGTATGACGAGCAGGGTGCTGCCGAGTGGAAGGTGACCGCCGAAACCGGCGTGCTCAACACCGGCGACAACGTCATCCTGCGGGACAAAGTGCATCTGGATGGTCTGCTACCTACCTCTTTCATCTCCACACTGGATACCCCCTATCTGGAGCTGGATCTGGTGACACAGGATGTGCGCAGCAACCGGGAAGTGAACATTCTGGGTCGGGATTTCCAGACCCAAGGGGTTGGCCTCAAGGGCCATCTGGACCGCAAATATTTTGAGTTACTGGATCAAGGCCATGCCATCTATTTCAATGAAAAACGCTAATCTGGCCCTCGCAGCCCTGTTGTTGTGTGGTGCGGTGACCGCCAAAGAGTCCGACTTTGCCGAGAAGGTTTACGTCGATGCCGTCAAACAGGTGGCCGAGATGCAGGACAACCGCATCACCTTCGAAGAGGACGTGACCATCAATCAGGGCACCATCCGGATCAAGGCTGACAAGGTGGTAGTGACCCGTTCCGGCGAGAAAGGGGCCGAGGTGATGACTGCCTACGGCAAGCCCGCCACCTTCTTCCAGATCCTGGATAACGGCAAGCCGGTCAATGCCCACGGCAACACTATCCGCTACGAGCTGAAGAACCGTCTGGTGACCATCACCGGCAACGGTCAGCTCAAGCAGGAAGATAGCCAGGTCAATGGCGATCTGATCCGCTACGACATCGTCAAACAGAAGATGATCGCCGAGAGCAAGAGCCCGAGCCAGCGGGTCAAAACCGTATTCCTGCCGGATCAGGTAGAGAATTTCGACAAGCCCGCCGACCAGAAGAAGCAGGGAAAATAAGCCATGGCAGTGTTAAAAGCAGTGGGCCTGCAGAAGAGCTACAAGCGCCGCATGGTGGTGAGTGACGTCAGCCTTGAAGTGGGCACCGGCCAGATTGTCGGCCTGCTCGGCCCCAACGGGGCGGGCAAGACCACCTCCTTCTACATGATCGTGGGGCTGGTGCAGCGCGATGCCGGTCTCATCACCATCGACGATCAGGACATCAGCCTGCAGCCCATGCATGTGCGGTCGCGCAATGGCATCGGTTACCTGCCGCAGGAGGCCTCCATCTTCCGTCGCCTGTCAGTGTTCGACAACCTGATGGGCGTGATGCAGACCCGCAAGGGGTTGAGTCGCGAGGAGCGTGAGGACAAGGTTCAGCAACTGCTGGAAGAGTTCAATATCACCCACATTCGCGACAACCTGGGTCAGAGCCTCTCCGGCGGTGAGCGCCGTCGGGTAGAGATCGCCCGTGCGCTGGCGGCCGAGCCGCGTTTTATTCTGCTGGATGAACCCTTTGCAGGGGTTGACCCGATTTCTGTGATAGACATCAAGAAGATCATTCAGCATCTGAAAGATAGAGGCCTTGGCGTCTTGATTACCGACCACAACGTCAGAGAGACTCTGGACGTATGTGAGAAGGCCTATATCGTCAGCCACGGCAAGATGATTGCCGAAGGTGCACCGGCTGACATCCTTGCCGATGAGCAGGTCAAGCGCGTCTATTTGGGCGATCAATTCAGTCTATAGTAAGGGGGCATGCCTTCATTTCCTTTGACGAGTGCCTCGCTGAACATAAGGATATCCCGACGTAGATGAAGCCGACATTACAGTTGCGTCTCGGTCAGTCCCTGACCATGACGCCGCAATTACAACAAGCGATTCGTCTGCTCCAGCTCTCCACTCTGGAACTTCAGCAGGAAATTCAGCAAGCGCTCGAAAACAACCCTCTGCTGGAGCAGGAAGAGAGCGAGGCGCAAGAGACCAGTCCGGAAGCGCCGGTCGATGCCAGCCAGCTGGATTCCAGCGATGCCATGGCTCAGGAGCAGATGCCGGACGAGTTGCCGGTGGATACCACCTGGGACGAGGTTTACTCTGCCGGCACCGCCCAGAGCGCGGGCCCCATCCATGATGGGGAAGATAGCGTCTATCAGGGTGAAACCACCGAAAACCTGCAGGATTATCTGCTGTGGCAGATGCGGCTCACACCGTTCAGCGATGTGGATGCCGCCATCGCGCTCGCCATTATCGATGCCATCGACGAATCCGGTTATCTGACCGTTGCGATGGAGGATATCCAGGCTGCCGTCACCAGCGATGACGTAGAGGTGGAACTCGATGAGGTCGAGGCGGTACTCAAGCGGGTGCAGCACTTCGATCCGGTCGGCATTGCTGCCCGTTCTGTGCAGGAGTGTTTGCTCATCCAGCTGGATCAGTATGACCCGCAGACCCCCTGGCTCAACGAGGCCAAAGAGGTGATCCTCGAGCACATGGAGCTGCTCGGCAACCGGGATTACCGCACCCTCGCCCGCAAGACAAAACTCAAAGAGAGCGACCTCAAGGAGGTGCTGGATCTGATCCAGCTGCTGGAGCCACGTCCCGGCAACGGCATCATCCAGAGTGACTCTCAGTACGTGATCCCCGACGTCTCCGTGGTCAAGAAGGGCAGCAAGTGGGTGGTCGAGCTCAATCCCGACTCCGCCCCCCGCATCCGGGTCAACGAGACCTATGCCGCCATGGCCCGCAACGCCCGCAGCAGCACCGACACCCAGTTTATCCGCTCCCATTTGCAGGAAGCCAAGTGGTTCATCAAGAGCCTGGAAAGTCGCAATGACACCCTGCTGAAAGTGGCCAGTTGCATTGTCGAGCAGCAACAGGGCTTTTTCGAGTATGGTGAAGAGGCGATGAAGCCGATGGTGCTCAATGACATCGCCGAAGCGGTAGAGATGCATGAGTCGACCATCTCCCGGGTGACGACCCAGAAGTACATGCATACCCCCCGTGGTATCTTCGAATTGAAGTTTTTTTTCTCCAGCCATGTGAACACCGAAGGAGGAGGAGAGTGCTCATCGACCGCAATTCGCGCGCTCATCAAGAAGCTGGTCACGGCAGAGAATCCTGCCAAGCCGTTAAGTGATAGCAAGATCGCGGATTTGCTGGCCGAACAGGGTATTATGGTGGCGAGACGCACGATCGCTAAGTATCGCGAATCCTTGTTTATCCCACCTTCCAATCAGCGCAAACGCCTGGTTTAGGCAAACAAAAGGATGATGTTATGCAAATTAACCTGACCGGACACCATGTCGAGATCACCGAAGCTCTGCGTGATTATGTGAATAACAAATTTGCCAAACTCGAGCGTCACTTCGACCACATCAACAATGTTCATGTGGTGCTTAGCGTGGAAAAACTGAACCAGATAGCGGAAGCCAAATTGCACGTCAGCGGTGGCGAAGTGTTTGCCAACTCTGAACATGCCGATATGTATGCTGCGATAGACACCTTGCTCGACAAGCTGGACAGGCAGATCATCAAGCACAAAGATAAGTTAAATAAAAAATAACCATGCAACTTGAACACATACTGAGTCGGGACTGCACCAAGAGTGCAGTCCCTTGTACCAGCAAGAAACGCGCCCTCGAAATCATCAGCGAGCTGGCCGCCGAACGCCTTGGCACCTCCCGTCAGGCGCTGTTTGAATGCTTGCTGGCCCGCGAAAAAATGGGTAGTACCGGGATCGGTGCCGGTATTGCGATCCCCCACGGTCGCATTGACGATGAGTTCCCGCCAACCGCGATCCTGATGACCTTTGCCGACCCTATTCCTTTCGACTCCATCGACAATCAACCGGTTGACCTGCTGTTTGCCTTGCTGGTGCCGGAAAGCGAGTGCAAGCAGCATCTCAAGACCCTTTCTCTGATGGCTTCCAAGCTGGGTGACAAGGCGGTTTGCCGCCAGTTGCGTCAGGCAACCAGTGACGAAGAGCTCTATCAGATCATGACCTCGGCCTGACAGCAGGCCAAGGATGAGACACCCGTTTGGCGTGAGGGAACAAGATGCAGTTAATCGTGGTAAGTGGACGTTCGGGCTCCGGTAAAACGGTAGCCCTGCGAGTGCTGGAAGATCTGGGTTACTACTGTGTGGACAACCTGCCGGTCAATCTGCTGCCCCAGCTGATTGTCTCGGTGGAGAGCCAGTACGACAAATTGGCGGTCAGCATCGATGTGCGCAACCTGCCGAGCGATCCGGAGAAACTGGAAAATCTGCTGGCTCAGGTGCGCAATGAGGGGCGGGTTGAGTTCTCCAGCTTCTTCTTCGACGCCGACAACGGCACCCTGCTCAAGCGCTATGGTGAGAGCCGCCGCTTGCACCCCCTCTCACGCAACAAGCTGTCGCTGGATGAGGCGATTCGGGAGGAGACCCACCTGCTGGCGCCCATCTCCTCGACCGCTGACCTGCGTATCGACACCACCAACCTCAGCATTCACGACCTGAGCGAGCTCATCAAGACCCGGGTGCTTGGGAAGAAAGAGAACGAGCTGGTGCTGGTGTTCGAGTCGTTCGGCTTCAAGTACGGCATTCCCAAGGATGCCGACTTCGTGTTCGATGCCCGCTTCCTGCCCAATCCGCACTGGATCCCCGAGCTCAAGCCGTTTACCGGCAAGGATGAGCCGGTCGCCAACTACCTCTCGGCGCAGGCTGACGTGATGCTGTTTACCCAGCAGATCGAAAACATGCTGGTGACCTGGTTGCCCCATCTGGAGCGCAACAATCGCAGCTACCTCACGGTCGGCATCGGTTGCACCGGCGGTCAGCACCGCTCGGTCTTTATTGCAGAACGGCTGGCCAGTGCATTCCGTTTGCTTGGCAAGAACGTGCAGATCCGCCACCGCACTCTCGACAAGAGTGCCCCCCAATCTTGACGGACCAATAGGACGACCCGATGACTGTTTCCGCCTCGGTTGAAGTGAAAAACAAGCTGGGTATTCATGCCAGACCTGCCATGATGCTGTTCGAGCTGGTGCAGGGTTTCGATGCCCACGTGCTGCTGCGCAATGAAGATGGTGTGGAGGCCGATGCTGACAGCATCATCGGCCTGCTGATGCTGGATTCCGCGCAAGGGCGGCAGGTGGAAGTCCAGGTTGAGGGCCCCGAAGAGGTCGAGGCCCTAGCCGCCGTGGTGGAGCTGTTCACCTCCGGCTTTAATGAGGAGTAGTCACTCCTCGTTCTTCTTCTATTCCTTTCACTTGTATTCGGTCGCGCTATTGCGGCATGACATGGCTGACTATGTAGTTCCATGGAGAAATGAGAGTTAGGCGCAGCCTAACAGGCTGCAGGCTGATGCAATAGACCGTTGCCGCGTTAGCTGGCCGATGAGACATTGCTGACTCCAGCCCGGTTCTGATAGCGCACATCCTCTTCAATGGTGACCACCACTTCCAGCGGCTTGCCGGAGCGTAACACCGATATGGTCAGCTTGGTGCCGGGGCGGCTCTCGGCGATCTTGTCCAAGGCGGCTCTGGGACCGCTGATGGCTTCGTCGTTGATCTTGAGCAGCACATCCCCTCGTTGCAGACCGCCTTTGGCTGCTGGACCGTAGGGATCCAGACTCTTCACTACCAGACCACGCAGATCGCCGAGATTCATCATCCGCGCGATTATCGGGTTGATCTCGACGCTGGATATCCCAAGGTAGCCGCGAATGACCCTGCCGTTGGTGATCAGCTCATCCATGATCCGCTTCGCCAGCCGGTAGGGGATGGCAAAGCTGATGCCGTAGCTCTCCTGATTGCCGTTGAGGTGATAAGTGGCGGTGTTGATGCCCACCAGATCGCCACGACCGTTGACCAGCGCGCCACCCGAGTTGCCCTCGTTGATGGCGGCATCGGTTTGCAGCAGATCCTGCCGGCCATTGCTGTCCGGCCCCATGCTGGAGAGACCGGTGCGGCCAGTCGCGCTGATGATGCCCTGGGTGATGGTCTGGCCGACGTTGTAGGGATTGCCGATGGCGAGTACTACATCGCCCACTTCTGGCAACCGCTCCGGATCTTGCGGGATTACCGGCAGGTTATCTGACTCGATATAGAGCACGGCAAGGTCGGTAAGCGGGTCTGTGCCGACCAGCTCGGCACTGAAAACCCGGCCATCCTGCAGGGCTACGATGATCTGGTCGGCGTCAGCGATGACGTGGTAGTTGGTCAGCACGTAGCCGCGCTGGGTCATGATGACGCCGGAGCCCAGTCCTTGTGGACGCAGTTCCCCCTGATTGCCCTGGTTGGGAGCAAAGCTGCGGGTGTAGATGTTGACGACGGCGGGGCCGGCCCGATGAGCGGCATAGGAGAAACTCAGTTCTCGGGCATTGGTGATGAGCCCCGGGAGTTGGGCGCCACCGCGAAAATTGGGAAACAGCAGCAACAGCAGCACCGCGACGGTCAAACCGAAACCGACAGACTTGCCCAAGTAACTGACTAAAGGGGAAATTTTCATGTCATTCTCATCCGTACAGGCTGCGGGCAGAGAATAACACTATCGATGGATAAAAATCACCCGCGGCGAAGGCCGCGGGTGATAGAGAGGTTGTTGAACCATCAGGGGGTTAGCGGATCACCAGATAGAGCGAGGAGTCGCCGCGCTGGATATTGAGCGCCAGTACGTCAGGCTTGTTCTTGAGCGCCTTGCTCAGCTCGCCCAAGGTGTTGATGCGCAGACGGTTGACCCCGATGATGATGTCCCCCTTCTGCAGGCCGGAAGCGGCTGCCGGAGAACGGGGATCAATGTCGGCCACGGCGACGCCGGAGACCGGATCGGTAGTTGTGCTCAGCTTGGCCCCTTCCAGTGCCGGATGCAGCGCGCTGGCGCGCACTTCGCTGTCATCGGCCTGCTTCAGGGTCACTTTGGCCGTTTGTGACTTGCCATCGCGGATCAGTCCCAGCTCGACCTGCTTGCCAGCGCCCATGGTGGCGATCTTGGCACGTAGCTCGCCGAAGGAGCGAACCGGCTTGCCATCGATGCTGACGATGATATCGCCCGCCTTGATGCCCGCCTTGTCTGCGGCGGAGTCAGGCATGACCTGGTTGACGAAGGCGCCATCCTTCTTGTTGTAGCCGAAGGTCTTGGCGATGTCTGAGGTGAGTTCGGTACCGGTAATGCCCAGCTGACCGCGACGCACTTCACCGTACTTGACGATCTGCTCGGTCAGATCCCGCACCATGTTGGAGGGGATGGCAAAGCCGATGCCGATGTTGCCGCCGTTCGGGCCCAGAATCGCGGTGTTGATACCGATCAGCTCGCCACGCAGATTGAGCAGGGCACCGCCCGAGTTACCTGAGTTGATGGCCGCATCGGTCTGGATGAAGTTTTCCAGATTCTCGATGTTGAGGCCGCTGCGACCGAGCGCGCTGACGATACCTGAGGTAACGGTCTGACCCAGACCAAACGGGTTGCCGATTGCCAACGCATAGTCACCCACCCGCAGCTCGTCGGAGTCGGCGAACTTGATCTGCACCAGATCCTCGGCCTTGATTTGCAGCAGGGCGATGTCGGACTGCTTATCTTCACCGATCTTCTTGGCCGCATATTCACGACCATCCTTCAGAGTGACCTTGATCTCGTCCGCCTCGTGAACCACGTGGGCGTTGGTGATCACGTAACCCTTCTTGGCATCGACGATGACACCGGAGCCGAGTGCCTGGAACGGCTGCTCGCTCACCTGTTCATCGGGCATATTGGGACCGAAGAAGAAACGGAATTGTTCCGGCAGACGCTGGCGGGTGATCTTCTTGCCGGAGACAGAGATATTAACTACGGCAGGAGTGACCTGTTCGAGAACGGGGGCCAGACTTGGCATCTCCTGATTAGAGCCTAACAGGGAAGGCAGTGCGGCCTGAGCAGGGGCCGCAGACATGGCGATACCGACGCTGAGGGCTAGCACACTGAGCATGGAAAGAGGTTTACGCATATGAAAAACAGCTCCCAGAAAAAGTTGCATTGCAATCGTCAAGGTCAGACCACAGGGCTGGCCAATTAGTTCCGCGAGGAACTAATTTGGTTGTTTGAGCAGTCCGGAAGAGGCGCCGGCATAGTCGCGAGGCGGTACGCCCGGCTCATCTGCTTCTTTGGTTGGGGCTTCTTCTACCAATGATTCACGGAACAGCGGTTCCTGTGCCTTGGCCAGGAATTTGCTCTGCTCGGCCATGTGGCGATAGAGGGTCTGATACTGCTCGGCCAGTTGCTCCATCAGCGCGGCGCTGTCGGCGAAGTGGGTATTGATTTGGCCCTGATAGCTTTCAAGCTCCTTGTGGGCCTTTTTCAGTTCCTGTTCCAGACGGCCGGCATCGCGGCTGCGTACCGAAAAACGGCCGAGAACGATACCGATAATCAAGGCCGCGACAGCCAGCAGGATCCCAGTTAACAGACTCATAGATGCTCCTTGTTACAGCTAAAACAGAGTGGGTTTATGCGGTCGTCATAACCGCCATGCCTTGATGGCACTATACCGTGCGTCCTGAGGCCGTGATACCATTTTGTCCTCGATTCAGGGACTTGGAGAGGCGCTCAAGGATGACACCGCAGCAAAAATACCAGCAGGATCTGCTGCGCCCCGGCTTTGTGGCCGACCCCGCGCAGGGGATGGCCATTAGCAGGCTGGAGCGACTGTATCAGGATTTGCTACGGCGCCCGACTCCGACCAGATCTCGAGGGTTGCTGGGTTGGCTGCAAAAGCCCAAGCAGCCGGAGCCCGTCCTCGGTATCTATATGTGGGGCGGAGTGGGCCGAGGCAAGACCTGGCTGATGGATACCTTTTTCGACAGCCTGCCGGGGACGCGCAAGATGCGCAGCCATTTCCACCGTTTCATGCACCGCATTCACGATGAATTGCAGGGGTTGAGCGGGCAGTCCGATCCCCTCAAACTGGTGGCCAGCAAGCTTGCCAGCGAGACAGACATCATCTGTTTCGACGAATTTTTTGTCTCCGACATCACCGATGCCATGTTGCTGGGCACGCTGTTTCAGGAGCTGTTTGGTCACGGTGTTGTGCTGGTCGCCACTTCAAATATTCCGCCGCAGGATCTTTATCGCAACGGGCTGCAGCGAGCCCGTTTTCTGCCAGCTATCGAGCTGATCGAGCGTCATTGCGAGGTACTTAACGTAGATGGCGGTATCGACTATCGCCTGCGTACGCTGGAACAAGCGGAGATTTATCACTGCCCGCTGGACTTGCAGGCAAAAGCCAATCTTGACCGCTATTTTCAGCAATTAACCGGTGGGCACACGGCTTGCGAGGGGACGTTCGAGGTCAATCATCGTCAGCTGACGTCGCTCGGAATGGGGGAAGGGGTGCTCTATATGGAATTTGAGCAACTTTGCTGTACTCCCCGCTCCCAGAACGACTATATCGAGCTGGCCAGACTGTTCCATACTGTTCTGCTGGCCAATGTGCAGCCAATGGGCACAGGCACGGATGACGCGGCTCGCCGCTTCATTGCCATGGTCGATGAGTTTTATGAACGGCACGTCAAGCTCATCATGTCGGCGGCGGTTCCCATGGCAGAACTCTACGGTGAAGGGCTGCTGAATTTCGAATTCCAACGCTGTCTTTCACGGCTTCAGGAAATGCAATCGCACGAATACCTTGCCAGAGTGCACCTTCCTTAGTCACAATACCGCGCCTGCCAGTCGGATGGGCATCTGCGGCAGGTAGGGCCGGGCGACATTTGCTGGTTTCATGGCAGTGAAATTAGCAGGTGATATTTAAGGCAACTTCACTTATAATCGCCCGGCCCACGTTACAGCTGTCGATAAGACAGCAACACTTTAAGCTTTACTTGTATTCGAAGGGGTACAGGTAGGCCATCGTTTGTTGTTTGTGGGAGAGCCCCCATAAACAATTGGGTCTGTAACAGGTAATTGGGTTTAACTTAATGAAAACTTTCGTTGCCAAGCCAGAAACCGTAAAACGTGACTGGTACATTGTGGACGCAGAAGGTAAAACTCTGGGTCGTATCGCAACCGAGATCGCTGCTCGTCTGCGTGGTAAGCACAAAGCTGAATACACTCCGCACGTTGACACCGGTGATTACATCATCGTTGTAAACGCTGAGAAGGTACGTGTTACCGGTAAGAAAACTACCGACAAAATGTACCACGCTCACTCCGGTTTCCCGGGTGGTATCAAGTCAATCAGCTTCGACAAGCTGATTCAGCGTAAACCGGAAATGGTAATCGAAGCTGCTGTTAAAGGCATGCTGCCGAAAGGTCCTCTGGGCCGTGCCATGTTCCGTAAACTGAAAGTTTACGCAGGCGCCGAGCACGCTCACGCTGCTCAGCAACCTCAAGTACTGGATATCTAATCGGGAACTGGCAACATGGCAGAAAATCAATACTACGGTACCGGCCGTCGCAAAAGCTCCACTGCTCGCGTATTTATCAAAGCGGGTAGCGGTAAGATCGTAATCAACCAGCGCTCCTTGGAGCAGTACTTCGGTCGTCCGACTGCCCGCATGGTAGTTCGTCAGCCGCTGGAACTGGTTGAGATGACCGAGAAACTGGATCTGTACATCACCGTTAACGGTGGTGGCATCTCCGGTCAAGCTGGTGCGATCCGCCACGGTATCACTCGTGCTCTGATGCAGTACGATGAAACCCTGCGTTCCGAACTGCGTAAAGCAGGCTTTGTTACTCGCGATGCCCGTAAGGTTGAGCGTAAGAAAGTCGGTCTGCACAAAGCTCGTAAGCGTCCGCAGTACTCCAAGCGTTAATTCGCTTTCGGTGCTCACTCTTTCGAGTGTCAAAAAAGCCTGGCAACCGCCAGGCTTTTTTTATTAGTAATATTACCGACATCAATGCTAACCACGCGTCACAAAAGACAAAAAATTGTTTCTTTATTGTTTTTATTGCTCACCGCTCTTTCTTGTCAAGTTGTTATCTTTTCTTTAAAATTTCCCCTGTTTTCTGTGGCAATTGTAAATCCAGCTTCCGCCGCTGTTGTCACGGGAAAAATGGGGAACAGGGACACTATAAGAATGTGCGGAGTCCACATGGGAGAGTTTTTGGATGAGCAATGCGCCAGTTGATACCGGTCGCCGCAGATTTCTTACCTGGTCAACGGTTGCCGTTGGTGGGGTAGGAGCTGCGTTTACCGCAGTGCCGTTTATAAAGTCATGGAATCCGAGTGCCAAGGCCAAAGCAGCCGGTGCACCGGTTGAAGTCGATATCAGCAAGTTGGAACCGGGTCAGCTCATCCGTGTCGAGTGGCGTGGCAAACCCGTCTGGGTGGTGAAACGCACCAAGCAGACGCTGGATGCCCTGGCAGCACATGATGACAAGTTGCGGGATCCCTCATCAGAAGAGCCGCAGCAGCCTGACTATGCCCATAACGGGTACAGATCGATCAAGCCCGAAATTTTTGTCGCGGTCGGTATCTGCACCCATCTCGGGTGTTCACCTTCTTATCTGCCTGACAGTTTTGGTGAGCAGGTGCAGGGGGTTGCGTCCGGCTTCTTCTGCCCGTGTCATGGCTCCAAGTTCGATATGGCTGGCCGTGTGTTCCAGGGGGTGCCTGCACCACTGAACCTGGTTATTCCGCCGTATCAATTCATTAACGACACCACCATTCTGGTCGGTGCCGATGGCAAGGAGGCCTGATCATGTTGAGCAAACTGATGGGCTGGATTGACGATCGCTTTCCGCTTACTGCCATGTACAACGACCACATGGCCAAGTATCCGGCTCCGAAGAACCTGAACTTCTGGTATTTCTTCGGTTCGCTGGCCATGTTGGTGCTGGTTAACCAGATCATCACCGGCATCTGGCTGACCATGAACTACAACCCCTCTGCGGAAGGTGCGTTTGCCTCCGTCGAGTACATCATGCGGGATGTGGAGTATGGCTGGCTGCTACGTTACATGCACTCTACCGGTGCCTCTGCCTTCTTCGTGGTGGTCTACCTGCATATGTTCCGAGGTATGATTTACGGCTCTTACCAGAAGCCGCGCGAGCTGCTGTGGATTTTCGGCATGCTGATCTTCCTGGTGCTGATGGCGGAAGCCTTTATGGGCTACTTGCTGCCCTGGGGACAGATGTCATTCTGGGGGGCCCAGGTCATCATTTCGCTGTTTGGTGCCATTCCGGTCATCGGTGACGATCTTACCCTGTGGATCCGTGGTGACTACGTTATCTCTGGTGCGACCCTGAACCGCTTCTTCGCGCTGCACGTCATCGCGTTGCCGCTGGTTTTGGTGATGCTGGTTGCGATGCATATCCTGGCGCTGCACGAAGTGGGCTCCAACAACCCGGATGGCATCGATATCAAGAAGCACAAGGACGAGAACGGCTGGCCGCTGGATGCGGTGGCATTCCATCCTTACTTCACCGTCAAGGATATGATCGGTGTCGCTGGCTTCCTGTTCTTCTTCTGCGCCATCATTTTCTTCAAGCCGGATATGTGGGGTTACTTCCTCGAGAAGCCGAACTTTGAAGTGGCCAACGGCCTGAAGACTCCGGCTCACATCGCGCCTGTGTGGTACTTCACCCCCTTCTACGCGATTCTGCGTGCGGTACCTGACAAGCTGCTTGGCGTCATCATGATGGGCCTCTCTATTGTGGTGTTGTTCCTGCTGCCCTGGCTGGATCGCTGCAAGGTGCGTTCAGTACGCTATCGCAGCAAGCTGCACAAGCTGAACATCGCCCAGTTTGTGGTCTGCTTCATCATTCTGGGGGTGCTGGGTGTACTGCCGTCGACGCCGACTCTGACGCTGGTTGCCCAGATCTGTACCTTGGGTTATTTCGGTTTCTTCGTGCTGTTGTTCTTCTACAGCAAAAACGAACGCACCAAGCCGCTGCCGGAGAGGGTGACATTTAAATGAAAAAAATAATATTTGCAGTGCTGACCCTGCTGCCCTCTCTGGTGTTTGCCGCTGGAGGTGCGGTTGCACTGGACAAGGCCAATTACGATCTGAGTGACAAGGCATCCCTGCAACGCGGAGCTGCCACCTTCATGAATTATTGTGCCGGCTGCCACTCTACCCAGTACCAACGCTACAACCGGGTTGCTGCCGATCTGGAGATCCCTGAGGATCTGATGAAGGAGAACCTCATTTTCACCGACGCCAAAGTGGGTGATCTGATGAAGAGTGCCATGTCTGAGAAGGATGCCGCCAAGTGGTTTGGTGCGCCGCCTCCCGACCTGACTCTGGTTGCCCGAGTACGTGGTGCGGACTGGATTTACACTTATCTGCGTTCTTTTTACGTGGATCCGACCCGTCCGTTTGGTGTGAATAACGTGGTGTTCCCGTCAGTGGGCATGCCCCATGTGCTGGAGCCGCTGCAGGGGACTCCCCGTGCCGAGTTCGCGACTCACATGGTCGATGGCGTCGAGACCCAGCAGGTTGTCAGCATCAAATCTGACGGCAACGGTGAAATGGATGACGAAGAGTATGATAAGACGGTACTGGATCTGGTAAACTTCTTGGTCTACTCGGCTGAACCGGTACAACAGGAGCGTGAACGCATGGGCTTCTGGGTGCTTGGCTTCATCGTGATCTTCTTCATCTTCACTGTGCTGTTGAAGAAGGAATTCTGGCGCGACGTTCACTAAGCGACCAGATCCGGGTAATATAATGCACGGCAATGAAGACCAAGATGCTTCATTGCCGTTTCTGCTTTTTTATGACGGGAGGGTTCAATGGCTGTAGCTGCCAATAAGCGTTCGGTAATGACGCTGTTTTCCGGTGCCAACGATATGTTCAGCCATCAGGTGCGTATTGTCCTGGCGGAGAAGGGTGTTAGTGTGGATATCTGTCAGGTTGACCCAGCCAATCTGCCGGATGAGCTGGCCGAGCTGAACCCGTACAACTCTGTACCGACCCTGGTTGATCGTGAGCTGGCGCTCTACACCTCGCGCATCATCATGGAGTATCTGGATGAGCGCTTCCCGCATCCGCCCCTGATGCCTGTTTACCCGGTTGCCCGCGGTAACAGCCGTCTGATGATGCACCGCATCGAGCTGGACTGGTACTCCCTGGCCGACAAGATCATGGCCGGTACCGATGCTGAAGCGGCACGCAACGAACTGCGTGACAACCTGCTGGCCATCGCGCCGATCTTCGGTGAAATGCCCTATTTCATGAGCGAAGAGTTCGGTCTGGTGGATTGCTACATGGCACCGCTGCTGTGGCGTCTGCCGAGCCTTGGCATCGACCTGACCGGTCGTGGCGCCAAAGAGCTGAAGGCCTACATGGTTCGTCTGTTCGAGCGTGAGTCCTTCCAGGCTTCCCTGACCGAAGCCGAACGCGAGATCCGTGCTGGCGTATGAGCATGGAACCGACAATGACACCGAGCCGCCCGTACTTGTTACGGGCGTTCTTTGACTGGTTGCTGGACAACGATCTGACCCCTCATCTGGTGGTCAACGTCAACATTCCCCATGTGATGGTGCCGATGCAGTTTGCTCAGGACGGGCAAATTGTACTGAATATCGCGCCCCGAGCCGTGATGCAATTTCACATGGATAACGAGGCTATCAGCTTCAGTGCCCGTTTTGGCGGGGTATCCCAGCAGGTCTATATCCCGATGGCGGCCGTGCTGGCTATCCATGCCCGGGAGAACGGCGTGGGCACCATGTTCCCGCCTGAGCCGGGTTACGATATCTGGCTGGAGCAGGCTGAAGCGCCGGTGGAGCCTGAGCCGGAACCGCCGCGTCCAAGCGGTCGTCCGACCCTGAAGGTGATCAAATAAAAAACGCAGCCGATTGGCTGCGTTTTTTTATGTGCGGTCGGGCTTAGTTCTGGGCGAATTCGAAGGCCTTGATCACGCGCTTCACGCCGGTGACATGGCGGGCGATGTTGACTGCCTGCTCTCCCTCCTGGCGAGTCACCAGACCAATCAGGAACACCTCGCCGTTCTCGGTGACCACCTTGACCTTGGTGCTGTCGAAGTTCTTGGTGCCGAACATGTCGGCTTTCACCTTGGAGGTGATCCAGGAGTCATTGCTGCGGGTGGTGAAACTGGCAGGTTGGCCGATGCGCAATTCGTTGTAGACGTGGCGGACCCCTTCGATGCGACTGACAATTTTGCCCGCCTCAATCTTGTAAACGTCAGAAGGTGTCTGGCCGACCAGCAGGACGCGGCCATTGTTGCTGTAGACGCTGATCTTGCTGGCTGCGCTGAGGGGTTTGTTGTCGGCCAGCAGATTGGCCGCTTTCAGCTCGATGGTCTGGTCATCCCACTGCGCGCCCAGGGTTCGGCGATCGCCAGAGGCCTTGGCAGTCCCTGCGGCGCCGCCAACAACCAGGGCTGCGCAGCCTTGCAGCAGCAGGGTGCTAACCAGCAGACCGAGCAGGATAGTGTGCTTTTTCATGGTTTCAATCTTCCTGTTGCGGGAAAAGTGTCTGGTCGATGAGATCACACAGGCAGTGCAGGGTCAACAGGTTCACTTCCAGAATGCGAGGGCGACGGGCGGAGGGAACACGGATCTCCACATCGTTCGGGCCGAGCAGACCAGCCATTTCGCCACCGTCACCCCCGCTCAGCACCACTATGGTCATGTCGCGGGAGAGGGCGGCTTCGGCGGCCTTGATCAGGCTACGGCTGTGGCCGGAGGTGGTGATGACCACCAGAATGTCGCCAGGCTGGCCCAGCGCGCGGATCTGCTTGGCATAGACCTCTTCAAAACCGTGGTCGGTGGCGATGGCGCTGATGGTCGCCATGTCCGGGGTCAGGGCCATGCCGGGCAGGGAGGGGCGCTGGGTCTCGTAGCAGTTGACCAGCTCGGAGATGAACAGTTGCGCCAGTGCGGCAGAAGGACCGTTACCGCATGCCAGCACCTTGTGGCCATTGAGCAGGCAGATGGTGATCATCTGGGCTGCAGTATGGATGGCATCCGGCAGCGCCTCGGCGGCGGCTATCTTGGTCTGGATGCTTTCGGTGTAGTTCTCTTTGATGCGGTCAGTCATAGGGTCCTCTTAAAATGCGTTCTGGATCCAGGCTGGCTGGTCGCCCTCGAACGCAATCACATCGAATCGGCAGGCCTGATTGGCCTCGTTGATGGCATGTTGCTTCAAATAGTGGCGCGCTGCCAGCATGATCTTGTGCTGTTTGCTGCGGGTGACCGAGCTGGCGGCCCCGCCATGGCTGCCGGTGGCCCGGTAGCGCACCTCAACAAACACCAGGGTCTGGCCCTGGTGCATGATGAGATCTATTTCACCGCCACGACAGCGGTAGTTGCGAGCTACCGGTTGCAGGCCCCGAGCCTGCAACCAGCGTTCAGCGACTTGTTCAAAGTGCTGTCCCTTGCTCGTTGGTGAGGGGAACAGGCTCGGCAACTGCTGGCGTATCCGTTTCCATAGTTCCTTCATTGGAGGGCTCCTCCAGTTGCTGAACGGCGTTCTCGTCGACCAGCTTGCCGTTCTGGTAAGTACCCCAGCTCAGCATCCGCACGATATTGCCCTGGGCATCCACGCTCAGCTGACCGCTCATGCCGGCCTGCTGCATGCCACCTACCTTGCGCATCTGCTGCAGGTTCTCAGCCAGGCTGACGGCATCGTAGCCCATGGCAAACAGACGCAGCAGGTCGCCCTGGGTCTGCGGCCAGAGCAGGGCGATCTGCTCGCGCTGTTTCTCGTAGCCACCCAGCAGCAGCGGCATATCGGCGATATGCATGCCGTTGAGCTCGGAGGCGACCTCGGTGGCTGCGCTGTCGTAGCCGCGGGAGCTGGTGTAGATGGGCAGGCTTCCCATCGGATTGACCGAGACATCCACGTAGGGCTTGATCATCCGGGTTTCCAGGCTGTTGGCCACCACATAAACGGCATCGATGCTGCGCGGTGCGGCATCAGAGAGTTGCACTACCTCGCCAGCACGGGCGGTAGAGCGGCCGCTCAGGGCATTCTTGACCATCCCCTGTACTTCGTTGCGGGCACCGAAGGTGGCAACGACTGGCTTATCCTGGCTCAGGGTGGCCCAGCTTTGCTCAAACGCTTTGATACTGCTGTAACCGATCCGACCCTGGGCGGCGATCAGCAGCGGTTTACGGTAGCCCTGGGTGTAAAGGTACTGGGCTGCCTGCGCGGCATCTGCGGCGGCAGAGAGGGAGAAGTAGTAGGTGGTGTCGTTGACGACCGGCTTGTCCAGCTCGTTGAGTGCCAGCACCGGCACGGTCGGATTGGCCTTGAGTAGCTCCTCGACCCGATCTTTCAGCAGCGGGCCGATGATCATGTCTGCCCCTTCCTGAATCGCCTGCTTGTAAAGGTCGCCGGTCGACTTGCTCTGGGTGTCGTAGAAGTTCAGGGTGAATTGCCCCTGATTTTCCTTATAAGACATCAGCATACCATTACGGATGGCTGCGCCCTGCGGCTCCAGATTGCCGGAGAGGGGCAGCAGCACAGCGATCTGTTGCACCGAGGTGCTGGCAGTGGCCGCCAGATCGCCCAATCCTGCCGGCATATCTTTCTGGGCCGGATGGTTGGGGAAGTCACGCTTCCAGCCTGCCAGTTGGCGGGCCAGCAAGTTCGGCTGGGCGCCAAACTCGTTGACCAGTGCCGCCAGTCGTAGCCAGCCGGTGGTCACATCAGGGGCCGGAGCCTCTTCCAGCGCTTGCAGGGTGGAAGGGGTCATGCTTTTGAGCAACGACCAGATTTGCTGATGGTTGGTCGCCTGCTCGCTCTGATTGAGGTAGGGCTCCAGTGCAATCAATGACTTGGCTGCGCCAAACTTGTTATTGATGTCGAGCTGCAGCACTACGCGCTGGCGATACCAATCCTTCTGGGTATCGGCATCCAGCAGCACCTCAGGTTTGCCTTCCAGCAGGATCAGCGCCTGATTGGCGTGGCCTTGCGCCAGCAACAGATGGGCTTGCAGTAGTTGCAACTGCGCCTTCTGAACGGGATCCTTGGCCTGCTTCTGCAATTGCTGGAACAGCGCCGAGGCCGGTTTGGCCTGGCCCAGCGCCAGATAGCTGCGTGCCGCCAGCATCTGCCAGGTAAAGGCCTCGGCCGGCTTGGCGGGATCCACCTGCTCAAGATACCACTGGGCATTCTTGGTCAGATTGGAGAACGCAGAGGGCATGCCTGACTGCCCTGACGGTTGAGTGGGCTCCGACGCACAGGCGGCGAGCAGTACTGCCGCGAGTATGATGCCGAAGAGTCGTGATACACTTAGCTGCTTTGTAACCCGGTTCAAGTTCATTCCCCGACCAGTGTTGAAGTTCCCCATAGTGTAAACGGGCCAATATGGCGACACAATTGTCGGGGCACTCGGAGATCCCATGAGTGACATCCCAACCCTGTATATAGTCCCCACTCCGATCGGCAATCTGGCGGACATCACCCAGCGTGCATTGGACATTTTACGCAGTGTCGATCTGGTGGCCGCCGAAGATACCCGTCATACCGGTATCCTGCTCAGCCACTACCAAATCTCGGTGCCGACCTTCGCCCTGCACGATCACAACGAGCAGCAGAAAGCCGATGTGCTGATCGGCCGGATCAAAGAGGGCAAGAGTGTTGCGCTGGTCTCCGATGCCGGCACCCCGCTCATCAGCGACCCCGGTTATCACTTGGTCACCCGCTGTCGTGAAGCCGGGGTAAAGGTGGTGCCGCTGCCCGGTCCCTGTGCTGCCATCACCGCGCTAAGTGCGGCCGGTCTGCCCACCGATCGCTTTGCCTTTGAAGGCTTCCTGCCCGCCAAGAGCAAGGGGCGTGACGATCGCCTGCAAGCCGTTATTGAAGACACCCGCTCGCTGGTGTTTTACGAATCGCCGCGCCGTGTGCAGGATACAGTAGAAGCGATTGCTCGCATTCTCGGCGAGCGTCAGGTGGTGGTGTGCCGCGAGCTGACCAAGACCTTCGAGTCAATTCATGGTCTGCCTGCCTCTGAAATGCTGGCCTGGCTTGGTGAGGATGACAACCGTTGCCGCGGCGAGATCGTGCTGGTCGTGAGTGGTGCCTCCAAAGATGAAGAGGATCTGCCAGCCGAGGCGATCCGTACTCTGGGTCTGCTGGTGACTGAGCTGCCACTGAAAAAAGCGGCTGCCCTGACCGCCGAGGTCCACGGCGTGAAAAAGAATGCCCTCTACAAATATGGTCTCGAGCACTATTGAGCGGATGAAATAGGCTGGCAGACTGCTTTTTGACCTGTGCAATCCCCCGAACCGTCGAGCATTCAGCATGTAAACGGGGGGCAAAGCGCGATAAATGGCTGTAAACGGGAATTGCCGGTTTACCCCGTGCGTATCGCAAGGCTATAATCCGCGCCTCGGAGTTGGCTAGGCAATCGCTGCTTCGTCGTTGTGTCCCTCGGGACAGACGGGCGGAGGGGAGGAAAGTCCGGGCTTCACAGGGCAGGGTGCCAGGTAACGCCTGGGGGGCGTGAGCCTACGACCAGTGCAACAGAGAGCAGACCGCCGATGGCCCGCAAGGGATCAGGTAAGGGTGAAAGGGTGCGGTAAGAGCGCACCGCGCGACTGGCAACAGTTCGTGGCACGGTAAACTCCACCCGAAGCAAGACCAAATAGGCCCCTATTGGCGCGGCCCGCGTTGGGGGCGGGTAGGTTGCTTGAGCCAGCGAGCGATTGCTGGCCTAGAGGAATGATTGCTACCCGGGGCAACCCGGTACAGAACCCGGCTTACAGGCCGACTCCGACCTCATTCCGAAGAGCCCCGCGATTTATCGCGGGGCTCTTTTTTATGCATGAGAAAATATGGCTTCGTTGGCAAGATATTTTCGACCTTGTCATTTTGCATGAAAATATATGTTTTAAATCAATCGAATAGTTTTGTATTTGGCACGATGGCAGCGATAGATGGTGATAGAACCCAGGATGGTTGTTCGCACCCACATATTGTGTGTGTTCTCAGTTCATTCACTTATTTCAATTAATCACCAGAGTTTAACGCCAAATAACTTGTGGAAAATCAACCCACTCAATCCGCAGCATGCAATTGCTGCGTCAATATGTTCCCTCTGCCTCATCTCCTTGCTTGAAAAGCCCCCTGCACGTCCTTAAACTTCAAGGTGGGGAAAAGTGGATCAAAGTGGTTTTTAGAGGGGCAATCTGCCTGCTCACTCACCTTCAGGGACTGCAATTTGTTGCGTGGCGCTCATGCCATCAGCCTGGACAGTAAAGGGCGGCTGGCAATTCCGACCAAATTTCGTGATTGGCTGCGCGATGAAAGCGACGGCCAGCTGGTCTGCACCATCGATATTGCCCATCCCTGTCTGCTGCTTTATCCCCTGAATGAATGGGAAGAGGTCGAGCGCAAGCTCAAGACTCTCTCCAGCATGAATCCGCAAGAGCGCCGTTTGCAGCGCCTGCTGCTGGGACATGCAACTGAATGCGAGCTGGATGGCAATGGCCGTCTGCTGCTCAGTCAGCCACTGCGCAACCATGCGGGGCTGGACAAGAAAATTATGCTGGTGGGCCAGCTCAACAAGTTTGAGTTGTGGGATGAAGCCCGCTGGCAACAACAGGTCAATGACGACATCTTGGGTCTGCCCGGGGACGATTGGGCAAGCTCACCACGACTACAGGATTTCTCTTTATAAATGACCCAAGCCGCTGAACACATCACAGTGCTGCTGCACGAAGCCGTTGAAGGTCTGGCCATCAAGCCGGACGGTGTCTACGTCGACGGTACTTTTGGCCGTGGTGGTCATTCTCGTCTGATCCTGCAGCACCTTGGCCCGAATGGCCGCCTGATCGCCATCGACCGCGACCCGCAGGCGATCGCCGAAGCGGCCAAGATCCAGGATCCCCGCTTCGAAATCGTGCACGGCCCCTTCTCCGGCATCGCCTCCTATCTGGATGAGCGCGGTTTGCTGGGCAAGGTGGATGGCTTCCTGCTGGATCTGGGGGTCTCTTCACCCCAACTGGATGATGCCGAGCGCGGCTTCAGCTTTATGAAAGATGGTCCGCTCGATATGCGGATGGACCCCACTTCCGGCCAGAGCGCCGCCGAGTGGCTTGCCAAGGCCGATGTGGATGATATCGCCTGGGTGCTGAAGACCTTCGGTGAGGAGCGCTTTGCCAAGAAGATCGCCCGCGCCATCGTCCACGACCGGGTGACCGAGCCTTACGTGCGTACCCGTCAGCTGGCTGAGATGATTGCCCGGGTCAATCCGAGCAAGGAGAAGGGCAAGCATGCGGCAACCCGCAGTTTCCAGGCCATCCGCATCTATATCAACAGCGAGCTGGACGAGATCGAAACCGCGCTCAACGGTGCATTGGACGTGCTGGCACCACATGGCCGTCTGTCTGTGATCAGCTTCCACTCGCTGGAAGACCGGCTGGTGAAACACTTCATTCGCAAGCACGAGAAGGGGCCTGAAGTGCCCTACGGCATTCCCTTGACCGAGGCCCAGCTGGCTGGCGGTCGCAAATTGAAGTCGGTCGGCAAGGCGCTCAAGCCTTCTGATCATGAGGTCTCTGAAAACACCCGTTCGCGCAGCTCGGTGCTGCGGGTCGCCGAGCGGCTGGCGGAGTAAGCGATGAGCGAAGTACGTGTCCACCTAGCCAAGGAGATCGTTGCCGATCTCTGGCGGCACAAGCTGCAGATTTTTCTGTCGGTTGCCGTACTGGTGACCGCGTTTGCCGTGATCCTGGTGACCAACATGACCCGTGGCCTCACCGCCAAACAGAATGACCTAATGGCGGAAGAGGATCGCCTCAATATCGAATGGCGCCACCTCTTGCTGGAGCAGGGCACTCTGGCGGAACACTCCCGGGTCGCCACGCTGGCCATGGACAAGTTGCAAATGGGTCGCCCTCTGGTGACCACCGAGAAGGTAATTACTCTGCCATGAAACGGAAGGCTACAGCCAAAACCGCTAAAGCGAACGTTAAAGCGCCATCTATCTATCCGTGGCGCTTCCGCACGCTGGTCGTATTCATCGGCATCGCCTTTGTCGGGCTGATCCTCCGTCTGGCCTGGATCCAGGTGATCAATCCGGATCGTCTGCGTCAGGAGGGGGACATGCGCTCTCTGCGAACCACCTCCACCCAGGCGGTGCGCGGCATGATCACCGATCGCAATGGTGAACAGCTGGCTGTTTCCGTTCCGGTCGAGGCGGTCTGGGCCGATCCCAAGACTGTGCACGAGTCCGGCGCTATCCACAATGAGCGGGCTTGGATGGCGCTCTCAGCAGTCCTCAAAATCGATATCAATACTCTCAAGCAACGTATAGCCAACCCCAGCAAGCGCTTCGTCTATCTGCAGCGTCAGGTAACGCCCGCTGTCTCTGAATACATCAAGGGGCTCAAGCTGGGTGGTGTCTATCTGCGTCCCGAGTCGCGCCGCTTCTATCCGACTGGCGAAATCAGTGCCCACCTGGTGGGGGTAACCAACATCGATGGCAACGGGATCGAGGGGATCGAGCGCAGCTACAACGAGTGGCTGACGGCGACACCGGGCGAGATGCGGGTGCGCAAGGACCGGCAGGGCAGGGTCATCGAGCGTCTTGGTATCGTCAAAGAGGGCAAGAACGCCAACGATCTGCAGCTCAGCATCGATCAGCGGGTGCAAGCATTGGCCTACCGTGCCCTCAAGCGGGCAACCGACGAGAACAAGGCAACGTCCGGCTCCATGGTGATGCTGGATATCAAGACCGGCGAAGTGCTCGCCATGGTCAATACCCCCTCCTATAACCCGAACAACCGCGGCCAGTATCAGAGTTTCCGGGTACGCAACCGGGTGGTGACCGATACCTACGAGCCGGGCTCCACAGTCAAGCCGCTGATTTTGCTAAGTGCCTTGCAGGCGGGTGTCACCAGCTGGAAGGATTTCATTCCCGGTGGCCCGCTCTTTATTGGTGCCAAGCAGATCAAGGACGTCAGTATTCACAAGGCGACCAACCTTTACGATATCCTGCGCTACTCCTCCAACATCGGCATGTCGCGCATCGCGCTACGGATGCCGGCCCAAGAGATGATCAACACCCTCAGTATGTTCGGTTTCGGCATGGATACCGGCAGCGGACTGATGGGCGAGAGCGGTGGTATGTTGCCTCAGCGTCGGCGCTGGTCCGATATCGAGCGGGCGACCCTTTCATTTGGTTATGGTCTGCGGGTTACCCCGCTGCAACTGGCTTCCGCCTACGCCACCTTGGCCAACAAAGGCAAGCGAGTGCCCATCTCCATCGTCAAGGTGACCACGCCGCCCAAGGGTGAGCAGGTGATCGACCACAACAACGCCTCCGCCATGCTGCAGGCGCTGGAGTACGTGGTCGACAACGCTATTCCCAAAGCCAAGATTCCGGGTTATCGGGTCGGTGGCAAGAGTGGTACCGCCAAGGTCGCCGTTGCCGGAGGCTACGGCAAGGATTACATGGCCTGGTTTGCCGGTTTTGCCCCTGCCAGTAATCCCCGTTTCGTCATGGTGGTGGTGATTAACGAGCCAAAAGGCAGTGCTTACTATGGCGGTGCCGTGGCGACCCCGCCGTTTGCAGAGGCCATGGGCGGGGTACTGCAACTCTTCAACATTCGTCCTGACGCGGTGCCCACAGCGGTGCCCGCCAAACTTGCCCGTACGGAGGCTCCTCTTGTCCCGCGCACTTGATGCATTACTGCGCCCCTTCGGTATCCAGGCGCCGGCGCTCACTCTGACCGATATCCAGCTGGATAGTCGGCGGGTTGGCCCCGGCTCGCTCTTCGTGGCTATTTGCGGTCATCAGGTGGATGGCAGACGTTTCATCGAACAGGCGGTTGCTCAGGGAGCGACCGCTGTTGTGTTTGAGGAGGATGGTGAATTTATCCCACCATCGACTCCGGTTCCCTGTATCGGGATGCGGGATCTGCCCGCTCACCTCTCTGCTCTTGCGGGCTATTTCTACGATCAGCCAGCCCAAAAATTGGATCTGGTCGGGATCACCGGCACCAACGGCAAGAGCACTACCGCTTTGCTGGTCGCCAACTGGCGCACCCTGCTGGGTGGTAAGGCCGGGGTGATGGGCACCATCGGCAACGGCCTGTTTGGCCATCTGATCGAAGCGGAAAATACCACTGGCAGCGCCGTGCAGGTACAAGCCAATCTGGCTGCGCTGCAAGAGCAGGGGGCGGATCTGGTGGCGATGGAGGTCTCCAGCCATGGTCTGGTGCAGCACCGTGTCGCCGCGCTGCCCTTTTCCGCCGCTGTCTTTACCAACCTGAGCCGGGATCACCTCGACTACCACGGCACCATGGAAGCCTATGGCGCGGCCAAGGAGCAGCTGCTGCAGCTGGTCGACGAGTCGAATGCGGTGATTAACCGAGATGACGAATTGGGTGCCAAGTGGCTCGAAAAATACCCGGCAGCGGTGGCTTTCAGTGTGAATGGCCCGATTGAACACCATTTTGGCCGTCAATTAACGGCGCAGCAGCTCGATTTTCACCAGCAAGGTTTTCGCGCGCAGATTAACTCCAGCTGGGGGAATGGTGTATTATCCGCCCCCTTGCTCGGGCGCTTCAACGTCAGCAATGTGCTGGCGGCGATGGGCGTAATGCTGGTGCTCGGTTACGACTTCCATGAGCTACTGGCAACTGCCCCGAAATTGCAGCCAGTGACCGGTCGTATGGAGTGTTTCGGCGGTGGTGATACGCCGCTGGCGGTGGTCGATTACGCCCACACCCCTGATGCGCTGGAAAAGGCATTGCAGGCCCTGCGGGTGCACTGCACCGGCCAGCTTTGGTGTCTGATTGGCTGTGGTGGCGACCGCGATCGCGGCAAGCGTCCCATGATGGCCGCCATGGCCGAGCAGTATGCGGATCGCGTGATCCTGACCGACGACAATCCCCGTACCGAGGAGCCGGCCCGGATCATGGCCGACATGGTGGCGGGTCTTCGCGATCCTGCTGCGGTGCAGGTGGAGCACGACCGGGTCAAGGCGATTGCGCTGGCCATCGGTCAGGCGAGCAAGCAGGACATCATCCTGGTGGCCGGTAAGGGCCATGAGGATTATCAGATCATTGGAACCGACAAGCGGCACTACAGCGACCGGGAAACCGTCGCGGCCGCCTTGCACACATTATTGGAGTCATTCAAATGATGACCCTCAGGCTTGCCGAGCTGGCGCAGGTACTCGATGCCCGTCTGATTGGTGACGATGGCGAGATCACCGTTGTCAGTACCGACACCCGCACTTTGGGCGCGGGTGCCCTGTTCGTTGCCCTGCGCGGCGAGCGTTTCGATGCCCACGATTTTTGCGAGCAGGCTGTTCAGGCAGGGGCCTCTGCTCTGCTGGTCGAGCGTGAGCTGCCGCTGGCCATTCCCCAGCTGGTGGTGGCGGACAGCCTCAAGGGGCTGGGCCGACTCGGCAAGCTGGTGCGCGAGCGCATCAATCCGAAAGTGCTGGCCATTACCGGCAGCTGCGGCAAGACCACGGTGAAGGAGATGGCAACTGCCATCCTGCGCAACGAAGGGGAAGTGCTGGCCACCGCTGGCAACTTCAACAATGAGGTGGGCGTGCCGCTCACCCTGCTGCGCCTCGAGCCGCAACACCAGTTTGCGGTGATGGAGCTGGGAGCAAACCACAAGGGCGAAATCGCTTGGACTACCTCGCTGGCCAAGCCCGATGCCGCCATCATCAACAACGTCGCAGCTGCCCATCTTGAGGGCTTCGGCTCTCTTGAGGGGATCTACCACGCCAAGAGCGAAATTTTTGAGGGCTTGAGCGAAGGCGGCACCGCCATCGTCAACGCCGACAACGAATTCTGGCCGAAGTGGCGCGAGCGTGGCATTCGCTGCGCCTTCTCCATCGAGGATCAGAGCCAGCCGTTCCATGCTCGCGATGTGGTTCTCAACGCTCAGGGTTGTGCCGAGTTCGTCATGGTAACCCCGCAGGGTGAGGTGAGCCTGACTCTGGCGATCCCCGGCCGCCATAACGTAGCCAATGCGCTGGCTGCCGCCGCGGGCTGTCTGGCCCTCGGCGCATCCCTCGACTCCGTCAAGGTGGGGCTGGAGCAGATGGCACCGGTCAAGGGACGCTTCTGCGTCCAGCGCTGGGGCGGTCTGACTCTGGTGGATGATACCTACAATGCCAGCGTGGAGTCCGTGCTGGCGGGCATCGATGCCTTGACCGCCATGAGCGGCTTTAAGGTGCTGGTGTTTGGCGACATGCGGGAACTGGGTGAGGAGTCTGCCGAGCAACATGCCCGGGTTGGCCGTCATGCCCGCGAGTGCGGTCTGGATGCCGTGCTGACAGTAGGGGAACATAGTCGCTATACCGCAGATGCCGCGGCTGGCCGACATTTCGATAACAAGGCGTCGTTGTTTGAAGTGCTTGCGCAAATGATAAATACACATCAGGAAATTTCGATTCTGGTCAAGGGTGCCCGTGGCTCCCGCATGGAAGATATCGTCGAGATGGTCAAAGGCCATCAGGAGTCAGCCACATGCTAGTCTGGCTGGCCGAACTGCTCACCCCGCACTTCACCTTCTTCAACGTCTTCTCCTACCTGACGTTTCGCGCCATCCTGTCGATCATTACCGGTCTGGGAGTTGCGCTCTGGATGGGGCCGCGCCTCATTCGTCGCCTGCAGATCCTGAAGTTCGGTCAGGTGATCCGCAACGATGGTCCCGAGTCCCACCTCAGCAAGCGGGGCACTCCGACCATGGGTGGTCTGATGATCATTGCTGCGATTTTCACGTCTGTGCTGCTCTGGTGCCGCCTCGACAACCCCTATGTCTGGCTGGTGCTGTTTGTGCTGGGTGCCTATGGCGCCATCGGCTTTGCCGACGACTACCTTAAGGTGGTGCGCAAGAATACCGACGGCCTGATCGCCCGCTGGAAGTACTTCTGGCAATCCGCCGTTGCGCTGGGAGTGGCTGTATTCCTCTACGTCACGGCCACCCATGATGGTCAGACCCAGCTGGTGGTGCCCTTCCTCAAGGATGTGATGCCGCAACTTGGCCTGATGTTTATCCTGCTCACCTATTTCGTCATTGTTGGTACCTCCAACGCGGTCAACCTGACCGATGGTCTGGATGGCTTGGCCATCATGCCGACCGTGATGGTGGCGGGCGGCTTTGCGTTTATCGCCTGGGCAACCGGCAACGTCAACTTCGCCAGTTACCTGCATATTCCCTATGTTCCCTATACCTCCGAGCTGGTGATCGTCTGTACTGCCATCGTCGGGGCAGGTCTGGGCTTTCTCTGGTTCAACACCTATCCGGCACAGGTCTTCATGGGGGACGTCGGTTCCCTGGCATTGGGCGGCGCGCTCGGCACCATCGCCGTGCTGGTACGCCAGGAGTTCCTGCTGGTGATCATGGGCGGTGTCTTCGTGATGGAGACTGTCTCGGTGATCCTGCAGGTGGGGTCTTACAAGCTGCGCGGCGTGCGGATCTTCCGCATGGCGCCGATCCATCACCACTACGAGAAGAAGGGCTGGCCGGAGCCGCGCGTTATCGTGCGTTTCTGGATCATCACCCTCGTGCTGGTGCTGCTGGGTCTTGCCACCCTGAAGGTGAGGTAAGGCCATGGTCATCGTTATCGGACTCGGCAAAACCGGACTCTCCTGCGTCGACTACTTCCTCGGCCGTGGTGTCACCCCACTGGTGATGGACACTCGCGCCAACCCGCCCGGCAAGGATCAACTACCTGCCGAGGTGGAACTCATTTACGGGCTGGATGGTGAGCGACTCAAACAGGCGCATATGATCGTCGCGAGCCCGGGCATTGCCCTGGCTACCCCTGAATTGAAAGCGGCTGCCGAATGTGGTGTGCAGATCGTCGGCGATATCGAGTTGTTCGTTCGCGAGACCGAGACACCGGTCATCGCCATCACAGGTTCCAATGGCAAGAGCACTGTCACGACCCTGGTGGGTGAGATGATTGCCGAAGCCGGGCTCAAGGTGGGCGTGGGCGGCAATATCGGTACGCCTGCGCTGGAGCTGCTCAAGCAGCCGATGGATCTCTGCGTACTGGAGCTATCCAGCTTCCAGTTGGAGACCACTCACAGCCTGCGTGCTGCCGCCTCTGTGGTGCTGAACCTCTCTGAAGATCACATGGATCGCTATCAGGGTATGGCCGACTACCGTGCCGCCAAGATGGAGATCCATCAGCACTCCAAACACATTCTGGTCAATCGCGACGATCCCCAGACTTTGCCCGATGTGGGTCAGGTGTGGCAGAGCTTCGGTCTTGACTGCAATGGCTATGGCCGCTGCCTGCTGGATGGCCGCTACTGGTTGACCCTGCACGGCGAGCCGCTGCTGGCGGTGGACGAGATGAAGATCGTCGGTGCCCACAATCAGGCCAACGCGCTGGCCGCCATGGCGCTGTGCGATGCGGTCGGCATTCCCCGCGCTGCCCAGCTCACCGTGCTGCGCCGCTTTGAAGGCTTGCCCCACCGTGCCCGTTTCGTGCGCGAAGTGAACGGGGTGCGCTGGATCAACGACTCCAAAGCCACCAACGTGGGAGCTACGCTAGCTGCCGTTGCCGGTGTGCGCGAGTCGGTCAAGGGGCGCCTGTTGCTGCTGGCCGGTGGTCAGGGCAAGGGGCAGGATTTTGGCCCGATCCAGGCGCTGCTGGGCAACCAGATCGATCACATGTACTGCTTCGGTCAGGATGCCGAGGTGCTGCTGGCGCTGGGTGAGCAGACCGAACGGGTGGCCGACCTGGCCGCTGCGGTTGCCAAGGCGGCTGCCGATGCCAAGCCCGGTGACTGGGTGCTGCTGGCGCCAGCCTGTGCCAGCCTCGATCAGTTCAAGTCGTTCGAGGTGCGTGGCGATCGCTTTACCGAGATGGTGATGGCGCTATGAATGCCCTTCGCGCAGCCGCAGGTCTGTTCCAGCGCTGGCTATTGCCGGCGCGCCCTGCCGGCCTCTATGACCGGCAGTTGGTGTTGCTGGCGCTCTCCCTGATGGCGGTCGGGGTGGTGATCGTGGCATCAGCCTCGATCCCGGAGGGGATCTCCCTGGGGGATGATCCCTTCATGTTTGTGAAGCGTCACGCCATGTTTCTGGTGATGGCGCTCGGTATCTCCTGGTTTGTGTTGCAGGTGCCGATGGCGCGCTGGCAGGAGTACAACGGACCCATGCTGTTGCTGGCCATTCTGCTGCTGGTACTGGTGCTGGTGGTCGGGCGCAATGTCAACGGTGCGGTGCGCTGGCTGCCACTGGGCCCCTTCAACCTGCAGCCGGCCGAGTTTGGCAAGCTGGCCCTATTCGTCTATCTGGCCGGTTATCTGGTGCGGCGTCAGAACGAGGTGCGTGAAGCCTGGCTTGGCTTCCTGAAGCCCTTGGCAGTATTCGGGGTGTTGGCGATCCTGTTGCTGCTGCAACCGGATCTGGGGTCGACCGTGGTGATGTTCGTCACCTCGTTCGGCATGCTGTTTCTGGCTGGCGCCAAACTGTGGCAGTTCATGATCCTTATCGGTGGCGGTCTTGGTGGGGTGATCATGCTGATCATCGTCGAGCCATACCGGATGCGTCGGGTGACCTCTTTTATGGATCCCTGGGCCGATCCGTTTGGCAGTGGCTACCAGTTGACCCAGTCGCTGATGGCGTTTGGCCGTGGCAGCTGGTTTGGCGAAGGGCTCGGCAACTCCATCCAGAAGATGGAGTACCTGCCGGAAGCGCATACCGACTTCGTGTTTGCGATCCTCGGCGAAGAGCTGGGTTACGTTGGGGTACTGGGCGCCCTGTGTCTCATCTTTGCGTTGGCGATCAAGGCGTTGAAGCTGGGGCATCGCGCCCTGCAAGCCGACCGCCTCTATGATGGCTATCTGGCTATCGGTATCGGCATCTGGTTCAGTTTCCAGACTTTCGTCAACGTTGGCGCAGCCAGCGGCATGATGCCGACCAAGGGGTTGACCCTGCCGCTGGTCAGTTACGGCGGCTCGAGTCTCATCATCATGACAGTGGCGGTGAGCATGTTGATTCGAATCGATTTTGAGTTGCGTCAGGCGACTGCCCAGGCGCGGGTGCGGGAGGTTTAGTGAGCAAGACGCTGTTGGTGATGGCAGGTGGTACCGGGGGGCATGTCTTTCCCGGTCTGGCCGTGGCCGATCGACTGAGGGAGCAGGGCTGGACTGTCCACTGGCTGGGGACGGCGGACCGGATGGAGGCGGAGCTGGTGCCCGCCCATGGTTATCCCATCTCCTTCATCGATATTCAGGGGGTGCGTGGCAACGGCATCAAGCGACTGCTGATGGCGCCCTATCGCATCGTCAAATCAATCTTGCAGGCGCGTCAGGTGCTCAAGACTGTTCGCCCGGATGTGGTGCTCGGTATGGGGGGCTTTGCCTCCGGTCCGGGGGGAGTGGCTGCCTGGTTCTCCGGCATCCCGTTGCTGCTCCATGAGCAGAATGCTGCTGCAGGCATGACCAACAAGCTGCTGGCGCGTATTGCCAAGCGGGTGCTGATGGCATTTCCGGGCGCCTTCGCGCCGAGCCGCCGTACCGCCGTGGTAGGCAATCCGGTGCGTCCCGAAGTGGTCGCCCTGCCGGATCCGCAGCTTCGCAGCGAAGCCGAGCCGCTGCATCTGCTGATCGTCGGTGGCAGCCTGGGTGCCCGGGTGCTCAACCAGCAGGTACCCGCTGCGGTGGCGGCGGCTGGTGTGCCTATCGAGGTGCGTCACCAGTGTGGCAAGGGCAATGCCGAGACAGTGTCTGCTGCCTATGCCCAGCACGGCATCAATGCCGAGGTGAGTGAATTTATCAAGGATATGGCCGGCGCCTATGCCTGGGCCGATCTGGTTGTCTGCCGGGCGGGAGCCCTGACGGTATCCGAGGTGGCCGCCGCCGGGGTGGCAGCCATTTTCGTCCCGCTGCCCCATGCAGTGGATGATCACCAGACCCGTAACGCTCTGACTCTGGTCGACGGTGGTGCGGCCGAATTCCTGCCCCAGTCCGAGCTGACCACCACCTCGCTGGCGGCGCGCCTCTCCTGGCTGGCTGGCCGCAGGGAGACCCTGTTTAGCATGGCTCAGGCCGCCCGTCGCGTTGCCATTACCGATGCGGCCGAGCGGGTTGCTGATGAGTGCAAGCGGCTCGCCAGTGGGCAGAGTGGTAAAGATTAATGAGCAAGGTTGCAGTGGTGACTCCGTGCAGCCTTGTACCTGTATGTATTGATGCCGCTGTGCAGCCGAGCTTTGACGGTACATGGCCTGCGGCAGACTAAAGAGATGATTATGACCAAGGTTGAACTGGCAAAACTGCGTACTGTTATCCCCGAAATGCGCCGCGTGCGTCGCATCCATTTTATCGGTATCGGTGGTGCCGGTATGGGCGGGATCGCCGAAGTACTTGCCAACGAAGGGTATCAGGTAACGGGTTCTGATCTGGCTCGCAATGCGGTGACCGAGCGGCTTGAGGCTCTGGGCGCCCATATCTTTACTGGCCACAACGCCGAGCACGTCAACGGCGCCAGCGTGGTGGTGGTTTCTACTGCCATCAAGCAGGACAACCCGGAGTTGCTGGCTGCCCGCGAACTGCGGATCCCGGTAGTACGGCGTGCTGAGATGCTGGCCGAGCTGATGCGTTTCCGGCACGGTATCGCCATTGCCGGTACCCACGGCAAGACCACCACCACCAGTCTGGTGGCGAGCATCTATGCCGAAGCCGATCGCGACCCGACCTTCGTCATCGGTGGCCTGCTCAACAGTGCCGGCACCAATGCCCGCTTGGGAAGCAGCCGCTACCTGATTGCCGAAGCGGACGAGAGCGACGCCTCTTTCCTGCATCTGCAACCGATGGTCTCTATCGTGACCAACATCGAAGCGGATCACATGGACACCTACGGCGGTGACTTCTCCAGGCTGAAGGCCACCTTCATCGAGTTTCTGCACAATCTGCCCTTCTACGGACTGGCGGTGGTCTGCATCGATGATCCGGTGATCCGTGGCATGTTGCCGGAGATTGCCCGCCCGACCCTGACCTACGGTCTCTCTGAAGACGCTGACGTGCAGGTACTGGATTTTGTCCAGACCAACAACCACAGCCGCTTCCGGGTGCGCCGCAAAGAGGCGGGTGAACTGCAGGTCACCCTTAATTTGCCGGGCATTCACAACGCCTTGAACGCCGCCGCGGCGATTGCTGTCGCGACGGAAGACGGTGTCAGCGACGAGGCCATCATCTCTGCGCTGGCCAAGTTTGAAGGTGTCGGCCGTCGCTTCCAGCAGTATGGCGAGTTCGAAACTGGTCGTGGCAAGGCGATGCTGGTGGACGATTACGGCCACCACCCGAGCGAAGTGAAGGTCACTATCAATGCCGCCCGTGCCGGTTGGCCCGAGAAGCGTCTGGTGATGGTGTTCCAGCCGCACCGTTATACCCGCACCCGCGACCTCTACGAGGACTTCGCCGATGTGCTCTCCAAGGTAGACGTGCTGGTGATGCTGGAGGTTTATGCTGCCGGTGAGGAGCCGATCCCGGGCGCTGATGGACGGGCACTGTGCCGCTCCATTCGCTCGCGCGGCAACCTGGAACCCATCTTCGTCGCTACACCGGATGACGTGCCAGCCGTGCTGGCCGACCTGATTGGCGAGGGGGATTTGGTGCTGACTCAAGGCGCCGGGAACGTCGGGGCACTGGCCCGTCGTCTTGGCGAGATGAAATTGAGCATAGATAGCATGAAATCTGGTGCCTGAGGGCCCAATGAGTATTTTGACCGCCAAGCCGGGGCCTATATAATGGCGAACCGGTCTGTCAAAGGCCGGTTTAGCGCGTTACACGGGGATCGAACGGGTGGAGGCAAGGGCACAGGGGCGCACCAAGGGTGGCTTCATCGCAGGGGTGATGTTTTTCCTGCTGGTGATATGGGGCTGCTACCGGACGGCGCTGGATGTTAAAGATTGGCTGACGGATGCCAATCGGTTGCCCATGAGCGAATTGTTGCTGCAAGGGCAACATCAGTATCTGGAGACGGAGGAGCTGCGGTTAGCGGTACTGGATGGTGCCGAATTACGCAACTTCTTCGAGTTGGATGTCAATGAATTGCAGGCAAGGCTCAATGCCTTGCCATGGGTGGCCTCGGTATCGGTACGCAAGAAGTGGCCGAACAAGATCAAGGTCTACCTGACGGAACAGGACGTAGCGGCGCGCTGGAACGGCAACCGCTTCGTCAACACCAAGGGCAAGGTGTTCAGCGCCCCGGATCGGGTCAAGACGCCGCTGATGCAGTTGTCGGGGCCGGATGACCAGGCCGCCATGGTGTTGAAAGAGAGTCGGCAGTACGAGTCGCAACTGGCTGCCAAGGGATACAAGTTGCTGGGAGTGAATCTGACTCCCCGCCATGCCTGGGAGCTGACCCTGGATGGCAATATCAAGCTGTTTCTGGGTCGCAACGACATAGCGCTCAGGTTGCAGCGATTTATCGATGCCTTCCCGGTTATCGAACCCCGTTCGCAGGTTGCGTATGTGGATCTTCGATACGATACCGGTGTGGCAGTTGGCTGGAAGAAGAGCGAAGAGAAAGTGCATGACCAACACCGCAGATAGGAATTTGATTGTCGGACTGGATATCGGCACAACCAAGGTGGCGGTTCTGGTCGGGGAAGTATTGCCGGACGGTGAGCTGAACGTCATCGGTATGGGCAGTCACGCCTCCCGCGGGATGGAGAAGGGTGGGGTCAACGATCTCGACTCCGTGGTCAAGTCATTGCGCCGTGCGGTGGAAGAGGCCGAGATGATGGCCGACTGCCAGATCAGCTCGGTTTATCTGGGTTTGTCCGGCAAGCATATCGACTGCCGCAACGAGACCGGCATGGTGCCCATCTCCGATGAGGAGGTGACCCAGGAGGATGTGGACAACGTGATCCACACCGCCAAGTCGGTTCGCCTCTCCGACGAGCTGCGTGTGCTGCACGTGCTGCCCCAGGAGTTTGCGATCGACTATCAGGAAGGGATCAAGAATCCGGTCGGCCTCTCCGGCGTGCGGATGGCGGCCAAGGTTCACCTGATCACCTGCCACAACGACATGGCTCGCAACATCGAGAAGTGTGTGGAGAAGGTCGGTTTGCGCGTGGATCAACTGATCTTCTCCGCGCTGGCCTCCAGCTATGCCGTATTGACCGAAGACGAGAAAGAGCTGGGTGTCTGCGTGGTGGATATCGGTGGCGGTACCATGGATATGTCGCTGTTTACCGGCGGTGCCCTGCGCCACACCAAGGTGATCCCGTATGCTGGCAGCACTGTGACCAGCGACATCGCCTACGCCTTCGGCACGCCGCCGCTCGACGCGGAAGCGATCAAGGTGCGTTACGGTTGCGCCCTCGGTCGTCTGGTCAGCAAGGAAGACAATATTGAAGTACCCAGTGTCGGTGGTCGCCCGGCGCGCAGCCTGCAACGGCAGACACTGGCTGAAGTGATTGAGCCCCGTTACACCGAGTTGCTCTCCATGGTGAATGATGAGCTGGTGCGGGTACAAAGCGAGTTGAAAGCGCAGGGGGTCAAGCATCAGCTGGCAGCCGGTGTGGTCTTGACCGGCGGCGCTGCCCAGATTGAAGGTATTGTGGAGTGTGCAGAGCAGATCTTCCAGAGCCAGGTCCGGGTGGGAGAGCCCATGAACATACGTGGTTTGAGTGATTACGTGCAGGCACCGGTGTACTCGACTGCGGTCGGGTTGCTGCAATATGGCCGCACCCATCAAGCCACAGGTAGCAACAAAGAATATGCCGCCAAGGCAAGCGTCGGTGGCCTGGTCAAACGGGTTAGCAACTGGCTGCGTGGCGAGTTCTAAGAATTTTGCTGAGTCAGGCAAATAAAGCGGAGAGACAACATGTTTGAATTTATGGATAGCCACACTGACGAAGCCGTCATTAAAGTGATCGGTGTAGGTGGCGGCGGCGGTAACGCTGTCGAGCACATGGTTCGTCAAAATATTGAGGGTGTTGAGTTCATTACCGTCAACACCGATGCCCAGGCACTGCGTAACTCCAGCGCCAACACTACCCTGCAGATCGGCGGTGGCATCACCAAGGGTCTGGGTGCCGGCGCCAATCCGGAAGTTGGTCGTGATGCGGCCATGGAAGATCGCGAAGCACTGCGTGAGCTGCTGACCGGTTCCGACATGGTGTTCATCGCCGCCGGTATGGGTGGTGGTACCGGTACCGGTGCTGCGCCGATCGTGGCCGAAGTGGCCCGCGAGATGGGCATCCTGACCGTTGCTGTGGTGACCAAGCCGTTCTCCTTTGAAGGGAAGAAGCGGATGGGCTTCGCTGCGCACGGTATCGAAGAGCTCTCCAAAAATGTTGACTCCCTGATCACCATCCCCAACGACAAGTTGCTGAAGGTGCTGGGTCGCGGTATCTCCCTGCTGGATGCCTTCAAGGCGGCCAACGATGTACTGCTTGGCGCGGTACAGGGCATTGCCGAGCTGATCACCCGTCCGGGTTTGATCAACGTCGACTTCGCGGACGTGCGTACCGTGATGCGTGAAATGGGTACCGCCATGATGGGTACCGGTTCCGCCTCTGGTGATGACCGTGCCGAAGAAGCGGCCGAGAAAGCCATCTCCAGCCCGCTGCTGGAAGATGTGGATCTGGCCGGTGCCCGTGGCATCCTGGTCAACATCACCGCCGGTATGGACATGACCATCGAAGAGTTCGAAACCGTGGGTAACGCGGTCAAGGCCTTCGCTTCCGAGAACGCCACTGTAGTTGTGGGTACCGTAATCGATCCGGAAATGCACGACGAACTGCGTGTGACCGTGGTTGCTACCGGTATCGGTGCCGAGCGCAAGCCGGACATCACTTTGGTCAAGAGCAGCCAGGTGCAAGAGCGCCCGGTGCGTCAGCCGCTGGTTAGCGACATGATGCAAGGCCGCGTGATGGATGAAGCCCCGGCCAAGGTGGTCAACGCCGAGCCGCAAGCTCGTCGTGAACCGGATTACCTGGATATTCCGGCGTTCCTGCGCAAGCAAGCTGACTAAGCCTCTTATGGCTCTCGTTTGTTTGTTGTTCAAGGAATGTGCTAAGATGGCCTGCCAACGACCATCTGGTCCGGATTTTAAGCTGTTTAGGGTACACCCATGATTAGACAAAGAACCTTGAAAACGAGTGTACAGGCGACTGGTGTCGGCCTGCATTCGGGCCGGAAAGTCACCATGACGTTCCGTCCGGCACCTGTGAACACAGGGATCGTTTACTTGCGTACCGACCTGAATCCTGTGGTGGAGCTGCCAGCCAATGCCGATCAGGTGCGCGATACCGTGCTCTGTACCGCTCTGGTCAACGAAGCCGGTGTCCGTGTCTCTACCATTGAGCACCTCTCCGCTGCGCTGGCCGGGATGGGGATCGACAACCTCTACGTTGAGGTTGACGCGCCCGAGATCCCGGTGATGGATGGCAGTGCGCATCCCTTTATCTACCTGTTGCAGGAAGTCGGGATCCGTGAGCAGAATGCTGCCAAGCAGTTTGTGCGGATCAAGAAGAGCATCCGGGTTGAAGACGGCGACAAGTGGGCGGAATTCCACCCCTATCGCAACGGCTTCAAGATGGATCTCGAGATCGATTTCCAGCATCCGGTCTTTGAAGGGCGCAATCAGCGTTGCGTACTGGACTTCTCCGGTGCCTCCTTCGTGAAAGAGATCAGCCGTGCCCGTACCTTCGGGTTCATGCGTGATATCGAGTACCTGCGTTCCCAGAACCTGGCGCTGGGCGGAAGCCTGGAAAACGCCGTGGTACTGGACGACTATCGGGTGCTGAACGAAGACGGTTTGCGTTATGAGGACGAGTTCGTCAAGCACAAGATGCTGGACGCGATCGGTGACCTCTATATGTGTAACCGCAGCATCATCGGTGAGTTCCGTGCCTACAAGACCGGACATGCCCTGAACAACAAGCTGCTGCGTGCCTTGCTGGCCGAGCAGGAGGCTTGGGAACTGGTGACCTTCGAGGGTGAGGGCGACAAAGCGCCTATCGCTTACTACGATAACGGTCTGGTTCTGGCCTGATAGCTGTGCAACGGAACGTCGGTCCTCTCTCCGCACCGACGTTCCGTCATTTGTTTACTCCATCCTTTAATACCGATTATCTCCCGGTTTTATTTCCCGTGCAGGCTCCTGGCCGCACCTGACCGAGCAGACTGATTTCTATGAGCATTACCCTGATCCTCCACGGCAAGCAGCGACGCAAGTTGCACCTGCCCAAACAACGTCTGGCATGGGTCGGCGGTATTGTTTTCTCCCTGTTGGCCCTTGGTGGTGGCTGGCTCTGGCAGAGTTGGCACCAGAAAATGGAGGCGCTGGAAGTAGCGCTGGCCATGGCCGAACAGCGCTCCGCCGAGCAGAGCGGTGACGAAGCGCGCGAACAGCTGGCCATGTTGGCTGCTCAGGTGGGCACCATGCAGGGGCAGCTGGGTCGTATCAATGCCCTTGGCGAGCGACTGACCGAACAGGCCGACCTCGATCCCGACGAGTTCAATTTCAAAGAGCTGCCCCCCATGGGCGGTCCCTCTTACGATGAAGATCTGGAAGTGAGCCTCAACGAGCTGCAGGCTTCGATGAAACACCTCAGCCAGCAGCTCAGCAGCCGCGAAGAGCAGCTGTCGGTACTTGAATCTTTCATCATGAATCACCATATCACCGATGCCGGTTTTATTTCCGGCACGCCAGTCAAACAAGAGCGAGTTTGGGTCTCATCCGGCTTTGGCGGACGGGTCGATCCGTTCAATGGGCGTGCCAAGATGCATAAAGGGGTCGATTTCCGTGGCAAACCCGGAACCCCGATTCTGGCCACCGGGCCCGGCATTGTCAGCTGGGCCGGCCGTCATCCGGAATTTGGCAATATGGTGGAGATTAATCACGGCAATGGTCTGGTCACCCGCTATGCCCACAACTCCAGGTTGCTGGTCGAGGTGGGCACCCTGGTTGATCAGGGGCAGAAAATTGCCTTGATGGGGCGCACCGGTCGCGCGACCGGGGTCCATTTGCATTACGAAGTGTTGAAAGATGGTCGTCAGGTCAACCCCGCACGCTTTCTCAGTGCCAGCCGGGGTTAGGTTTTTTTCTTCAGGTTCCAGTGACGGAACGCTTTATATAACCAGAAATAGTTGGTACCCATGATTAGCACACTGCTTACCAAGATTATCGGCAGCCGGAACGACAGAACGCTCAAGGCTTTGCGCAAAATTGTAAAACAGATCAATGCCATGGAGCCGCAGTTCGAGGCTCTCTCCGATGCCGAGTTGCAGGCCAAAACGGCTGAATATCGTCAGCGTATCGAGCAGGGTGAGACTCTGGAGCAGTTGCTGCCGGAAGCGTTCGCGACCGTGCGTGAAGCCTCCAAGCGGGTGTTTGGCATGCGTCACTTCGATGTGCAGCTGATCGGCGGCATGGTGCTGAACTCCAACCGCATCGCGGAAATGAAAACCGGTGAAGGTAAGACCCTGACCGCAACCCTGCCAGCTTACCTGAATGCCCTGAGCGGTCGTGGCGTCCACGTGGTGACGGTAAACGACTACCTGGCCAAACGTGATGCGGAGGCGAACCGCCCGCTGTTCGCCTTCCTCGGCATGACCGTTGCGTGCAATGTGCCCGGCATGGATGCGTCCCAGAAGCGTGACGCCTACGCCGCCGACATCACCTACGGTACCAATAACGAATTCGGTTTCGACTACCTGCGCGACAACATGGCGTTCTCGCCGGAGCAACGGGTACAGCGTCCGCTCAACTACGCGCTGGTGGATGAGGTTGACTCGGTGCTTATCGATGAAGCTCGTACCCCGCTGATTATCTCAGGCCCGGCCGAAGACAGCTCCGAGCTCTATATTCGTGTCAACAAGCTGATCCCCTTGCTGGTCAAGCAGGACAAGGAAGATACCGAAGAGTACACCGGTGACGGTCACTACACGGTAGACGAGAAGAACCGTCAGGCGCTGCTGACCGAAAACGGCCAGATCTTCGTGGAAGAGCTGCTCAAGAAAGAGGGGCTGCTGGATGAGAACGATTCCCTGTTCTCCGCCTCCAACATCAGTCTGTTGCACCACGTGAACGCCGGTCTGCGTGCTCATACCCTGTTCGAGCGCAACGTGGACTACATCGTCCAGAAAGACGAGATCGTCATCGTCGATGAGCACACCGGTCGTACCATGCCGGGTCGTCGCTGGTCTGATGGTCTGCATCAGGCCGTTGAAGCGAAGGAAGGGGTGAAGATCCAGAACGAGAACCAGACGCTGGCCTCCATCACCTTCCAGAACTACTTCCGTCTCTACAACAAGCTGGCGGGGATGACAGGTACTGCGGATACAGAAGCCTTTGAATTCCAGCAGATTTATGGCCTGGATACCGTGGTTATCCCGACCAACAAGCCGATGGTGCGCAAGGACATGGGCGATCTGGTCTACTTGACCGCCAACGAGAAGTATGCCGCCATCATCGAAGATATCCGTCAGTGCGTGGCCAAGGGCCAGCCTGTACTGGTTGGTACTGTCTCTATCGAGAACTCCGAGCTGCTCTCCGGCATCCTGACCAAGGAGAAGATCCCGCACAAGGTGCTGAACGCCAAGTTCCACGCCATGGAAGCGGAGATCGTTGCCCAGGCCGGTCAGACTGGCGCGGTCACTATCGCCACCAACATGGCCGGTCGTGGTACCGACATCGTGTTGGGCGGCAACTGGCAGGCTGAGATTGCCAAGCTGGAGAACCCGACCAGCGAGCAGATTGCCGAGCTGAAAGCCGCCTGGCAGGTGCGTCACGATGCGGTGCTGGCCGCCGGTGGTCTGCACATTATCGGTACCGAGCGTCACGAGTCCCGCCGTATCGATAACCAGCTGCGCGGCCGTTCCGGTCGTCAGGGTGACCCGGGCTCCTCCCGTTTCTACCTCTCCATGGAAGATACTCTGATGCGGATCTTCGCCTCCGATCGCGTCACCGGCATGATGAAGAAGCTGGGCATGGAAGAGGGCGAAGCCATCGAACACCCCTGGGTCACCAAGGCGATCGAAAATGCCCAGCGCAAGGTGGAAGGTCGCAACTTCGACATCCGCAAGAGCTTGCTGGAGTTTGACGACGTGGCCAACGACCAGCGCAAGGTAGTGTACGAGCAGCGTAACGAGTTGCTGGATACCAACGATATCTCCGAGACCATCCACGTTATCCGTGATGATGTCTACGGCAGCGTGATTGACGAGTACATCCCGCCCCAGTCTCTGGAAGAGATGTGGGATGTGCCGGGTCTGGAAGCGCGCCTGAAGGCAGACTTTGCGCTGGATCTGCCGCTGCAGCAGTGGCTGGCGGAAGATGACAAGCTGTATGAAGAGAAGCTGCGCGAGCGCATTCTGGACGAAGCCACCAAGCTCTATGCCCACAAGGAGGAGCTGGTTGGCAAAGAGGTGCTACGCAACTTCGAGAAGGCAGTGATGCTGCAAACTCTGGATGGTCTGTGGAAAGAGCATCTGGCGGCCATGGATCACCTGCGTCAGGGCATCCATCTGCGCGGCTACGCCCAGAAGAACCCCAAGCAGGAGTACAAGCGCGAATCCTTCGATCTGTTCACCCAGATGCTGGAAACCCTCAAGCGCGACGTGGTCAGCATCCTGAGCCGTGTTCAGGTGCAGGAGCGCGATGTGGAAGCGATGGAAGAGCAGCAGCGCCAGCAGGCGGAAGCCGCTCCCCGTACCTACACCCATGCCGCGGCTGAGAGCCAGCTGGCCGATGAACAGGCCGCAGGTGAAGAGGGCCACACCACCTTCGTGCGCGATGAGCAGAAGGTTGGTCGCAACGATCCCTGCCCGTGCGGTTCAGGCAAGAAATACAAGCATTGCCACGGTCAGTTGACCTGATCGATGCAGTGCTATGACAAGGCGGGCCCGGTGCCCGCCTTGTTTTTGTCAGAGGGTGGCGACGTCACTGTGGTGGCGCCATCTGACCAAGGGTTATCGGATATCAGGCATCATCGGCCGTTCATCCAGCCGGAGGTTGGGCACATTGAACGGCCTGGTCAGCCATAGCGTACAAAGGTAACAAGATGGAACAGAAAAAGCGGATCTGGGTAGCGGTTGGCGTCATCGAGAATGAACAGGGCGATATCTTTATCGCCAGACGCTCCTCCGATCGCCATCAGGGGGATCGCTGGGAGTTTCCAGGTGGCAAGGTCGAGTCGGGCGAGGATCTTCTCACCGCACTGGATCGGGAGCTGTGGGAAGAGATCGGCATCCGGGTGCAGGATTGTGCCCCTTTCATGGAGCTGCAGCACGACTACCCCGAGAAGCAGGTGTTGCTGGATATCTGGAAGGTGACCCGTTTCAGCGGCGAGCCGTTCGGCAAAGAGGGGCAGGAGTGTCTATGGGTGCCGGTGTCCGAGCTGCACAACTACCACTTTCCCGATGCCAACGGTCCGATTGTCGCGCGGCTTCAAGGCCTGCTGGCTTGAACCGGTTGCAACAACAAGCATCAAAAAAGGGCCCATCGGCCCTTTTTTATTTTATAGCGGAGAGTGACCAGGGGCTTATAGCCACTGATCGCCCTCTTCCTGCTCTGGCAGCAGATCCGGGTTGATCTCCCCGGGTATCCGTTTCTCTTCATCAGCCCACTCGCCGAGATCGATCAACTGGCAGCGTTTGCTGCAGAAAGGTCGGAACGGACTCTGCGAGCCCCACTCCACTTCGCTCTGGCAGGTCGGACACTTTACCTTGGTGACCATAAGTACTCCTTAGCAGCAGGCGAGCTGGAATGGCACATCGCCAATCTGCTGCTCGCCCGTAGGCAGGAAGCGCAGGGCAAAACGATTCTTGTGGCCGCTCAGGGTCGGGTAGCAGAACAGATTGCCCGGCAGCTTGATGCGGATCAGCTCGGCGCTTTCGGCGGTGTCCTGGAAGAAGCCGTTGGTCGCCACCTGCTCGCTGAAGCTGCCCGATTCACGCCACAGACGCAGCAACAGGGTGATGGCGTTCATCAGCAGGGTGATGTCGCTAAGCCAGCCCTGCATCTGCTGGTGACGGGTGATGGCCGGGGTTCCGAGCCAGTGGTGCAGCTGGGGCACGTCGAAGGCACACAGACCACCCGGGATGGAGAAGCGCTGGCGAATGGAACCGAGCAGACGATCCTCTTTCAGGCGGGCTCCCGGGCGTGGCGAGTTGAGCAGGTTGCGGGAGAGCTGGCTGCTCTCTTGCTGCATCTGTTTGATCTGCTCCAGATCGACGTCGGGCAGGCTGGCCCAGTGGCTCAGACGTTGGCCGAGACGCTCCAGATCCTTGATAAGGTCAGCGCGCAAGTCACCACGCTCCAGCAGCTCCTGCAGATCGAACAGCCCTTTGAAGAAGGCGATATGGGCCCAGGATTGCTCGCTCTCCAGATTGTCGCGAATTTGGGAAAACAGGGACTCCAGACGCAGGTAGGTCCGGCTTTTTTCATTGAGGGGAAAATCGTAAATCATGCCTAATCCTGGCCAGCCATAAACCGGCCTAGTGTACTCACTGTTGACGGGGTTGTTGAGAGGCAAATGCCAGATATGTCTCGTGTAGTGCCAAAATCCGCGTTTTTATCGCCATTTCGCTGCCATTGGCGTTCTCGATGACATCATCCGCCGCAGCTAGCCGTTCTGTCCGGCTGGCCTGTGCTGCGATGATGGCTCTGGCCTGCTCGGTGCTGACGCCATCACGGCGGCAGGTGCGCTCAATCTGGGTCGCTTCGTCCACATCGATCACCAGCACCCGGTCGGCGAGGCCGGTGAGTTTGTTCTCCACCAGCAGCGGCACCACCAGCAGGCAGTAAGGAGAACTGGCTGCGGCACACTGGCGCAGCATTTCACTGCGAATCAGCGGATGGAGCAGTGCATTGAGCCACTCCTTGGCCTGCGGGTCGCTGAAGACCCGCTCGCGCAGGGTGCGACGGTCGAGTTGACCGCTCGGCTCAATCACATCCGGGCCAAAATGGTCGGCGATGGTGGCAAGGGCCGGGGTGCCCGGCTCTACGACCTCGCGGGCGATCACATCGGCATCCACCACCTCGATACCCAGTTCGGCAAACTGATTGGCGATGGTGGTCTTGCCACTGCCGATACCACCGGTAATAGCAACTACATACATGGGGGGCCTCTTGCTCAAAGCAGGGTAGAGAGATACCAGTTGGTGATGGTATCGCCCCACAGCAGGGCAATCCAGCCCGCGATGGCGAGGTAGGGGCCGAAGGGGATGGGCTTGCCCTGATGGTGTTTGTGCAAGGCGATCAGGCTGATGCCGATCACGGCGCCGACCAGGGATGAGAGCAGCAATATGATCGGCAGCGCCTGCCAGCCGAGCCAGGCACCCAGCGCCGCCAGCAGCTTGAAGTCGCCATAGCCCATCCCCTCCTTGCCGGTGAGCAGCTTGAAGGCCCAGTAGAGGCTCCAGAGCACCAGATAGCCGACCATGGCGCCAATCACGGCATCCGCCAGCGGTACGAAGCCACCTGCCAGATTGAACAGCAGACCGCCCCACAGCAGGGGCAGGGTGAGCTGATCTGGCAGCAACATCTTGTCGAGATCGATAAAGGTGAGGGCCACCAATACCCAAGTCAGCAGCAGGGCGGCCAGTGTGCCCCAGCCCGGCGTTATGACCATGGCAACGGCCACCGAGAGCAGGGCTGTTATCAGCTCTACCAGCGGATAGCGGGCCGAGATGGGCGCCTGACAGTCGCGGCAACGCCCCTTGAGCCAGAGCCAGCTCAGCAGCGGAATGTTCTCGATGGCGGTAATGGGGTGACCACAGTGAGGGCATGCGGAGCGCGGTACCATCAGGTTGTAGCGCTCTGGTGCGATGGCCTCTTCGTCGGGGGAGAAGTAGCTGCGATACTCGGCCTGCCACTCTCGCTCCAGCATGATGGGCAGGCGGTGGATCACCACGTTGAGGAAACTGCCGATCATCAGGGAAAAGATAAAAACCAGCGAAAAAAAGAGCCATGGCAAGCCGTGAGCCAGCTCGAGAAGAAGTGTCATAACCAACCGTCAGTTTTTGAATGAGGTAAGGGCATGGCTTTGGCGCCCTGCCCTGATGAATCAACCCACCACGTCGCCAAGTTTGAAGATGGGCAGGTACATGGCGATAACCATGCCGCCGACCAGCACCCCGAGCACCACCATGATGAGGGGTTCCAGCAGGCTGGTAAGGCCATCGACCAGGTCGTCCACCTCTTGCTCGAAGATGGTGGCAACCTTGGAGAGCATATCATCGATGGCACCGGACTCCTCGCCGATCATCACCATCTGGATCACCATGTCCGGGAAGAGATCGACGGTGCGCATTGCCACGTTGATCTGCATACCGGCCACCACCTCGTTGCGAATGGCCATAACGGCGGTGCGATAGACATAGTTGCCGGAGGCACCGGCCGCCGAGATGAGTGCATCCACCAGCGGGATACCGGCCGAGAAAGTGGTTGAGAGTGTGCGGGCAAAGCGGGCCATCGCCGCTTTGTGCAGGATCATACCGACTACCGGGATGGTGAGCACAAACTTGTCGGTATTGTCCCTTACCTTCTGGGAGGCGCGCCAGGCGCGCACATAGAGGAAGATGGCGAGCGCAGCTCCGCCGAAGAAGACATACCACCAGTTCTGCATAAAGCGTGAGATGCCGATGACAAACTGGGTGAACACCGGCAGCTCGGCGCCAAAGCTCTTGAAGATATCCTCGAACTGGGGGATGACGAACAGCAGCAGGATGGAAGTCACCACTATGGCCACCAGAATAACCATGGTGGGATAGAACATGGCCTTCTTGATCTTCGACTTGAGCGCTTCCGACTTTTCTCGATAGGTGGCGATACGGTCGTAGATGGTCTCCAGTGCACCGGATTGCTCCCCCGCCTCAACCAGATCGCAGTAGAGATCGTCAAAATGGCGGGGATGGCGGCGCAACGCCTCCGACATGGGGGTTCCGGTCTCAACATCGGAGGCGATCTCACCCATCAGCTCGCGCATGGCGGCTTTCTCGTGGCTGCGGGCGATGATCTGCAGGCTTTGCACCAGCGGTACGCCGGCGGAGAGCATGGTGGTGATCTGGCGGGAGATAATCGCGATATCCATCGGCTTGATCTTGGCGCCGCCTTTGGAGAAGAGCCCCTGAGATTTTTTGGCCACCTTGGTGACGTTTACTCCCTGCTTGCGCAGCTCCGCCTTGACGGTATTGATGCTGTCAGCCTGCAGCTCGCCGGAGACCTTCTGCCCCTTGCGATTGACCCCGTGCCAGCGGAAGGCAAAGACTTTTTTCGGGGTGTTGTTCTTTTTCGTTAGGGTTGCCATCTTTGCATCCTGCAATTGGGCGGATGGTCAGGGAGCCCCTGAACCATCTGACCTGATAAATATCCTCAAACGGCTTGGCACCATCTGGTCGCTTGCTGGTAGATCATCTTGCTCGCATCTTGGCGAGGTTTAATTGGTGGTGACCCGGTTGACCTCGGCAAGGCTGGTGACACCAAGCCGTGCCTTCTCCAGTCCCGAAGTGCGCAGGGTGCGCATGCCCTCTTTCTGGGCAATCGCCGCAATTTGCAGGGAGTTGGCCCCCTGCATGATCAATTTTGCGATATTTTCCGACATTAGCATGATTTCGTAGATGCCGACTCGCCCCTTGTAGCCGCCGGAACACTCCTTGCAACCAACCGGTTTGAACAGTCGCAAGCCGGCTGCCAGCTGCTGCGGGGTAAAACCCAGCTCCAGCAGCTCGGCTTCCGGCACCACCTCCGGCGCCTTGCAGTGGTCACACAGCTTGCGGGCCAGCCGTTGGGCCATTATCAGGGTGACCGAAGAGGCAATATTGAAGGCGGGCACCCCCATATTCATCATCCGGGTCAGGGTTTCGGCAGCCGAGTTGGTATGCAGGGTTGAGAGCACCAGGTGGCCGGTTTGTGCCGCCTTGATGGCGATCTCGGCGGTTTCGAGATCCCGTATCTCCCCCACCATCACCACATCCGGATCTTGCCGCAAGAAGGAGCGCAGGGCGCTGGCAAAGGTGAGCCCCGCCTTGGGGTTGACCTGTACCTGGTTGACGCCCGGCAGATTGATCTCCACCGGATCTTCGGCGGTGGAGATGTTTACCTCGGTGGTGTTGAGAATATTGAGGCCGGTATAGAGCGAGACCGTCTTGCCCGAGCCGGTGGGGCCGGTGACCAGTATCATCCCCTGCGGTTTCGAGAGGGCTCGCAGGTACTGTGCCTTCTGGCGGTCGTCAAAGCCAAGCTGCTCGATATTGAGGCGGGCCGCCGAGGAGTCGAGCAGACGGATAACGATCTTCTCCCCCCACATGGTGGGCAGGGTGTTGACCCGCATATCCATCGACTTGTTGCGCGACAGCTTCAATTTGATGCGGCCATCCTGCGGCAGCCGCCGCTCGGCGATATCGAGCCGCGCCATCACCTTGAGGCGGGCAGAGAAGCGGTTGGCCAGATTGACCGGCGGGGTTGCGATTTCGTGCAAAATGCCATCGATGCGAAAGCGCACTCGATATTTGAACTCATAGGGCTCGAAGTGCAGGTCGGAGGCACCGCGCTTGATGGCATCCATCAGGATCTTGTTGATGTACTTGACGATGGGGGCATCGTCATCGGCGGTATTGACGCTCTCGTCCAGCCGGCTGTTCTCGTCGCTTACCTCGAGGTCGGAGATCTCGGCCTCGTCGATATCCTCCATGCCGAGGGCGTCGTTTTCGCTCTCCAGCAGCTTGCCGATCGCGGCGGTGAGCTTGTTCTCCTCCACCAGCAGCGCCTCGGTATGGAGCCCGAAGCTGAAGCCGAAGTCCTCCAGGGCCGACACATTGGTCGGATCCGACATGGCGATATAGAGAGTGTGGCCCTGGGTATAGATGGGCAGGACGTGGTGCTTCTCAATCAGTTTCTGATTGAGGTACTTCTGCGGGATCTCGGCCAAATCGAAGGCGGCAAGATCCAGCAGAGGTACCCCATACTCCAGCTCGCAAAAATCGGCGAGCGCCTTGCTGTCGAGGATGTCGTTTTCTATCAGAAAGGTCACAAAGGGTTTGCGCTGGGCCTTGGCCTGGCTCAGATAGCGCTGGGAATCCTCTTCACTGATCAGTGAAGAGGCGGCCAGGCTTAACGCCAGGCCGCTATTAGGGCTAGAGGTCATTATTTAGCTGGGCAATAATCTGCTGCCGTTGCTGCACAAGTAAGAGTCCATGTTAATGGGTCTGTATTGGAAGGGGTTGAGCTTGTCAAAATTGCAGTGTCTCCAACGACAAGAGGTGCAAGTGAGCCTGCTGCGGCGCTCGCTGTTGGTGCTGAAGTTACAACCCAAGCAGAGGTTCCTCCTCCAGTCACGGTTGTTGTGACATTTCCTTGCGCAACAGCACCACTTTGAATGTCGGCTAAGACGCAAGCAGTGCCTTTAGTTTGCACACAGACTTCAATAGAGGTTTTGTATTTACCGGTAGCAGAAGCAACCTCAGTCATTTTGGCTTTTTTGGTGTAGTTCTGATATGCCGGCAGCGCGACGGCGGCCAAGATGGCCACGATCGCAACCACGATCATCAATTCAATAAGGGTAAAGCCTGATTGTTTCTTCATTTTGCTGTTCATGGAAAATATCCTTTTATCCTTGGTTCCTGGGAAGTGCCGGTGGAAAATCATCTGCACGTCAGTATCTTATCCGAGCTGTCAGGGGTGGCAACAGAGATTGTCCATTTTGTTAATCACACTTCTTTCATTTAGCAAAAACTTGATGCGTGTCATAAAAGAAGTGGCTTCCTATGACTCTTTCTGTGGCCGAATTAGGGTCCGTCTGTACACTCCTTTGCCGAGGGATCCTGCATAAAGAAAAGGCGCCTCTGGCGCCTTTTGCAAGTTGTTTGTCCGGTTATATCGAGTGTTTGCTCAAGCCTGTGGGGGGCGTCTCACGGTTGGATAAAGCGCATGGAGAGATCGAGTGCCCGCACATGCTTGGTCAGTGCCCCGACCGAGATAAAATCGACGCCGGTGGCGGCAAACTCGGCCAGAGTGTCGAGGGTCACATTGCCGGAGACCTCCAGCTTGGCGCGGCCCTGATTGATGGCGACCGCTTCTCGCATCATGGTCACGTCGAAGTTGTCCAGCATCACGATATCGGCGTTGGCCGCCAGCGCCTGTTCCAGCTCGGCCAGCGATTCCACTTCCACCTCTACTGGTTTGCCCGGATTGAGATGGCGAGCCTCATTAATCGCCTCGACAATGCCGCCACAGGCGAGGATATGGTTCTCCTTGATGAGATAGGCGTCATAGAGGCCGATGCGGTGATTCTTGCCGCCGCCACAGGCGACCGCGTACTTCTGGGCGGTGCGCAGCCCCGGTATGGTCTTGCGGGTGTCGAGCAGGCGGCAGTCAGTGCCCTCCAGCTCCGCCACATAGCGAGCGGTGAGGGTGGCGACGCCGGAGAGGGTCTGGACAAAGTTCAGCGCATTGCGCTCGCCGGTCAGCAGCAGGCGGGCAGGGCCGTGGAGGCGGAACAGCTCCTGATTGGGGGAGAGCACTTCCCCATCCTGCACCTTCCACTCCACCTTCACTTCGCCACCGAGCTGGGCCTTCAGTTGCAGGAAGACTTCATCCACCCATGGCTGGCCGCAGAACACTCCGGCCTCGCGGGTGATGACCCGGGCGCTGGCCATCCGGTTGGCCGGGATCAGCTGGGCGGTGATATCGGCGCTGGCGTCCGGTTGGTCCAGCGTGGTGAGGGCATCGCCCAGATCTTCGAGTAGTGCGGCGCGCACGGCGCGGCTGACATCCTGTTGAAACATGCCTTATTCCTGCAAGGGTCTGAGCAGCAGTTGCCGCTCCTTTTGAACCAGCTCCAGCCGACCGAGGGCGTTCATGCCAACCAGCACTTCGTCACCGTCTGCCGCCGGATTGATAAAGATGGCCAGATCGTACAAGGTCAATGGCCCCATCGCCAGCGTTTCGATGGTGCCGTTGCCGACCCGGACCTGCCCCGCGGCGGTATTGACCTGGCTGCTGCCATGAGCGGTCAGGCCGAGGCGCTCGGCAACCTGCTGCGGAATGGTGATGCGAGTGGCGCCGGTATCGAGCAGCAGTTGCACCGGCTGGCCGTTAATGGCACCCTCCAGACGATAGTGGCCGCTCTGGTCGGCCCGCAGCAACAGCTCGCCGCTGGCGGTGACGCTTGGTTGGTTGCGGGAGTGAAAATAGAGGGTCAGCAGGCCCATCAAAGAGAGCCAGGCCAGTAACCACATCCAGCGTGCCGTGTGCTGCATACCCCATCCATATCGAGCGGAAGATGACTCAGCCTAACATACCACTTCCCATTGATTCAGTGAGTTGGTGTCGGGTTGCCTATCAGGTATCTTCGTTTTCTCGCCATTTATCAGTCAACTCGAGTAGCCGATGACTCAACTCGCTTCGCAACCTTGTTTCTCTATCGATGCCGCTGGCTGGTGCCAGCAGGCGCGCCGGGTGCCTTCTCCCCATCACAACGAACGGGCCGTGCCGGACGATATCTCCCTGCTGGTGGTACATGGCATCAGCCTGCCGCCGGGGGAGTTTGGCGGTCCCTTTATCGACGATCTCTTTATGGGACGACTCGACCCTGAGGCTCACCCCTATTTTGCCGGTATCCATCAGCTGCGAGTCTCGGCTCATTGTCTGATCCGCCGTGATGGCGAGCTGGTGCAGTATGTGCCGTTTGGCGCGCGCGCCTGGCATGCAGGTGTCTCGAGCTGGCAGGGGAGGGAGGCGTGCAATGACTTCTCCATTGGCATCGAGCTGGAAGGGACCGACGAAACCCCCTATACCGAGGCTCAATACCGGGCGCTGGCGGGGCTCACTCGAGCCATCTCGGAGCGCTATCCGGCGATTACCCACGAAAAAATTGTCGGCCATTGCGATATCGCGCCAGGGCGCAAGACGGATCCCGGGGCCAGTTTCCAGTGGGATTACTACCGTCAGTTACTAAACAGATAAAGTAAATATTCAAATTTAGTTTGGATTTTAAAATCAATGGCTTGCCGATCTGGCAGGCCATTTTTGCTTCTGGTTGCACATATGTTATTTGTGAGCGCAGTCAAGAATATTGGTCAGACCATTTTCTATGAGATAAATCATGTTTCCCCTGCTTTACCCCTTAAGTGGTGGGGTTGATTCTTGACTCAGATCATCTTTTGAGTGGACTTTTCAAAAGGCCTCTGCTAATTTTCGCCCCATCCATAAAATTGGTAATACCAATTTAACAAAGTAGCCTCATGCCCTATCGCAAGATTACGCAACCCAAGTTGGCCGACTCCATTGTCGCCGAGCTGGAACAGATGATTCTGGAAGGCAGCCTGCAGCCGGGGCAGAAATTGCCTCCCGAGCGGGAACTTGCCATCCAGTTTCAGGTATCGCGCCCCTCCTTGCGCGAAGCCATCCAGCGACTGGAAGCGCGCGGATTGCTTTATCGCCGTCAGGGCGGCGGCACTTATGTGCAGAATGCCCTGAGCAAGGGGATCGCCGATCCTCTGTTCGAACTGCTCAGTACCCACCCGGAAGCCCAGTATGACTTGCTGGAGTTTCGCCACGCGCTGGAAGGCATCTGTGCCTACTACGCGGCCTTGCGGGGAACCGGGTCTGATTTCGAGCGTATTCGTCAGGTGCAAACCACCATCGAAGAGGCGGGGCAGCTGGGCTCGCTGGTGGCCGAATCGGCAGCCGTGACCCAGTTTTATCTTGCGGTGGCCGAGGCGTCCCACAACGTGGTGCTGCTGCACCTGCTGCGGGCCATGAGCCCGATGCTCGAACAGAACATTCTGCAGAATAACGAGATTTTGAATCGCCGCCCGGGAGTGGTAGCCAAGATACGTCGCCATCGCGCGAATCTGATCGAGGCTATTCTTTCGGGGGCTCCGGAGCGGGCCAGAACAGCTTGTCATGAGCATCTGGCCTTTATCGAGGACACCTTGTTGGATATGCAGAGGGAAGACAGCCGGATCCAGCGATCCATGCGTCGGATCCGTCAGCAGGAAAACTAATCCCACAAGGCTTTATTGTCGAATGCTTGCGCCCTTCGCCGTGCAATGCCGTGCAATCACAACAACATAGGAACCAGCCATGTCTGATATCCTGAAGAACGATGTGGACCCGATAGAAACGCTGGAGTGGCTTGCCTCTCTGGAATCCCTGCTGCGTGAAGAGGGTCCGCAACGCGCTCAGTTCATCCTTGAACAGTTGGCCGAGAAAGCCCGCGCAAGCGGTGTGGACGTGGCTGCCAAGGCAAATCGCGATTACATCAACACCATCCCGTCCAGCGATGAGCCGGACTACCCGGGTGACCTGGAGATGGAACGCCGCATTCGCGCCATCATCCGCTGGAACGCCATGATGATCGTGCTGCGCGCCTCCAAGAAAGACCTGGACCTGGGTGGTCACATGTCTTCCTTCGCTTCTTCTGCGACCATCTATGATGTCTGCTTCAACCACTTCTTCCGTGCTCGCAACGAGAAGGATGGTGGCGATCTGGTTTACTTCCAGGGTCACATTTCCCCGGGCATCTATGCTCGCGCCTTTGCTGAGGGTCGTCTGACCGAAGAGCAGCTGGACAACTTCCGTCAGGAAGTGGACGGCAAGGGTCTGCCTTCCTATCCGCACCCGAAACTGATGCCGGACTTCTGGCAGTTCCCGACCGTCTCCATGGGTCTGGGCCCCATCGCCGCCATCTATCAGGCTCGCTTCCTGAAGTACCTGACCGACCGTGGCATCAAGGATTGCTCCGAGCAGACCGTTTACGCCTTCCTGGGTGACGGCGAGATGGACGAGCCGGAAGCCAAAGGTGCCCTGACTGTTGCCGTGCGTGAAAAGCTCGACAACCTGGTGTTCGTGGTTAACTGCAACCTGCAGCGTCTGGATGGTCCGGTTGTCGGTAACGGCAAGGTCATCAACGAGCTGGAAGGCCTGTTCGCTGGCGCCGGTTGGGACGTGACCAAGGTTATCTGGGGTCGCAAGTGGGATGAGCTGCTGAAGAAAGACACTTCCGGCAAGCTGATCCAGCTGATGAACGAGACTGTGGACGGTGACTACCAGACCATGAAGTCCCGCGACGGTGGCTACATCCGCGAGCACTTCTTCAACCGTTATCCGGAAACTGCCGCGCTGGTCAAAGACATGACCGACGAGGAGATCTTCGCTCTGAACCGCGGTGGTCACGATCCTCGCAAACTGTTCGCTGCATTCAACAAGGCGACCCAGACCAAGGGCAAGCCGACCGTTATTCTGGCCAAGACCATCAAGGGTTACGGTATGGGTGAAGCGGCCGAAGGCAAGAACATCGCTCACCAGGTCAAGAAGATGGAGCTGGACTCCGTGCGTCACCTGCGTGACCGCTTCAACCTGCCGGTGGCCGACGAGCAGCTGGCCGATCTGCCGTACCTGAAGATCGAAGAGGGCAGTGAAGAGCACAAGTACCTGCATGCTCGTCGTGCAGCCCTGAAAGGCTATCTGCCGACCCGTCTGCGCGAAAGCACCACCAAGCTGGAAATCCCGGCGCTGGATGCCTTCGGCCCGCTGTTGGGCGAGCAAGCGCGCGAAATCTCCACCACCATGGCGTTCGTGCGTTCCCTGAACGTGATGCTGAAAGACAAGTCCATCGGCAAGCGCATCGTTCCGATCCTCGCTGACGAAGCCCGTACCTTCGGTATGGAAGGTCTGTTCCGCCAGATCGGTATCTACAGCCCGCACGGTCAGCAGTACACCCCGCAAGACCGCGACATCGTCTCCTACTACAAGGAAGACAAGCAGGGTCAGGTTCTGCAAGACGGTATCAACGAGCTGGGCGCCATGTCCTCCTGGCTGGCTGCTGCGACCTCTTACAGCACCAACGATTGCCCGATGATCCCGTTCTACATCTACTACTCCATGTTCGGCTTCCAGCGGATCGGCGACATGGCGTGGGCAGCCGGTGACCAGCAAGCCCGTGGCTTCCTGCTGGGTGCAACCTCCGGTCGTACTACCCTGAACGGCGAAGGTCTGCAGCACGAAGATGGTCACAGCCACATCCTGGCGAACACCATCCCGAACTGCATCTCTTACGACCCGTCCTATGCCTATGAAGTGGCGGTGATCGTACAGGACGGCCTGCGCCGCATGTACGGTGAGAACCCGGAGAACGTGTTCTACTACATCACCACCCTGAACGAGAACTACGCCATGCCGGCCATGCCGGAAGGCGCCGAGGAAGGCATCCGCAAGGGTATCTACAAGCTGGAATCCGTCGCCGGTGCCAAGGCGAAAGTTCAGCTGCTGGGTTGTGGTTCCATCCTGGGGCACGTGCGCAAGGCTGCCCAGATCCTGGCCAGCGAGTACGGCATCGGTTCCGATGTGTTCAGCGTCACCTCCTTCAACGAGCTGGCCCGTGACGGTCAGGACGCGGATCGCTGGAACATGCTGCACCCGACCTCTGAAGCGCGTGTTCCCTACATCGCTCAGGTACTGGGTTCCGAAGCCACCATCGCTGCGACCGACTACATGAAGTCCTTCGCCGATCAGGTTCGCGCCTTCGTTCCGACCGAGAACTACCGCGTGCTGGGTACCGACGGCTACGGCCGTTCCGACAGCCGTGCCAACCTGCGTCGTCACTTCGAAGTGAACGAGTTCTACGTGGTGGTTGCTGCTCTGACCGAACTGGCCAAGCGCGGCGAGGTAGACAAGCAGGTTGTGGCCGACGCCATCGCCAAGTACGGCATCGATGCCGACAAGGTCAACCCGCTGTACGCGTAAGTGGATCAAGGGTCGCGCCGTCATGCGGCGTGACCCTGCCAGGATTTAAAACGGTTAACGCGAGATGTGCGTGGCGGCATCAACCAGTCACGCGGATCGACGCAAGAGGATAAAGCACAATGTCCAAACAGATTATGGTGCCGGATATCGGCGCCGATGAAGTTGAAGTCACCGAGATTATGGTGGCCGTGGGTGACAAGGTCGAGCTGGACCAGTCCATCATCGCGGTAGAAGGCGACAAGGCCTCCATGGAAGTACCGGCCCCGTCTGCCGGTATCGTTAAAGAGATCCTGATCAAGGTAGGCGACAAGGTTGCCACCGGTTCCCAGATCATGATCTTCGAAGCCGAAGGCGCTGCCGCCCCTGCTGAAGTTGCTGCACCGGCTGCCGCTGCTCCGGCCGCCGCACCTGCCGCTGCCGTGCGCAAAGATGTGCACGTACCGGACATCGGTGACGACGAAGTGGACGTGACTGAAATCATGGTTGCCGTGGGCGACATGGTTGAAGCTGACCAGTCCATCATTGCCGTGGAAGGTGACAAGGCCTCCATGGAAGTGCCAGCGCCGTTTGCCGGTCGCGTGGTCGAGATCAAGGTTGCCGCTGGTGCCAAGGTCTCTACCGGTTCTCTGGTGATGGTATTTGAAGTGGCTGGCGCTGCGCCTGCTGCCGTTGCTGCTCCGGCTCAAGCTGCCGCGCCCGTGGCTGCTGCCCCGGTTGCCGCTGCTGCCAAAGAGGTCAACGTACCGGATATCGGTGGCGACGAAGTGGAAGTCACCGAGATCATGGTTGCCGTGGGTGACAAGGTTGAAGCTGACCAGTCCCTGATCGCCGTGGAAGGTGACAAGGCCTCCATGGAAGTGCCTGCGCCGTTCGCCGGTGTGGTCAAAGAGATCAAGGTGAAGGCGGGTGACAAGGTCTCCACCGGTTCCCTGATCATGGTATTCGAAGTGGCTGGCGCAGCTCCTGCTGCCGCGCCGGTTGCTCAAGCTGCCGCTCCGGTCGCCGCTGCCCCTGTTACTGCTGCTCCGGCTCCGGTTGCTCAGGCTGCTGCCGCTGCGACCGATTTCGTTGCCAACGACGCTTATGTACACGCCTCTCCGGCGGTACGCCGTCTGGCGCGCGAGTTCGGCGTCAACCTGGCCAAGGTGAAAGCCTCCGGTCGCAAGGGTCGCATCGTCAAAGAAGACGTGCAAGCCTACGTGAAGGATGCCATCAAGCGTGCCGAGTCCGCTCCTGCCTCTGCTGGCGTAGCCGGTGGCAACGGTCTGGGCGTCCTGCCGTGGCCGAAAGTAGACTTCAGCAAGTTCGGTGATGTGGAAGAGGTCGAGCTGACCCGCATCCAGAAGATCTCCGGTCCGAACCTGCACCGCAACTGGGTCATGATCCCTCATGTCACCCAGTTCGACGAAGCCGATACCACCGAGCTGGAAGCGTTCCGCAAAGAGCAGAATGCGATGCTCGAGAAGCAGAAGGCAGACGTGAAGATCACCCCGCTGGTGTTCATCCTGAAAGCCGCCGCCAAGGCGCTGGAAGCCCACCCGCGCTTCTGCAGCTCCCTGTCCGAAGATGGCAGCAAGCTGATCATGAAGAAGTACATCCACATCGGTGTGGCGGTAGATACCCCCAACGGTCTGGTTGTGCCCGTGGTGCGCGATGTTAACAAGAAGGGCATCATGGAGCTGTCTCGCGATCTGGCCGAGATCTCCAAGAAGGCCCGTGCCGGCAAGCTGACCGCTGCCGACATGCAGGGCGGTTGCTTCACCATCTCCAGCCTGGGTGGCATCGGCGGTACCAGCTTTACCCCGATCGTCAACGCGCCGGAAGTGGCCATCCTCGGTGTTTCCAAGTCCGAGATGAAGCCGAAGTGGAACGGCAAAGAGTTCGCGCCGCGCCTGATGCTGCCGCTGGCTCTGAGCTACGACCACCGGGTGATCGATGGTGCCGATGGGGCTCGCTTCATCACCACCATGAACGGTGTGCTGTCCGACATTCGTCGACTGGTCCTGTAAGTGAGAGGGCGGGCCCAGAGCCTGCCCTTTTTACTTCTCATTTCATTAACATGATCGTAAACTTGCCCCGTTTTTTTCACGGCTGCAGCCACCCGTTTCGGTATAAGACTGCGCTGTCCGGGGATATAAGAACGACAAAGAGGTCATGATGAGTAAAGAAATCAAAACCCAGGTCGTAGTACTGGGTGCTGGCCCTGCCGGTTATTCCGCTGCTTTCCGTGCAGCCGATCTGGGTCTGGATACTATTATCGTCGAGCGTTACTCCACCCTGGGTGGCGTCTGCCTGAACGTGGGCTGCATCCCCTCCAAGGCGCTGCTGCACGTTGCTAAAGTGATTGAAGAAGCCAAAGCGCTGGCCGAGCACGGCATCGTCTTCGGTGCACCGCAGACCGACATCGACAAGATCCGTCTGTGGAAAGAGAAGGTTATCAACCAGCTGACCGGCGGTCTGGCTGGCATGGCCAAGATGCGTAAAGTTCAGGTTGTTAACGGCTTGGGTAAATTTACCGGCCCGAACACGCTCGAAGTGACCGGGGAAGACGGCAAGACTACCGTGACCTTCGACAACGCCATCATCGCGGCCGGTTCCCGTCCGGTGAAGCTGCCGTTCATTCCCCACGATGACCCGCGCGTATGGGACTCTACCGATGCGCTGGAGCTGAAAACCGTTCCTGGCAAACTGCTGGTTATCGGTGGCGGCATCATCGGTCTGGAGATGGGTACCGTTTACTCCTCTCTGGGTTCCGAGATCGACGTGGTGGAATTTGCCGACCAGCTGGTTCCGGCTGCCGACAAAGACATCGTCAAGATCTATACCAAGCGTGTGGCCAAGAAATTCAACATCATGCTGGAGACCAAGGTCACCGCAGTTGAAGCGCGCGAAGACGGCCTGTACGTCTCCTATGAAGGCAAGCACGCCCCGGCCGAGCCGGTTCGTTACGACAACGTGTTGGTTGCCGTAGGCCGTGTGCCGAACGGCAAGATGCTGGATGCCGAGAAGGCAGGCGTTGCCGTGACCGAGCGCGGTTTCATCGAGGTGGACAAGCAGCTGCGTACCAACGTGGCGCACATCCACGCCATCGGTGACATCGTGGGTCAGCCGATGCTGGCACACAAAGGTGTTCACGAAGGTCACGTTGCCGCCGAAGTTATCGCCGGCAAGAAGCACTACTTCGACCCGAAAGTGATCCCGTCCATCGCCTACACCGAGCCAGAGATGGCATGGGTTGGTCTGACCGAGAAGGAAGCCAAGCAACAGGGCCTGAACTTCGAAGTCGCTACCTTCCCGTGGGCTGCTTCCGGTCGCGCCATCGCGTCCGACTGTTCCGACGGTATGACCAAGCTGATCTTCGACAAGGAGAGCGGCCGCGTCATCGGTGGTGCCATCGTGGGTACCAACGGCGGTGAACTGCTGGGTGAAATCGGCCTGGCCATCGAGATGGGTGCTGACGCCGAAGATATCGCGCTGACCATCCACGCTCACCCGACTCTGCACGAGTCCGTGGGTCTGGCTGCCGAAGTGTTCGAAGGCTCCATCACCGACCTGCCGAACGCCAAGGCCAAGAAGAAAAAGTAATCTTCTGCCATCTTCATGAAAAAGCCGCTCATTTGAGCGGCTTTTTGTTTTCGGGGTTTGGCTAAGAGGTTAGCAGCGCCCCTTCTTGGCCTGACCGGGCGGGCAGAAGGTGCCATAACCGCCACCACTGCCGTCACTGACCCGGATCCGGGTATCGTCTACGCTCACGTCGGCGCCGTGTACCCGCACCGGCCCGTTGCTGCAGGCGCTGAGCATTCCTCCCAGCAACACCATCACTATCAGTTTGCCCATAACTCCTCCTCATATTTCCCTGATTATGAGGCATTTCGAGAGCCGCATAACGGCGGTTGAATGGCCGTGCGTCACCGTTTGCCGTGGCTATGACAGAGGGTGCCGCAGCGCCCTCTGGTGAGTCTTCATAAGTGGGATGCAGACTACAGCCGGAAGTTGCCAACCAGCTTGTCCAGCTGACCGGAGAGCTGCTGCAGGCTGCGGCTCGATTCGGTCAGCTGGTGGGCGATATCGGCGGTCTCCATGGTGAGCTGGTTGATATCTTCCACGTTGCGGTTGATCTCGCCGACCACGCTGGACTGCTCCTCGGTGGCGGTGGCGACCTGGATATTCATGTCGTTGATCTGGGTGATGTGCGCGGTGATCTGTCCGAGGGCTGCGTTGGCTTCATCGGCCTGGCTCACTACCTCCAGACTCTGGTTGCGCCCCTGCGCCATGGCGCTGACCGCGCGGGCACTCTGCTCCTGCAAGCGGTTGATCATCCCCTGGATCTCGGCGGTCGAGGCGGCGGAGCGGTTGGCCAGATTGCGCACCTCATCTGCCACCACGGCGAAACCGCGACCCTGTTCACCGGCGCGAGCGGCCTCGATGGCGGCGTTCAATGCCAGCAGGTTGGTCTGCTCCGAGATGCTGCGGATGGTTTCGAGGATACTGCCGATGGAGTCGGTCTGGCTCGCCAGCGACTCGATAACCCCTGCCACCTGCTCAATCTCGCCGGAGAGGTCGACGATGCCGTGGCGCGCCTGCGCCACCACTACCGCACCCGCATCGGCCTGATCGTTGGCCTGTCTGGCTACTTCGGCTGCCAGCGAAGCGTTACCGGCGATCTCGCTCACCGTGGCCCCCATTTCGTGGATAGCGGTGGCCACCTGCACGGTGCGGTCACGCTGGGCAGTACAGTTGTGCTGGGTCAGCTGCGCCTTGTTGGCCACCTCGTTGGCGGTGGCCGCGAGCTGGCGGGAGTTCTCCGCTACCTGCTCGATGGAGCCGTGGATCTTGGCGACGAAGTTGTTGAAGCCGGTGGCGACCTGACTCAGCTCGTCACGTCCTTCCACCTTGAGGCGCTGGGTAAGATCCCCATCGCCGCTGCCCAGCTCCTTGAACAGGCGGGCCAGTTCGTTGAGCGGGCGGCTGACCGAGCCTGCCAGCAGCATCCCCATCAGCCCCATGGCAATGGCAATCACCAGCGAGATCATCAGGATCTCGTTGCGGGTCTGATCCAGCTCGGCATAGATCTCGGCTTCTGGCACCTGGGCCACCAGATACCAGTCGAGCAGCGGGATATAGCTGCTGGCCAGTACCATGGGCTCGCCATTGACTTCGGCGTTGATGACGGCAAAGGGACGTTTGGCCAGCAGGCTGCCGGTATCACCGCTGGCGATGCCGCCCAAGGTATCGCGTTCGATACGGTTGGCCTCGGGGTGCAGCTTCACCTTGCCGCTGCCATCGATCATAAAGACGATGCCGCTCTCTTCCAGCCGGAAGTTGGAAACCATGGTCACCATGGTATCGAGGGATTTGGCAAAGCCGGCCAGCCCGCGCCCGTTGAGCTGCTGGAAGTTGACGAACAGCTTCACCTCGCCGTTGCTCTCGCGGAAGATGCTGAGGGTCATCTCCTTCTGGCTCTTGGTGTAGTCATAGAACCAGGCGTCCTGCGCTGGGGTCAGGTTGCGCAGAAAGCCATCCTGGTTGTAGTAGGCTGCGGTCTGGCGATCGGCGAAGGAGGCGGTCACCAGACCATACTGGTTGGCCACATCCTTGAGCTGGTTGATGAGGATCGGCTCCTGCTCTTTGGGCATGCCCCGATCCACCCAGTCGAGAATGAAGCGGTCGGTGGCCAGTTGGCGGGCGGCCTGGGCGATGCCGTGGAGATCCTGTTCAATCTCCTTGCTGATCCGCTGGGTCAGGTTGGGGAGCTCCTGCTCGAACATCCGGTTTTCGATCAGTTGCTGGGCCGAGCGTTGACTGAAGTAGCCTACCAGCAGGCAGGAGACGACCACGGCCAGGGTGACCGTGGCCAGTATTTTCTGTTTAAGAGTGAGGGTTGCCAGCATAAAGGTGCTCAAAAGGTTGAGATTGACGACGCTCATATTAGCGGCAGCGCGGCGCTACCCATGAGGCTTGCAGCCCTTTATTTGCGGATTACGTTTGCGCTCACAGGGGCGGCGACTCGCCCCTTCGCCATGCAGCACAGGCGGGAGGCGGATTGACGGTTGCGCTAACTGCCGGGCCCCTTATAGTAGAGGCCATCCTTGGTGACTGACCCTCTGAATAATATGGAAAATATGATGCGCAGCTTAGGTGCGGGATGGACCCGTCTGCTTTTGGTGATGCTGGCGGCCTGCCCGCTGCTGGCTGTGGCGGCACAGGGGGAGCGCCCGAAAATTGCGGTGGTGCTCAGCGGCGGCGGTGCCAAGGGATCGGCCCATATCGGCATCCTCAAAGTGCTGGAGCAGAAACGGATTCCGGTCGACATCATAGTCGGCACCAGCATGGGCTCTTATGTGGCGGGGATGTACGCCATGGGGCTCAGTGCCGAGGAGGTGAAGCGCACTACCCTGGCCATCGACTGGAACAAGGGCTATCAGGACAAGGTGGGCCGCGACGAGCTGTCGTTGCGTAAAAAGCAGCAGAACGAGCAGTATCAGCTGCGCACCGATATCGGGGTGAATGGCGACACCACCCAGCTGCCGGACGGTTTTTTCCAGGGCCAATCCATGGCCAGCCTGCTGCGGGGGGCCACCTCCAACCTGCCGGTACAGGAGAGCTTCGACGATCTCCCCATTCCCTACCGCGCCATGGCGACCGACATGGAGACGGTCACCCCCTTTGTGCTGGATCACGGCAGCCTGGCCAAGGCAATGCAGGCCTCCATGTCCATTCCCGGTGCCCTCAAGCCGGTGGAGTGGGAGGGGCACATCCTGGCGGACGGCGGTAGCGTCAACAACATGCCGGTGGATGTCGCCAAGGCAATGGGGGCCGACGTGGTGATCGCGGTGGATATCGGTGCCAAGCTGCGTACCCGTGAATCACTCAAGTCAGGGTTGGCGATGATCGACCAGCTCACCACCTACATGACCCAGGTGGGTACCGACAAGCAGAAGGCGCTGATGGGGCCGAAAGACATACTGATCGCTCCCGAGTTTGGCGATATGGGGATCGCCGACTTTGCCCGCATGCCGGAGGGGATCAAAATGGGTGAGGCGGCGGCGTACAAGGCGTCGCTGCAACTCGATAAGCTGTCGCTCACCAAGGCGCAGTACAACGCCTATCGCAACCAGAAGCTGAGCCGCCGTGCCGAGCGAAGTGGTCAACCCGCCTACTTCATCGACAAGGTGGAGATCATCAACAAGTCGCGCCTCTCCGACGAGACGGTGCACGCCATGCTGAAGGTTCGGCCGGACAAGATCCAGACCAACGAGAGTCTGGAGGCTGGCATTCGCCGCCTCTATGCGCTGGAGTCGTTTGACCGCATCACCTATGAAGTGGAGGAGCGCGATGGGGAGAACGTGCTGGTAGTGGATGCCAGCGAGAAGAACTGGGGGCCTGGTTACCTCAACTTCCAGTTCGGTTTCACCGATGACTTCGAGAATACCTCCAACTACAACGTCGGCATGTCCTACACCCTCACCAACGTCAACGAGTGGGGGGCCGAGTGGTTGACCGAGGCATCACTGGGCACGGCCAAACATATCAAGACCGACTTCTATACACCGCTGGAGCCCTCCCAGACCTTCTATGGCGAGGCGAGCCTGGCCTATGACCAGACCCAGAGAAGCCTCTTTAATCCGGATCCGGACGAACCGATATTTACCTATCTCGATACCGAGTACTCCTTCTTCAGCGCCGATCTGGCGGTCGGCTGGAATCGTCAGCCCTGGAGCCGCCTGTCTATGGGGCTGGAAGGGCAGACGGGCAGTATCGAGATCAAAAACTTCAAAGAGCTGCAAGGGGATGCCACGGCGTGGGGCCCCTATGTCCGCTTTGAACACGACAATCTGGATAGCCGCTATTTCCCCTATCAGGGGGTGAAGTGGGATATGAAACTGGGCCACTCCCACGTCAGTGTGGATGGACTCGAGTCGGCAGATGGCCGCAGTGAAGGCTGGAATTATCAACTCTCCATGATCAAGCCCTGGTCATGGGACAGGCACAGCCTCAACCTGATCCTCGAAGGGGGTGGCTCGGGCAGTGAAGAGGTGGTGCCACTGCATATTCAGGATCTGGGCGGGCTGTTCCGCCTCTCAGGTTTCCAGCGCTACCAGCTGAGCGGTCGCTACAGCCTGTTTGGTGGCCTGCGTTACATCTATCGGGTGGCAGACAATGACTTCGGTGCCCTCAAGATGCCGCTCTATCTGGGCGGATCTCTGGAGCAGGGCGGGGTCTGGAACAAGGGGGAGGATATCAGTCTGGAGAGCTCGTTTACCGCCGGGTCGCTTTATGTCGGGGTGGAGAGCTTCCTCGGCCCTGTGTTCCTCGGCTACGGCATGGCGGAGGGGGGCAATGACGTCTTCTATCTGCAATTGGGTAGTACGTTCGAATAATGCCGAAATGATGCCAATTTGTTAACTCTGATTGATGACGTTCAATTAATTATCAAAAAATACCAGCATGTTTAATTGGTTATGATTTTGTGGTGAATAAGTAAACAGGGTTTGGATTTTAATTAGTCGTTAAAACTTATATAGTGGGGAGCACCCTACGGGGTGTCCCGCAAGGACGATCGCCGCGAGCTTGGGCGAACCCCAAAAAAAGACCAAAGAGGAATTAGTCGTGCTTGAAACATACCGTAAACACGTCGCAGAACGTGCTGCCGAGGGCGTGGTCGCCAAACCTCTGGATGCAGAGCAGGTCGCCGCCCTGGTTGAACTGCTCAAGAACCCGCCCGCTGGCGAAGAAGACTTTCTGAAAGAGCTGTTGTCCTCCCGTATTCCCCCCGGTGTTGATGAAGCGGCCTATGTCAAAGCCGGCTTCCTCACCGCCGTCGCCAAGGGCGAAGCCCACTCTCCCATCCTGACTGCCGCCGAAGCTGTCGAGCTGCTGGGCACCATGCAGGGTGGTTACAACATTCAGCCGCTGATCGACCTGCTGGATCACGCCACCCTGGCGCCGCTGGCCGCCAAGGGGCTCTCCCACACCCTGCTGATGTTTGACTCTTTCCACGACGTGGAAGAGAAGGCCAAGGCGGGCAATGCCCACGCCAAACAGGTGATGCAATCCTGGGCTGATGCCGAGTGGTTCCTCTCCCGCCCGGAGTTGGCCGAGAAGATCACCGTCACCGTGTTCAAGGTGACTGGCGAAACCAACACCGACGACCTCTCGCCGGCACCGGACGCCTGGTCCCGCCCGGACATTCCGCTGCACGCGTTGGCGATGCTGAAAAACGCCCGTCCCGGCATTACTCCGGACAAGGATGGCGCCGTCGGCCCCATCAAGACCATCGATGCCCTGAAAGAGAAAGGCTTCCCGCTGGCTTATGTGGGTGACGTGGTCGGTACCGGTTCTTCCCGTAAATCCGCCACCAACTCGGTGCTCTGGTTCATGGGTGACGACATTCCGTTCGTGCCGAACAAGCGCGCTGGCGGTGTCTGTCTGGGTGGCAAGATTGCCCCGATCTTCTTCAACACCATGGAAGATGCCGGCGCACTGCCTATCGAAGTGGACGTCTCCAAGCTGGAAATGGGCGATGTGATCGACATCTACCCCTATGCCGGCAAGATCTGCAAACACGGCACCGAACAGGTGCTGGCGCAGTTTGAACTGAAAACCGACGTGCTGATCGACGAAGTGCGCGCCGGTGGCCGTATTCCGCTGATCATCGGTCGCGGCCTCACTGACAAGGCCCGCGAAGCGCTGGGTCTGCCGTTCTCCACCGTATTCCGTCGCCCGCAGCCGGTGGCCGATACCGGTAAAGGCTTCACCCTGGCCCAGAAGATGGTGGGCAAGGCGTGCGGCGTGAAGGGCATTCGCCCGGGCACTTACTGCGAGCCCAAGATGACCACGGTCGGCTCTCAGGACACCACGGGCCCGATGACCCGCGACGAGCTGAAAGACCTGGCCTGCCTCGGCTTCTCCGCCGATCTGACCATGCAGTCCTTCTGCCACACCGCAGCTTATCCCAAGCCCATCGACGTACAGACCCACCACACCCTGCCGGACTTCATCATGAACCGCGGCGGTGTGAGCTTGCGTCCGGGGGATGGCGTCATCCACTCCTGGCTGAACCGCATGCTGCTGCCGGATACCGTGGGTACCGGTGGTGACTCCCACACCCGTTTCCCCATCGGTATCTCCTTCCCGGCGGGCTCCGGTCTGGTGGCCTTCGCCGCCGCCACCGGCGTGATGCCGCTGGATATGCCGGAGTCCGTGCTGGTGCGCTTCAAGGGCGAATTGCAACCGGGCATCACCCTGCGTGATCTGGTTCATGCTATTCCCTACGCCGCCATCCAGAAAGGGCTGCTGACCGTCGAGAAAGCGGGCAAGAAGAACATCTTCTCCGGCCGCATCCTCGAGATCGAAGGTCTGCCGACCTTGAAGGTGGAGCAAGCCTTCGAGCTGGCAGATGCCAGCGCCGAGCGCTCCGCTGCCGGTTGCACCATCAAGCTGGATAAAGAGCCGATCATCGAGTATCTGAAGTCCAACATCGTGATGCTGAAATGGATGCTCTCCGAAGGCTACGGCGACGTGCGCACCATCACCCGTCGCATCAAGGGGATGGAAGAGTGGCTGGCCAACCCGACCCTGATGGAAGCGGACAAGGATGCCGAGTACGCCGAAATCATCGAGATCGATCTGGCCACCATCAAGGAGCCGATCCTGTGTGCGCCGAACGATCCGGACGATGCCCGTCTGCTGAGCGACGTGGCTGGCGACAAGATCGACGAGGTGTTCATCGGTTCCTGCATGACCAACATCGGTCACTTCCGCGCCGCCGGCAAACTGCTCGAGAAGTATCAGGGCGAGCTACCGACCCGCATGTGGATCGCGCCGCCCACCAAGATGGACAAGGATCAGCTGACCGAAGAGGGCTACTACGGCATCTTTGGTCGCGTCGGTGCCCGCATCGAGATCCCGGGCTGTTCCCTGTGCATGGGCAACCAGGCGCGGGTAGCGGAAGGAGCCTCTGTGGTTTCCACCTCCACCCGTAACTTCCCGAACCGTCTGGGTAAAGGTGCCAACGTCTACCTGGCCTCTGCGGAGCTGGCCGCCGTTGCCGCCATCCTCGGCAAGATCCCGACCGTGGCGGAGTACCTGCAGTACGCCAAGGCGCTTGATGCCACTGCGGCAGATACTTACCGCTACCTCAACTTCAACGAGATCGCCTCCTACACCAAGAAGGCCGATGCGGTGATCCTGCAGCAAGCCGTTTAACGGAGTTCTTGCGCGATTTGCGCGATAAGAAGCCAATAATGCCGCTTATTTACGCGGCATTATTTATTTGTGTGTTATTCACCGTCTTTTTTGAAGATTGTTTGCACGATCCTTGCTAGAGAGATCCAACCACCTGTTTGGTGGTTCGTTTTATAAACGCTTTGGGTTATGTTGTTCGGTTATGTGCGGTAATGATGAGGCATCGTTATCGAGGGAAAGTGGATATCTGTTCACTGGGTGCTTGCGTTGGCAGGCCTGACGAATTGCGGCGTGGTTCTTTATGTTTCTGTTCAGGATCGATCTCTCCCGAACCGGGTTACGCTTCGGCGGTGCCTTGCTGGTCTTTACCCTGCCGCTGCTGGTGGGAGCTTGGCTCATCCACAGCAATTATGTGCAGGAGCTGAAAGCGGAATCCAGCGCCTCGGCCCACAAGGCCAGAACCCTGATGGAGTCGATGCTGGATCATGCGGAGCAGGCCAACCGCTCCGTGCTGCCTCTGGTGAATGCTCCCTGTCGCGACAACCTGCTGGTGCTGCGCAAGAAGGTCGCCATCGAGCCCTTCCTGCGTTCGGTCAATCTGGTGCGAAACGGCATCATCAATTGCACCTCGCTGTTTGGTGAGGCCAATGATGCCGATGACGGCTCCATTTACACCGGCCGCAAGCTGCTGCTGATGAGTGGCAACCGGGTGCGGCAAAATCACCCGCTGCTGGTAGTGCGCACCGAGCAGGGCAAGGATGCCGCCTTGAGCGCCATCGACAGTACCCAGCTCAGCTTCATGCTCTCCATGAGCGGAAAATCCAGTGCGCTCTATCTGCAGGTGGGGTCTGCCTGGCTCAATGAGTCGGGCCGCTATCTGAGCGAGGCGCCCACCCTCCATCGCGGGATCAGCCAGGCCCTCACCTCATCCCATTATCCTTTCACCATCCATGCCGGTTATGCCATGCCGGTCTACTGGAAGTCGCTGTGGGCCGCGCGGCATGTGGCGCTGTCGTGGCTGGCGGTTTCCTCGCTTTTGCTGGCCTGGCTGGTGTGGTGGGTGCTGGGGCGGCCCGGCTCGCCAACAGATGAGTTGCGACGAGCCCTGCGGGCCAGGGAGTTTGTTCCCTATCTGCAGCCGCTGATTGCCAGCCACGACGGCAAGATGATGGGCGCCGAGGTGCTGATGCGCTGGGAACATGTCAATGAAGGAGTGATCCGGCCCGATCTCTTTATTCCGCAAGCAGAGGAGTCGGGACTGATCGTCCCCATGACCACCCATATCATGAAGCAGGTGGCGACACGGTTGAACCGCTCTCAGGAGCAGTTGCCCGATGGGTTTCATATCAGCTTCAACATCAGCGCCGCCCATTGCCACGATTTTGCCCTGTTGGCCGAGTGCCGCGCCTTTCTCGGTCACTTCCTCCCCGGCAAGGTGGTACTGGTGCTGGAGCTGACCGAGCGGGAGCTGCTGATGTCAGATCCCCAGACCCTCTCCCTGTTCCGCCAGCTGGACGAGATGGGGGTCAAACTCGCCATCGACGACTTTGGTACCGGCCACTCCAGCCTGGCTTACCTGCAGCAGTTTCATGTGGATTACCTCAAGATCGACAAATCCTTTATCGCCCGCATCGGTACCGAGTCGCTCTCGGAGCATATCGTGGACAATGTGATCGATCTGGCGACCCGGCTCGGTCTGGCGCTGGTGGCGGAAGGGGTGGAGAGCGAGCGTCAGGCTGACTACCTCAGGGCCAAAGGGGTCGACTATCTACAGGGATACCTGTTTGCCCGCCCCATGCCGCTGCGCCAGTTCTGCGAGGAGCTGCTGCCGGAAGAAGCACAAACCCGCCAGCCAGATGGGGTGCGAGGCATCCCGAACGCCACCTGATCTATCGGTGACAGACGGGCGGCCACGCTCCCGTCTGGCAGGGTAGGGGAGTGCTCTCCCCCTATCCCCCCTCTAGTGCAGGGGCTTGTTTTCCATGCCTTGTGGCTCACTTTTCGGTAGAATCGGCGCTCATTTTGACGTCAGTAAAAGATGAGGCGCGGTATGACGGTTCAGTTCCAGGCATTTCACAGCATCAAGGCGATCGGTAATCGGGAGGTGCTGTTCAACTGGTCGAGAACCAATCCCCTCGGGGCGCTGGATCAGGTGTGGCGCCCGAAAAACCGCGACGAGCTGCAGGCGCTGCTGCGGGAACACCCCGAGCGCAAGCTGCGTCTTATCGGCTCCGGCCTCTCTTTTGAGCCCATTCACAGCGTCTATACCGAGGGCAGTCAGGCACTGCTGGTGGACTTGCACCACCTGCGCGGCCAGTTGGCGAAAACCGCCGATACCGTGACCTATCAGGCGGGGACGCCGCTCGATACCGTTTATGCCGAGCTGATCGCCATGGAGCGGATGCTGCCCGCATCCCCGGGCGTTATCGGCATCCAGACCCTGGGCGGCGCCCTCAGCACAGGTACCCACGGTCAGGGGCTGCACCAGTCTGCCCTCTGCGATGTGGTGGAGGCGATGACGGTGATGCTGGCCAATGGCGACATCATCCGGGTGGATCGCACCGATCCGCGCTTCGGCGCCTTCGTGATGGGGATGGGGATGCTCGGCATCCTGCTCGACGTCACCCTGCGCACCGTGCCAAATCGCATCATGCGCTGCACCAAGTTCACCACCGACTACCCCTTCCTGCTGGAGCACAACGAACGGCTCAACCGCGAGCACGGCTTTGTGAAGAGCTGGTGGTTTGCCTGGACCGGCGAGAGCCACATCTGGCTGGTGGATCCCGCCTCCGATGACGAGGTGGCCCGCTACCGCGCTGGCGGCAGCGAGCCGCTGCTGCTGGATGGCGATATCGACGCCCGCATGAACGCCACCATTGATGCCACCTTGCAGAAGATGGCGAAAGATACCAAGGATGAGGCGCTGGCCGGTGAGCACTTCGAGACGGTGCGCCGCTTCAAGGATGCCTCCGATCTGGTGGGCAACGTCTACCAGATCCTCTGCAAGGGGATCCCGGCACCTCAGATCAACTGTGAGGTGGCGGTGCCGCTTCATCGGATGAACGAGGCACTGGAGACCCTGCAGGCCTGGCAGCAGGCCAACCCCGGCGTGCTGCACTACCCCTTTATCCTGCGCTGTACCGGCCCCTCTGAGGCCTGGCTCAGCGCCGCTTATGGCCAGCCGGTCTGCTGGATCGGTTTTCTGGTCTATCTGGCGGCGGACGGCACCTTCGTCAACGGCTCCATGGAGCAGATGCGCGAGCTGCAACAACTGCTGGTGCCGCTCGGCGGCATTCCCCACTTCGGCAAACATCTGGCGATGGATCTCTACGACTTCCCGGCCCTGCTGCCGCGCTGGAACGACTTCGTGGCGTTGAAAGCCGAGCTCGACCCCTATGGCCGCTTTGAAAACCGCTGGCTCAGCGACCTGTTTGCCAACCGGTAAGGATCTGACATGACCGATATGCAAGATACCCGTATCCCAGTGACCCTGCTGACCGGCTTTCTCGGTAGCGGCAAGACCACCTTGCTCAATCACTGGGTCAAGCAGCCGGAGCTTGGTGAGTGCGCCGTGCTGATCAACGAGTTCGGCTCGGTGGGGCTGGATCACCATCTGGTGCAACAGGTGGATGAGCAGGTGATGCTGCTCGACTCCGGCTGCATCTGTTGTTCGGTGCAGGGCTCTTTGGTGGAGGCGTTGCAGGGGCTCTTTATGAAGGCCATCCAGCGCAAGATCAAACCGTTCAAGCGGCTGATTATCGAGACCACTGGCCTCGCCGATCCGGCCCCCGTGCTGTTCACGTTGAGGGAAGAGGGCTTTATTGCCCAGCGCTACCGCTTCGATGGCACTGTCACCGTCGTGGATGCCGGCCATATCGAGCAACAGCTGGCGGCTCAATATGAAGCGGTGAAACAGGTGGCGCTGGCGGATCTGCTGGTGGTGAGCAAAGGCGATCTGGTGGATGACGAGCAGCTGGCACGGGTCGAAGCCCAGTTGGCGGCACTCAATCCGGCGGCCCCGATCCAGCAGGTGACCAATGGTGAACTGTCGCCAGCAGTGCTGGAGAAGCTCGGCGTCTACAACGAAGCGGCAGGGCGCGATGTGCGCCAGCTGCTGGCCTGGCTGCGCACCGAATCTCCCAAGCAGGGGCTGGCGTCACCGATGCAGCCGAAGATGCAACCGTTCGCCGCCAAGGTAGGCACTGCTGCACCCACCCACTTCGAGCACGGCAACATCGAGAGTTTCTCCCTGCGTATCGGCGAGCCGCTCAAACCCTCTCGCTTGCTGGCCGCCATCGATGCGGTGCAGGCCCAATATGGCGATGCCCTGCTGCGCCTCAAGGGGATTTTGCAGCTGGAAGGGGAGAGCCAGCCGGTGGTGATCCACGGCGTCCACGGCCAGCTCTATCCGCTGCAGGCGCTGGGCGACTGGCCGGAGGGCAAGGCCCAGTCCCGACTGGTGTTTATCGTGAAAAGTCAGGACAAGGCCGGTATCGAGCAGCTCTTTATGGCGACCCTCAAGGCCCCCGAGCCCACTCTGGAAGAGCGGCTCAAAGCCATGCTGGGTCAGCCCGACAACTGATCTTGCGCGTTGCAGCTCTCCTGCATCAGGTCAGGACGGCGACGGTTGAACAGCACAAACGCCACCGGCACGAAGTAGAACGAGAGCAGGGTCGCCAGCGCTGTGCCACCGGCGATGGCGATGGCAAAGGGGGGCCAGAAGCCGCCGCCCCCCAGCAATAGCGGGATGAAGCCGCCCACCGTGGTGATGGTGGTCGAGACGATGTGGCGGCTGCAACCGGCCACCAGATCGCGGATCTGCGGCAGATTGCCCTGTTGTGCCAGCGGGTCTGCCCTCAGCTCGGCCAGAATGACGATGGCGGCGTTGATGGCCAGCCCCATCAGTCCCAGCAGGGCGATGATCACCGTAAACCCGAAGGGGTACCCCAGTAGCCAGACCCACAGCAGCCCGAGCCCAGCCGACTGGATCGCCACCAGGGTGACGATGCCTGCCAGCCGGAACGAGTTGAAGCTGAGCACCAGCACGGCCACCAGCAGCACGGCGACCAGGCTGACGTGCGCCATCAGATTGCCCACCGATTCATCCCGCTTGGCGGCTTCCCCGCCAAACTCCAGTCGATAGCCCGGCGGCAATGCCAGCGCCTTGGCGGCCAGCCTCTCTTTGACCTGCTCCAGCACGGTTTGCGGCAGTACGCCGACCGCCAGATAGGCCTCCAGCACATTGACCCGCTCACCATCCCGGCGGCTGATCTCCCCCCAGCTTGGCAGCAGCTCGGGAGTGGCCAGCGCCCGCAAGGTGAGATTGGCTGCCCCTTGCTGGCCGGTGCCGGTGAGCGACAGCGGCACATTGAGCAGCGCATCCGGATCCTGACGCAAGGGCTCGGCCAGCCGCACCCGAACCGGGATTGACTCGGTGCCTTCCAGCACAGTGCCGCCCAACCTGCCATCCAGTGCGCCCGCCAGCCGGGAGGCAACATCGGTCAGGCTCATGCCTGCCAGTCGGGCTGCCTCCTCATCGACCTGCAACCAGAGTTTGGGTGCCCCTGCCTGCAAGGTGGCGCGGGTCTGCACCACGGCCGGGGTATTGGCGAGCAGACTGCGCAGCTCCTCTCCCAGACGGTGTAGTTGTTCAAGGTCGGGGCCAAACAGCCGCAGCTCGACCGGGGCATTGAAAGGTGGCCCCTGTTCCAGCTTGCGCACCAGGATCTGCGCTTCGGGAAATGTTGCATCGAGCCGCTGCTGCAGTTGTGGAATGAGCCGCTCGGCAGCATCGGCATCCTGCAGAGTGATCATCCCCTGGGCGTAATCGGCCCGCCCCTGTTTTCTGGGCACCAGGTTGTAGTAGAAGCTGGGGGCGTTGTCGCCCACCACCCAATCCTGACGAATCAGCTCGGGGAGACTGGCCAGCTCGGCGGAGATCCCCAGAGCCAGCTCGCGGGTGCGCGCCAGGCTCGCCTGTGGGGAGAGGCCGGCCTCGATGTGGATCATGTCCCGGTCGGCAGGGGGAAAGAACTGTTCGGTGAGGCGGCCCGCCACCCAGAAACCGAGCAGGGGCAGCAGACTGACCAGCAGCAGGGTACGCCAGGGGTGAGCCAGCGCCATGGCGATGCTCTGCTGGAAACGGGCGCTCACCCGGGGCAGGTGCAAGCCATCCTGATACCAGCGCCCCCCCTGGTCACTGCCAATCCAGCGGGCTGCGAGGCCAGCCACTAGGGTGTGGGCGATGAGGTAGGATCCCAGCAGCGAACAGATCACCGCCCAGGCGATGCCGCCGACAAACTCGCCCGCCGGGCCCGGCATCAGAATGATCGGCATAAAGGCGAGCATGGTGGTGAGGGTGGAGCCCAGCAGTGGCAGCCAGAGGTGGCCGATGGCTTCCAGTGCGGCGGCACTCATGGCCATGCCGTGGCGGCGCTGATACTGCACCCGATCCGCCATGACGATGGCGTTGTCCACCATGATCCCGAGCGCCACCACCAGACCGGTGACCGACATCTGGTGAATGGGCAGATTGATCAGGTTCATGCAGGCGAAAGAGAACGCCACGGTAAGCGGCAGCGACAGGGCCACGATAATGGCGGCCTTGACTCCCAAGGTCACCAGCAGCACTGCCACTATGATGAGGAAGCCCTGCACAATGTTGAGCAGCAGGGTATCGAGCCGCTGATCGGTATAACGCTGCTGATCGAAGCTGGTGACGAGGCCGATATTATCCGGCAAGTCCTGTTGCAGCTTGGCCAGCATTGTATCGACCCGTGCCGACCAGAGGTCGATGCGGTGATCCTGTGCCATCCGCAGGCCGACCACCACGGCCCGTTCACCATTGGCAAAGGCCAGCTGACTCTCCGGCTGGTGCAGGGTACGTCTTACCTCGGCCAGATCGCCAAGGCGCAGGGTCTGGCCCTGCTCGCCGGTACGCAGCGGGATCTGGCGGATCCGCTCCAGGGTATCGAGGGCGCCGCGGATCTCCACCTGAAAGCGATTGTGGCTGCCCTGCAACTCTCCGGCGGTTACTTTGGCATCGGCACCGCTCAGCGCCTGGGCAAGCTGTTCGCCACTCATGCCGCTGGCACTGAGGGCGAGGGGATCGAACCGCACCTCGATCTCCTCCTGTGGTGTCCCGACCCGCTCGACGTATTCGGTGCCCGGCAGCTGGCGAGCCCGGCGTTCCAGCTCGGCGCTGTAGCGGGCGAGGCGATCCAGCTGCGGCTGGCCCGGCCCGCGCCAGACCACATTGACCAGCCGGGTGAAGGGGTAGCCCTTCTCGTCATCCAGCTTGGGGGCAGTGGCGCCTGCTGGCAGTCCGGCGGCCAGATCTGCCAGCCGGTCACGAACTCTGGACCAGACAGGCTCGACATCGCTGACCTCATCCTTGAGCTCCAGATTGATGATGGAGAGACCGGGGCGAGAGCTCGACTCGATCAGCTTGATCTCGCTCTGGGCCCGCAGCCGGTTCTCGATGGGCTCGCTCACCAGCGCTTCCACCCGTTCGGCGCTGGCCCCGGGGAAGTGGGTAACCACGCTGGCAAAACGGCTGGTGAGCTGGGGATCTTCGGTTCTGGGCAGGGTCTGCAATGCCGCAAGGGCGGCCGTCAGCAGCAGTGCGACCGTCAACAGCAGCAGGCGGCCATTCTCGATAAACGGGCGGATCATGACTGTGGCTCCGGATGCGCCACCTGATGATCCACGCTGGTGGTCAGGGTGACCTGCTGGCCCGGCACCAGTTTATGCAGGCCATCGGTCACCAGCTGTTCCTGTCCGTTCAGGGCACCACTGATCCAGGCTCGTTCGCCATCTTGCTGCAGCAGGGTGACGTCCCGACTGACTACTCGGGGTGGCGTTTCGTCGTTGAGCAGATAGAGGGTCCAGCTGCCGCGCAATCCCTGGGTCAGCGCGGTGAGCGGCACCTCGTAAGCACGGGTGGGCTCGCGGGTCTGATGCAACAGGGTGATCAGTTGCCCCTCTGCCAGTTGTTCGCCGCCCCGGGTCAGCTGGAAGCGGGCGGTGCGGGTGTGGGTCTGCCCGTCCACTTGTACCCCCAGATTAAGCAGGCGCCCCTCCAGTGATTGCACACCGCTTTGCAGGGGGTAGCGTTGGCCGACGATCAGGGTCTCGGCCTGTTTCACCGGCACGCCGATATCGGCCTCCCACTGGCCGCTGCGGGTCAGGGAGAAGAGAGGCTGGCCTGCGGCCACCACGGCCCCCAATGCCTGCTCGCGGCTGACCACAATCCCGTTGAAGGGGGCGCGCAGCTGTGATTTCTCCTGTTTGACCCGGTTGGCTTCGAGGGCGGCGGCCAGCTGGTTGGCGCTTGCCTCCAGCATGCGGACTTTGCCTTGCTGTTCATCCAGCGCCTGACGGGAGCTGAACTGCTGCTGGCGCAGGGCGGTGAGTCGATCGAGCGTCTGCCGGGCAAGGGTCAGCTCGGCCTCGTTCTGGGCGGCCCGGGCGGCCAGCTCTTTGGCTTCCACTGCCAGCAGCCGGGTGTCCAGTGTGGCGAGCAGTTCGCCGGCCTCGACCGGCTCTCCGCGTCCCTTGTGCAGAGTGGCGATCCGCCCTGCCAGCTCGAAGCCTATCTGGCTGTGCTCGGGGGCGATCACCCGGCCATTGAAGCGGTGCAGCACCGGGTAGTGATCGCTGGCTTGCAGCGGCTGGGCGATCACCCGGGTCAGGGCGGGTGTTTCTTCTGACTCAGTGACCGGGCTGCAGCCACTCAGTAACAGCGCCAGCAGGATTAAGCAAAGTGTCATGACATCATCCTCTGGTTGACATAACATCAAATCACACCGGTGAGTCTAGTTTTTCGAAACTAGACTGTCCAGTTTGATTGTGGAGGAAAAATGAACATTTCACCCCGTAGTCAGCAGAAGCGGGCTGCGATCCTCGATGCTGCCGGGCGGCTCTTCTGTCAGCACGGTCTGCATCTGGTCAGCATGGACATGGTGGCCAGTGAAGCGGGCGTCTCCAAGCAGACGGTCTACAGCCATTTTGCCAACAAGGAGTCGCTGTTTGCCGAAGCGGTGGGCAGCAAGTGCGTCAGCAGCGAGCTGATGCCGGAGGTGTTGCTGCGTGGCAACAATGTGCGGGAGAGCCTGATTGCCTTTGGTCGCAGCTTTCGCAAGTTGATCCTGAGCGATGATGCCATCAATATCTTTCGCACCTGCATCAGCTGCAACGATGCCCAGCTGGCCACCCTTTTTTTCGAAGCGGGCCCGCTCTATGTGACCGAGATGCTGTCCAACTGGCTGGAGCAGCAGAAGCAGCAAGGCCTGCTTTGCCATCAAGACAGTGAACAGGCCGCCATGCAGCTGTTGCTGATGTGGCAGGGCAAGGAGCGAATGCTCCGTGAGCTGGGTCTGCCGTTGACCCAGAGCGCTGCCGAGCAGGATGCCTGGACCCTGAGTTGTGTCGATCTCTTCCTGACCGCCGCCGCTCCCCCGCAAAAATAATGGAGGTGGCAATGAGCCACACAGTGACAGATGCCCAGCGCAAGTGGCTGCCCCTGCTGGCGGCGGTCGGTTTCTTTATGCAGGCGCTGGATGGCACCATTCTCAACACCGCCCTGCCCAGCATGGCCGAGACCTTGGGAGAGAGCCCGCTGCAGATGCAGTCGGTGATCATTGCCTACATGTTGACGGTGGCGTTGCTGATCCCGGCTTCCGGCTGGCTGGCTGACAGGTTCGGCACCCGCCGCATCTATCTGGCTGCCATCTCGCTCTTTACCCTCGGCTCGCTCGCCTGCGCCGCCTCCAATTCCCTCTCCATGCTGGTGGCCGCCCGTGTGCTTCAGGGGATTGGCGGTGCGCTGCTGATGCCGGTGGGACGGTTGGCGGTGCTGCGGGTCTATGACAAGCACGAGCTGCTGCGGGTGATGTCGTTTGTCACCATCCCGGGGCTGCTCGGCCCGTTGATGGGGCCGGCGCTCGGTGGCTGGCTGGTGGAAGTGGCGAGCTGGCACTGGGTGTTTCTCATCAACCTGCCGGTGGGGCTGCTCGGCTTTATCGCCAGCTGGCACTTTATGCCGGAGCTGCGGCAGCAGACCGCCCGGTTCGACTGGCAGGGCTTTGTGATGTTCAGCGTCGGCATGGTGCTGGTGTCGGTCGGCTTGCAGGGGCTGGGGGAGCACAGCATCTCCACCGGTTGGGCGCTGTTTGCACTGATCTTCGGCTTGGCGGCGATGGCGAGCTACTGGCTCTATGCCGCTAATGCACCGCAGCCGCTCTTTAGCCTGAACCTGTTCAAGACCGCCACCTTTGCCATCGGCATCTGGGGCAACCTGTTTGCCCGCCTCGGCAGCGGCGCCATGCCCTTCCTCACTCCGCTGTTTCTGCAACTGGGGCTCGGTTTCTCGCCGAGCAAGGCGGGGATGACCATGATCCCTACGGTTATTGGCGCCATGCTGACCAAGACGCTGGTGAACAAGCTTATTCCGAAGGTGGGCTATCGCCGCATTCTGATCGGCAACACCCTGTTGCTGGGGGCGATGATCGCCAGCTTCTACTTTATCGACAACCAGCTCCCTTACGGGGTCTTGCTGGGCTGGCTGGCGATCTTCGGCGCCATCAACTCGCTGCAGTTCTCCGCCATGAACACTCTCACGCTGCAAGATCTCAGCCCGACCCTGGCCAGCAGTGGCAACGGTCTGCTCTCGGTGGTGATGCAGCTCTCCATGAGTTTGGGTGTGGCGATTGCCGCCAGCCTGCTCGGGCTCTTCTCGGCGGGTACCTCAGCGGCCAACGGCCAGTGGCTGGCCGGGTTCCATCTTACCTACCTCTGTGTCGGCCTGCTCTCCATGCTGGCGGCGCTGATCTTCGCCCAGCTGGCGCGCGATGGGGCTACGCCATCGGGGCGGGCAGATAGCTGACTTGGCAGGGGAGCTGCGCCAGCACTTCGGCCAGATGCTCGGTCGCCAGCAGAAAGGTCTGCTCCGGGTGGCCCGGAGTCCAGGTGAAGGCGGTGTGGTTGAGCAGTTGCGGATCCACCAGTAGCGGAATATCGGCACGGGGCAGGAAGGGGCAAACCGCCCCCGGCAGGCAGCCGATCTCCGCCTGCATCTCTTCGGCGGTGCAGATGGAGGGCTTGGCACCGAGTGCGGCCTTGACCGCCTTGTTGTCGAGCCGTCCGTCCCTGTGGGTCAGCAGCAGGGCGAAGCGGCCATCCTTGAACTTGAGAAACAGGGTCTTGCTGAACTCCGCCTGCCAGCCGAGGCGGGCCTTGACCTTTTCATCGGTGGCGTAGTCGAGGATGGGTTCATGCTCATAGCGCTGGTGGGGCAGTTCTGCCAGCAGTTGGCAGTTGAAATGGTGAATGGTATCGAGTGGCATGGGGTTCTCCTGTAGTGGGCGCTATCCTGCCAGCCTCGCAGGGTCAGGCCCAATGACACTTTCTTATCCGTGATAAGCAACCCTGTCTGTGCAAACAACAAGGGCGCCGTGAGGCGCCCTTGCGGATCAGTGATGCTGCAATTCGCACGCTTCCCAGTGAAAGGGAATGGGGCACAGCTGCTGGGAGGCCTTGTCATAGGCTTGCCACAGCTCGCCCATGGTGCGGCCATCGACGGGGTGGCGCAGTTTGGGGGCCAGCTCGGCCAGTGGCCAGAGCACGAAGGCGTTGGTGAGCACTTCACCGCGCGGCAGCACCAGCGGGGTGTCGCAGACCAGATCGCCATAGAGCAGTAGGTCGAGATCCAGGGTGCGCGGGGCGAACTTCTTGGCATCCGGCTCACGGCCGTGGGCGAACTCCATGGCCCGCAGTCGCTGGCAGACGGTGGTCAGCGGCAGATCGGTCTCGGCAGCCGCCACCAGGTTGTAGAAGGGGCGGCCGTTGAAGCCGACCGCCTCACTCTCGAATACCCGGGAGACCCGCAGCTCACCAAATTCGGCGTGCAGGGCATCGAGCCCGGCACGGATATGGCGCTCCCGCTCGATGTTGGAGCCCAGGCTGATATAGATGGTGGTCATCAGTTGCTGCTCGCGGCCGGCGTGCGATGGCGCAGGATCTCGACGCCGACCCCGGCGGCATTGGGCACGGCGCCCGGCTTGGTGAGGGTCACCTTGACCCACTGCACCCGCGCGTCGGTCAGAACCAGCATGGCGACCTGCTCGGCCATGGTCTCGACCAGCTCGACCACCTTGCCGCTGACATGTTCGCAAATCTTGTTGGAGAGGTCGGCATAATCCAGTGCCAGATTAATGTCGTCGGTTGCTGCCGCGGGGCGGTTGTCGAACCCCATCTCGAGGTCAAAACGGAGCTTTTGGCGAATGCCCTTCTCCCACTCATATACACCTATGGTGGTCAAAACTTCGAGTCCGCGAATAAACACCTTGTCCATGACTGTACTTCTTCTTTACTCTTGATGGGCTGTGATGACAGCGCAGGGATGCTGGCCGGGCAACAGGCTTGCCGAGGCGCTCTGGGTGGGCATGGGCCCATGCCAGCGTATGTGGCCCGCATCATACCCCATTCATATCGTGGTAAAAACGACCAAGATGACGGCCCTGACGATTTTGATGATTATTCTGGCCTACCTGGGTGGTTCACTATCCAGTGCTGTGCTGGTCTCTCGCTGCACCGGTCTGCCCGACCCGCGGGATCATGGCTCCCACAATCCGGGGGCAACCAATGTGCTGCGCCTCGGTGGCCGGATGGCGGCGCTGGTGGTGCTGCTGCTCGATGTGCTCAAGGGCACTGTGCCCGTCTATCTCGCCTGGTATCTGCAGATCAAACCCGTCTACCTCGGCTTTATCGGGGTCGCCGCCTGTCTCGGCCATATGTACCCCCTCTTCTTTCATTTTCGTGGTGGCAAGGGGGTAGCGACGGCGCTCGGTACCATGCTGCCCATCGGCTTCACCATGGGGGGCGCCGTGATTGGCACCTGGCTGCTGGTGCTGCTGGTGAGCGGCTACTCCTCGCTGGCCTCCATCATTACCGTGCTGCTGACGCCGCTCTTTACCTACCTGCTCAAACCCGAATATACCCTGCCAGTCTCGCTGCTCTCCTGCCTTATCCTGCTCCGCCATCACGAGAACATCTCCCGCCTGCTCAAGGGGGAAGAACCCAGAGTCTGGGGGCGAAAAGGCGCGGCCTGTGCCGAGGAAGTGGCAGAAATGGACGATGTTGCGCAAAAAAGAGACGAACGAGACAAAAAGTGAAATTTCCCGTTGACCATCCGCCTTAAAATCCGTTTAATAGCGCCCACGCCCAGATAGCTCAGTCGGTAGAGCAGGGGATTGAAAATCCCCGTGTCGGCGGTTCGATTCCGTCTCTGGGCACCAAAATTTGGTGCCATGAAATAAAAATTTGTTCATGCACAATGGTTTAAAGTGTGCCGGCTTAGCTCAGTAGGTAGAGCAACTGACTTGTAATCAGTAGGTCACCAGTTCGATTCCGGTAGCCGGCACCATTTGCCCAGATAGCTCAGTCGGTAGAGCAGGGGATTGAAAATCCCCGTGTCGGCGGTTCGATTCCGTCTCTGGGCACCACGAATAATTCCTCCTTAGCTCAGTCGGTAGAGCGACGGACTGTTAATCCGCAGGTCGCTGGTTCGAGCCCAGCAGGAGGAGCCAAACCGAAAAGCCCTTGTCGCAAGACAAGGGCTTTTTTTCATTGGTTCAACACCGCTCTTTTACCATAACAACAATCACACACGCACAGAATGACGGCAGGATAGATATGGAAAATCAAGTAGTTATAGACTCAAAGGGGCGACTGGCCACCATCCGCGAGTGGCTTGAGCCCGTGCTGGTGCTGCTGATCCTGGGCAGCCTGTTTGGCTACCTCGGCAGCCAGATGGGCCTCTCCGCCATGGTCAACACCCTGTTCAATACCGCCCACCAGCTGCTGCTCAATACCGTGCTCTTTATCATGGGGATCACCGTACTTTCCGGCGCCCTCAGCCAGCTGCTGAGCGAATTCGGGGTGATCCGACTGCTGGAGGTGCTGCTGGCACCCCTGATGAAACCGGTGTTTCGTCTGCCCGGTCGCACCGCATTGGCGGCGCTGATGACCTTCTTCTCCGACAACCCGGCGGTGATCAGCCTCGCCAAGGACAGCCGCTTTCGCAAGGGCTTCACCCCCTGGCAGCTAGTGTCGCTCACCAACTTCGGCACAGCCTTTGGCATGGGGCTGATCGTGGTGACCTTTATGGCCACCTTGCAGCTGCCGGGCGGTGAATCCACTGCAAGCGCGGCGCTCATCGGGCTGCTCGGCGCTCTGGTAGGCTCGGTGGTCTCTACCCGATTGATGCAACGGATGATCCGCCCGCTGGTGGGCGAGGTGCTGGACGATGAGCCGACTGTTGCCAAGGGGCACAAGGTCGGGGTGACCAAAGAGGCGGCTCCCGGCTGGCTGCGGATCCTCAACTCTCTGCTCGATGGCGGCAAATCCGGTGTGGAGCTGGGGATGGCGGTGATCCCGGGTGTGCTCATCATCAGTACCTTCGTCATGCTGCTCACCTTCGGTCCGGGGGAGAAGGGCTATACCGGCGAAGCCTTCCAGGGGGTAGCCCTGCTGCCGGTGCTGGCTGCCAAGGCTGGCTGGCTGTTTGACCTGCTGTTTGGCTTCCAGCAGCCGGAGCTGGTCGCTTTCCCCGCCACCTCGCTCGGTGCGGTCGGTGCCGCCATGTCGCTGGTGCCCCCCTTTATCGCCAAAGGGTGGATCACCGGTAACGAGGTCGCGGTGTTTACCGCCATGGGGATGTGCTGGAGTGGCTTCCTGAGCACCCACACCGCCATGCTGGATGCTCTCGGTTATCGCCACCTCACCTCCCGCGCCATCGTCGCCCACACCATCGGCGGCCTGTGCGCCGGGGTAGCCGCTCACCAGCTTTATATGCTGCTGGGCTGAGCAGGGTGAAAAGAGAGAGGGGCGCTGTGGCGCCCCTCTCTGTATCTATCGGTGACGAGTTGGCTCGTCCTTCGGTTTACTCAACATAGCCGAGCAGGCTCTGTGCGATCACCGCTTCCGGCATCATCTCCCGCAGCCCGGCGATCAGTTTTTCCCCCGCCTCATGCAGCGCAGCCAGCGGCATCTCGGTCAGGCTCTCCAGAATGAACCACATCTGGCCCGAATCGACACTGAGTCGAGTACGCACACCCTGCCGCCAGTTCCAGCGCCGACAGGTGACCCCCTTGTCATCCCGCCAGACCACCTCGCCGGGTTCCGGAGATTCGTGTGCGGGTTCGCCCCCCTTCATGGTATCGAACTGCTCGCTGCCATCGGCTACCACCAGTCGCGGTAGTCCCTCATAGGTGAGCAGGTTTTCGCCCCCCACCGGAATGGCGTAGCGGATACTGATGGCGTTGTAGAGATCGACTACGGGATCGATGGCGGGCAGGTTGCCATCGCGGGCGACCCGCTTTCTCAGAGCCTCGGCGGAACAGGGAGTCCGCTGCGGCTTGGCGCCAAATTTTCTGAACAGCTCGCCCCAGGCGGCGAGATGCGCCTCTGCCCAGGGCACATCGGCGGTCAGCATGGCGGTGCAGGCTTCATCAAGGGCGCGCGCCCCCACGTTCGGGTCGACCACGGCGGCGGCCTGCACCGTGATGCTCAAAGCGCGAAAGCCGGGAGCCAGCTGGTTGACTTCGGGGGAGATATAGGGGGTGATCAGGGACATAGCGACTCCATAAACGAAAGAGGCTGGGAGAAGGCGGCTGCCGGCCAGCATAGCGGCAACGGCAAATCCGGTTTGAGAGCCATCATGCGCGAACATGTTAGATAAGAAAATTTACATGATCTTAATGCCCATAAGTTTAATGAATGAAAAATGACGTGATCAAGGGGATGGCGGGCATGTAGCGGTATATAGCGAAGAGGAGCCCTGCCGTCTCCGGTTTGCTGCGGTAATGCCCCTTTGCCGCCTGGAACTGCAGCGGCAGCCGCTGGCCGCCCGGCTCTCTTGTGATGACCTCAGTTGCAATGCCCAAGCACGAGGCGGTCACCCAAATTGCTAGGTTGTTCAATGAGTTGGCTATGGTTGGCGTTTTTTCATCGTTCTGGCCCCGCTTATGCATTCCTCTTGGCAACACCATCAAGGGTCGTTGTCGCGGAGAGATATCATGATCAGCAACCAGCTTCCCCTTGCCTCTATCGCCCTCAAGCTGGGCAGTCAGCTGCTCGGCAGCAGTGCCAAACCCGAGTCTGTGCAGCAAACAGTGCAGGAAGATCGCCTCGCCCCTACCGTCCAGAGCTTGTTCCAGCGGCTGGGAATCAAGGATGCCAATAGCGAGCAGAACCGCGCTGCCATCAACCACTTTATGGGGGAGCTGATGCAGACTCTGGGGCAGGAGAATGGCGGCCAATCCCTCCCTGCCGCCATCGATAGCGCCCGTAGCCAGTTGGCCAATGGTACCCAGAGCACCCGCCTCGATGCGCTGCAAAGCGAGCTCGATACCCTCAAGGATTCCCTCGGTGCCAGCATTCTCAACCTCGACCAGCTGCTCGGCGCCTTTAAACAGACCCTGCCCAATGGCAAGGGGGAGGGGGTGGGCAAACTGCTCAATGCCAGCGCGTGAACGGCGGTGAGCAATAAAGAACGGCAACCCAGGGTTGCCATTTTTTCAGATGACATCAGATGTGTATGGCAAATAAAATTAATCATTTTGCAGAGCTGGGGTGTTGATAAAATTAGTCTAGGTCGTGGGTCGGCTTTCCCTTCCTCCACTCATCCCACCATTTAAAGAGGGGGCGTTCATAGCGTTCAGATAAAACGTAACTGGGTCGGCCATCATATACCGCTGGCCCCTTAACAATATAATGTGATTGTTCGAGAATTGTCGTTATTCCCTTCTCGTTCATTCCCATGCTGTCGATTTTTTGCTCACTTATCCCTCTTCGTTTTAATGACTCTCTAATTCCCTTGGCCGTGCGCACATCATATTTCGGCCTGGCAAGTTCAGCATAGATTTGACGCTGAGCTTCTGTCAGTTTTTCTGCATTACACCAACCAGTCAACTGGTCACGACGAACTAGCTCTGATAGCAGGGTGAAACGCATATAATCTTTCACGTCATCTTTTTTCCACCGCCAGAAAACGCCCGCCGTCATGGCGGTAAAACGGCTCTGACTCCTTAGCAACTCTGTCTTAATCGACGTTAATCTTGCCATCGCCAGATCAATGCACTTTTCTACATCTTTGATTTCTAGCCTTGGCCATGCGGGAATATCTATCTCCTTTTCTAAGTCCCCCACTAGTGGAATTAATGGTAGTTTACCCGCTGTATTCTGGGTTGGCGTTATCTTGCTATAACCAGTATTGACAATTGCATAGTGGGGGGGAGTGATAAATGTTGGCGTAAAAACTGTTGGCAGTTGCGTCGTCCTAGTTGATAGTCATGGTGGCGAAAATTTTGTGACAGAAAACCACCAAAACCACCCAACAAGCCACAGGCAATTGCATACTCGTGCGCCTCGTGATTAACGCATCTAATCGGAGCAATAAGATGACGACTGTAGATACTGTCATCCATGGCTGCAAAAGCCTCTTCCATCTTGCAGCGAGCCTGTGCCTTCATCATGGGAAACAACTTGGAGATCACGTTCGTCAGGAGACGATCCTTGGGTGACCAATCGGACCAAATATCTGGTTCAGGAAAGGGGTCTATCATGATAACCGCACGATCGACGATTTCTCCGTTTTTTATCCGTGCCTCAAGGGGAGTGTTAATATCTTCGTTACGGGTATTGGGTTTGCCGGGTGTACGCATTAGGCTCCAGCGAGCCAGTTGAAATGGTTCATTGTCCAGTACTCCGCCATCCACACCGGTATATTTGACATCGGGAATAATGCCATCAGGAATTGCTGGTTTTATCTGTTCATATTGTTTATTCGCTTCTTCCCAACTATTACAAGGGTGGCTTAACATTGGCCACGCTCTCGTTTGTACGCTGGTAGAGTCTTGATAGTTGTAATCGACAGCGGCTAAACCAATCGGAAAGGCGCCAGATAGAATTGCTGCATTAATATAACCAGGCCAATGCCCAGAAAAACTGGCTGCATCAGATATTTTTAATGGAAAAGCATATTCACAATCTGCCCAGCCTTGCTGTATCGGATGATTACCTGTATCTTTTAGAGCAAAATGCGTTCTGTCAGCATGCAGCATCATATTGTACCCATCATTTGTTTCATCTTTGTTGTGTTTATTTTCTAAGTTATACTGCACGGTATTGAAAAGAATTTTGTAAGGAATGCCACGTAAATTGCTATGAGTGAAAAATAAATGTAGTTCATCGGCCAGATATGGTTTGGCTGGTGTAATGGTGTGAGCGTTCTTAAGTGCCTCATTGGCAATAAGTTGCAAACTGCTGCTATCAAGTAAGGAGTAAACTTTGCCATCCCCTTTAAGGTCATTTTGTGCAAGTAAGCCTTATCCTTTGAGTGGATCAAAACGGAGCTGTTCTACCCAAGGGCGATAGAGGTTTTTTAGGGTATAATCTTTCTCCTGCACAAATCCAGCAGATAATGCTGGGATGGTAAGTGCCGCTGTGACGGCACCTGCGGAAGAGCCTGTCATCACTGAAATAACTACTTGATGATTCGGAACAGTTTTTTCCCCGTTTTCAAGGTCTATTCGTTTCTGTTTTTCCCACTCTTCCAATGCGGACAGTAGAAAATCCATCACTCCTGCCGAATAGGCACCTGCGGAGATGGCACCAGCCATAGTAAGACCGATATAAAAAGTGGGAGGTACTGTATCTTCACCTATCTTGATGTTGTTATCCTTTATAACTGCCATAGCTGTGCTCCTGAACAGACAGAGTTAAGAGACACGCCTCAGATATACAAAACTACATATAATGTAATCGGGGGACCGCGGTGCCGATGATGAGATATGAAGCCTAGATAGTGTGAAATCGTTTCACAACATGGAAAATGTGCGCTGAGCGACAGAACTGATAGATGCTAAAAAGTAACGGCAACCTCGGGTTGCCGTTTGCATTTCATTACGAGGCGAGCGTCGCGCGGATCAACCCGCCCGTTTGGCCAGCCACAGCTCTGCGGCAGTGAGGGCTGCCTCAACCTGCTCGCGGGCGACGCCGCCTTTGGCGACCCGCTTGGCCAGGGTCGCTTCCAGTTCCAGATTGGGGTAGACGTCGAACTCGATCACCGGGCTGAAACGCTGGAATTCACCGATGGAGAGCTCCTCCAGCGGTTTGCCCACGCTGATGGCAAAGACCACGGTTTCGCCGACGATATGGTGCGCTTCACGGAACGGAATCCCCTTGGCAACCAGATAGTCCGCCAGCTCGGTGGCGTTGGCGTAGCCGCCTTGCGCCGCCGCCATGGTGCGTTCGCCGTTGACCTTCAGATCGATCAGCACCAGCGCCGCCATATCGAGGCAGTCGTGCCAGGTGTCGAGGGCATCGAACAGCCCCTCCTTGTCTTCCTGCATGTCCTTGTTGTAGGCCAGCGGCAGCGCCTTGAGGCTCATCAGCATGCCCATCTGGGCGCCGACCACCCGGCCGGTCTTGCCACGGATCAGCTCCAGCGCATCCGGGTTCTTCTTCTGCGGCATCAGCGACGAGCCGGAAGTGACCGCATCGGAGAGCTCGACAAAGCCCGCCTCGCCGGTGTTGTAGAAGATAAGGTCTTCGGCAAAGCGCGACAGGTGGGTCATGGAGAGGGACGCCACGTGCATCAGCTCCACTACGTGATCCCGATCGGAGACCGAATCCAGACTGTTGCGGGTGGCGCCACCAAAGCCCATGTCGAGCGCCAGCGCTTCGCGGTCGATGGCATAGGCAGTGCCCGCCAGCGCGCCGCAGCCGAGCGGGCTGGTGTCGAGCCGCTTGAGGGCATCCTGTAGCCGGGAGTAGTCCCGCTCCAGCATCTCCACATAGGCCAGCGCCCAGTGAGCGAAGGTGACCGGTTGGGCCCGCTGCAGGTGGGTGTAACCGGGCAGCACCGCGGCCTGATTGGCACGGGCGGAGGCGACCAGTCCCTGCTGCAGGGCGGTGATGGAGCCGAGCAGCAGCTCACCCTGCGCCTTGCACCAGAGTTTCAGGTCGGTGGCGACCTGATCGTTGCGCGAGCGGCCGGTGTGCAGCTTCTTGCCAAGATCGCCGACGGCGGCAATCAGCTGGCTCTCGACCCAGGAGTGGATATCTTCGGCATCCGAATTGAGGATCTGCTGGGGATCCTGCTGCACCGAGGCGAGCAGTACCTCCATCGCCTGCTGCAGTTTGCCCTGCTCGTCACTGGTCAATACGCCCACCTTGACCAGCGCTTTGGCCCAGGCCATGGAGCCCTGAATATCCTGCTCCGCCAGCCGGTAATCGAACCGCAGCGAATCGTTGAACTGCTTGAACCGGCTATCGGCTCCCTGACTGAAGCGTCCACCCCAAAGTGCCATACTGCTCTCCTTGAATGCGTTGTCGACGGCGCCCTGGCCGCCGAGCTTGAAATCGTGCCCTGTTTTTCTGCGAGCCTGTTATCTCACAGAAGCGGCCGGGGCGCTGCCGCTCTTGTCACACCCGCCGATGATGGGTCAGGGGTTATGCCCTCTGCCTATAGAAGAGGGGGCCATGCCCCCTCAACGGAATCAACGGGTTATCGCGCTTGCTTAGCCGTGGGTGTGATCGCCACCGATAGCCTGATGTTGCTCCTTCATGGCGCGGATCCGGCTGGCCAGGGTGTAGAGACGGATAAAGCCTTCGGCATGGCTCTGGTCATACACTTCATCGGCGCCGAAGGTGGCGAAATCTTCGGAGTAGAGGCTGTTCGGCGACTTCTTCTGCACAGCGGTGACCTGACCCTTGTACATCTTCAGCACCACTTCACCATCCAGATCTTCGGCGATGGCGTTGGCAGAGGCGAGGATCGCTTTGCACAGCGGGGTGAACCAGCGGCCGTCATAGACCAGATGGGAGAACTCGGCACCCAGCTTCTCCCGCCAGGCGCGGGTCGGGCGATCCAGTACCAGCTCTTCCACGGCGCGCAGCGCGGCGACCATCACGGTACCGCCCGGGGTTTCGTAGCAGCCGCGGGACTTCATCCCCACCATCCGGTTTTCGGTGATGTCGATGCGGCCCACGCCGTGCTTGCCGGCACGCTCGTTCAGGGTCATCAGGATCTGGTGCGGGCTGAGCGGCTGGTCATCCACGGCCACCACTTCACCCTGCGCCACGGTCAGCTTGACGTACTCCGGCTGATCCGGAGCCTGCTCGGCCGGTACGGTCCACTGCCAGACCGCTTCGGACGGCTCGTTCCAGGTGCTCTCCAGCTCGCCACCCTCGGTGGAGATGTGCCAGGCGTTGGCGTCGCGGCTGTAGATCTTCTTCAGGGTCGCCTTGCAGGGGATGTTGCGGGTCTCCAGATAGGAGAGCAGATCTTCCCGGGAGCGCATGTCCCAGATCCGCCACGGGGCGATCACTTTCAGTTGGGGCGCCAGCGCGGCGACCGCACCTTCGAAACGCACCTGATCGTTACCCTTGCCGGTGCAACCGTGGGAGATGGCATCGGCCCCTTCCGCCAGCGCCGCTTCGACCATCGCCTTGGCGATCACCGGACGGGCCATGGAGGTGCCCAGCAGATAGGTGCCCTCATAGACGGCGCCGGTCTTCAGGGTCGGGTAGACGTACTCTTTGACGAACTCTTCCCGCAGATCCTTGATGATGCACTTGGTGGCACCGGAGGCGATGGCTTTCTGCTCGATCCCTTCCAGATCGTCGCGCTCCTGACCCACATCGGCCACGAAGGCGATGATTTCGGCGTCATAGTGCTCTTTGAGCCAGGGAATGATGGCCGAGGTATCCAGTCCACCCGAGTAAGCCAGTACGATCTTGTTGATTCCGCTCATTTTACTTCTCTCCGTGATGATTCGATGATGATTCAATAAAAGGGTCGTGATTCAGGTTGATTGCCGCGTTACTTGTTGCCCTGACTATTTATGCCCAAACAGGGTCAGCAACACGGCGTTCTGGATATGCATCCGGTTTTCGGCCTCGTCCATGATGAGGGAGGCGGGGCCATCCATCACCTGCGAGGTGATCTCCAGCTCCCGGTGCGCCGGTTGGCAGTGCAGCACATGTGCAATGCCGGTGCGGTCGAGCAGGGCCTGATTGATCTGGTAAGGCATAAAGAGGTCTTTGACCTGCTCCATCGGGGTGTTGTCGCCCATGGAGACCCAGGTATCTGTGTAGGCAACGTCGAACCCTTCGATATCCGCCACGTCATCGCTGATGTGGATGGTCGCCCCCGACTTGGCCGCCAGTGCCTGCGCCTGCAGGAAGATCTGGGTATCCGGGCCGTGGCCTTTCGGGCAGATCAGGGTCACGTCGGTGCCCAGGGTCGCCCCCAGCAGCAGCAGAGAGTGGCTGACGTTGTTGCCATCACCGAGGTAGGCAAGTTTCACCTTCGACAGGTCGTCGTAGTGCTCGGCAATGGTCATAAAGTCGGCCAGCCCCTGACAGGGGTGGTAGAGGTTGCACAGGCTGTTCACCACCGGCACTGTGCCGTGCTCTGCCAGCTCGATCAGGGTCTGGTGATCGAACACCCGGGCGACGATGGCATCACACCAGCGCGACAGGTTGGCGGCGAAATCCTTCACCGACTCCCGCTTGCCCAGCGCGCCGTTCTGCTGATCCAGATAGACGCTGTGGCCGCCCAGCTTGGCGATGCCGATGTCGAAGGTGACCCGGGTGCGCAGGGAGGGTTTCTCGAACAGGGTGACCACGCTCTTGCCCGCCAGCGCCTGGCTGTACTTCTTCGGGTCGGCCTTCACTGCCTTGCCCAGCGCAATCAGCGCTTCAATCTGGGCTTTGTTCAGATCACTGTCTTTCAGAAGATGTTGCATCGGATGTTCCTTGTTCCGGTGGAGATCAAATAGCGACCTGGGTGCCGACCGCGCCGCCAGCCAGCAGCTTGAGCAGCTGATCCGGGTAGCGCCAGCTGGCGACACAGACCGGCTTGCCGAGGGTCTGGGCGGCGTGCAGGGCGGCTTCTACCTTGACCGCCATGCCATCGCGGATCACCCCTTTCTCCATCAGATCCAGCGCGGTCAGCTTGTCGAGCTGGGGCACCAGCTTGCCCTTGCCATCGAGGATGCCGCTCACGTCGGAGAGCATCACCAGATCGGCACCGAGCGCCTCGGCAATGGCGGTGGCCGCCTGATCCGCGTTGACGTTCATCAGCTGCCCCTCGGCTGTGATGCCGATGGAGCTCACCACCGGCAGGAAGCCCTGACCGAGGATCCCCGCCACCAGTGCCGGATTACCCGGCTTGCACTCGCCGACCGCGCCGAGATCCGGGTCGAGCTGGGTCACCTGACACAGGCCGCCATCTGCCAGACAGAGCCCCACCGCCGGAATGCCGGTGGCGATCGCCTTGGCCATCATCTGCTTGTTGGCGGTCCCAGCCAGCGCCCCGGCAATAAAGGGGATCTGCTCGAAAGGGGTCACCCGCAGGCCATTCTTCTTGGTGGAGGTGAGACCCAGCCCCTTGAGCAGGTCATCCACCAGACAGCCACCGCCGTGTACCAGCACCAGCGGACGGTGCTGATCGTCGAGAAAGGTTTTGAGGGTGGCGAACAGGGCGGTCAGCGCCTCGTCGTTCTCGATAAGGGCGCCGCCCAGCTTGATTACCAACGTCTGTTTGTCCATGTTCGAGATCCTTCCTAAGTCCTTAAATCAGGCCGGTGGCCGGTTCAAATCCGAATTTGATATTTATGCACTGCATGGCTTGCGAGGCTGCGCCCTTGAGCAGGTTGTCGATGGCAGAGACCACCACCAGCATGTTGCCCTGCTGTTGCCAGGCGATATCGCAGTAAGGGGTGTTTGCCACACCGCGAATAGAGGGCATCAGGCCAGTGAGGCGCACCAGCGGCTTGCCTTCATAAGCCTTGAGGAAGGCCTGATCCACCTGGGTGGGGGTGACGCCGTCCGCCAGCTGCACATAGATGGTGGCCAGAATGCCGCGCACATAGTTGCCAAGGTGGGGCTGGAACAGCACCTCCTTGCCGAGGTGATGGCTGATCTCCGGCTGGTGTCTGTGATTGAAGGTGCCGTAGGGATTGAGGCTCACTTCGCAGAAGCTGGTGTTGATGGCCGCCTTGCGCCCGGCGCCGGAGACCCCGGAGACGGCGTTGATGATGGGCTGCCACCCCTTGGCAATCAGGCCATCCTGTTGCAGCGGCTTGAGGGCGCACAGCGATGCGGTCGGGTAGCAACCCGGCACCGCAATCAGCTGGGCGGTAGCGATGGCATCGGCATTCCACTCCGCCAGGCCATAGACGGCCTGATCCAGCCACTGCTCGCTGTCGTGGGTGAAGCCGTAGAAGCTGTCGTAAAAGCCCTGATCCTTGACCCGGAAGGCGCCGGAGAGATCGAACACCGGCAGCCCCTTGGCGAGAAACTTGGGTGCGAGCTCGGCGCTCACCTCGTGGGCGGTGGCCAACAGCACCAGATCGGCCTGGGTCAGGATCCGGGTCATGCCGTCGTCGTCCAGCGGCAGCAGCGGCTGATCGAGGGCACCGACCCACTGGGGATGCAGGGAAGAGAAGCGCTTGTGGGCATCCTGACTGCCGGCGGAGACATAGAGGCCGAACAGTTTGAGTTGTGGATGGTTCTGTACCAGTGCGGCCAGTTCGGCTCCCGCGTAGCCACTGGCACCGACGATAACGGTGTTAAGCATGTTGAATATTCCAAGTCAGAGTTCGAGATTCACAGCATGACGCTGCAGTGCACAAGGGTGTTCGATCGCCCCTTTGCACAAGTGCGGAGGGGCAATTCAGGCGGGTGTGTGTCGTCGGTTATAGATCAGGTGACAGAACATTAACTTTCCCTTACAACTAGAAGCCTTTGTTGATGAGCCAGATATTCAGGTAAAATTACAGAATATTCATGCACTCACTTTGCATTTGTATTTTCTAACAGAAACATTCCGGGGACGCAAGGAGGAGCTGATGGCCAATCTGGATTTTTTTTCACTTTATAAGAATATTATTGCGATTCCCTCTATCAGCAGCACGGATCCCAAGTGGGATCAGAGCAATGAGGCGGTGATCCGGCTGCTGGCCGACTGGTTCGGTCAGCTCGGTTTTCAGTGCGAGGTAACGGCGCTCCCCGACCTGCCGGGCAAGTTCAATCTGGTGGCGACGATCGGTCAGGGGGAGGGCGGTCTGCTGCTGGCGGGTCACACAGATACGGTGCCGTTCGATGAGGGGGGGTGGAGCAAGGATCCCTTCAAGGTGACGGAAGAGGGCAACCGCCTCTATGGTCTCGGTACCATCGATATGAAGGGCTTCTTCGCCTTTATCGTCGAGGCGCTCAAAGAGATCGACCTCACCAAGCTGACCAAGCCGCTGCGCATTCTCGCTACCGCAGATGAAGAGACCACCATGGCGGGGGCCCGCGCCATCGCCGCGGCGGCCGAATTGAAACCCGACTACGCCGTGATTGGCGAGCCGACCGGACTGGTGCCGGTGGTGGCCCACAAGGGTCATATGTCGGAGGCGATCCGCATTACCGGCAAGAGCGGTCACAGCTCGGATCCCGCCAACGGTGTCAACGCCATGGAGATCATGCACAAGGCGATGGGGCAGGTGCTGCGCTTGCAGCAGGATCTGAAAGATCGCTACGCCGACCACCGCTTTGCCGTGCCGCAGCCAACCCTGAACCTGGGTTACATTCAGGGGGGTGACAGCCCGAACCGCATCTGCGGCTGCTGCGAGCTGCATATCGACCTGCGACCCACCCCGCAGGTGGGGCCGGATGAGCTGATGGGGATGCTCAAAGAGGCACTGTCGCCCATCGAGATCCACCAGCCGGGCTGCCTGCATCTGCAACATCTGCATGAACCCATTCCCGCCTACGCCTGCGCCGACGACGCTGTGCTGGTGCGCGAAGCGGAGAAGGCGAGCGGTCGCGCCGCCGAGTCAGTCAATTACTGCACCGAGGCGCCGTTTATCCAGCAGCTTGGCTGCCAGACCATAGTGATGGGCCCCGGCCATATCACCCAGGCGCACCAGCCGGATGAGTATCTCGACCTCTCCTTCGTCAAGCCGACCACCGCAGTGTTGCAACACCTGATCAGACGTTTTTGCCTGTAGCGGCGGCGGTGAAAGGGGCGTAAAAACTGTAAGTAAGTTACATAACAAGCCGGTTGTGGAGTGGTGATGGAAATACATGTTCTGAATCGGCCTGTTATTTGACCTTGCGCAGACAATCTGGGTAGATTGTCACCCTAAGATGACGGAGCATATGTTGTAATCGCACAACAATAAGTGAGGTCGTCTAGCACCCCGGATGGGTGTCAGGCACCAACAAGATAAGGATGTGGAATGAACGAAAAGTACGCCGCACTACGCGCCAACGTAGGTATGCTGGGTCAGCTGCTGGGTAAATCCATCAAGGATCATCAGGGTCAGGCCTTTCTCGACAAGATCGAAACCATTCGCCAATTGGCCAAGTCCTCCCGCAAGGGCAATGAATCAGACCGGGAACGTCTGCTCGATACCCTGCGCACCCTGAGCGATGACGAACTGCTGCCGGTGGCTCGCGCCTTCAGCCAGTTCCTCAATCTGGCCAACGTGGCGGAACAGTTCCACACCATCTCCCGTCGCTGCGAAGAGCAGGTCTGCACCCCGGATCCGCTGGAGCAGATGTTCGACAAGCTGAAAGCATCCAACCTGTCGCAGGAAGCCATCATCCAGGCCGTGCGCGAGCTGGATATCGATCTGGTGCTGACCGCTCACCCCACCGAGGTGACCCGTCGCACCCTGATCCACAAGCACGTACAGCTCAACGACTGCCTCGAGGCGCTGGAGCTCTCCGACCTGCTGCCCCGCGAGCGGGACAAGATCCTCAATCGCATCGAGCAGCTCATCAATCAGGCGTGGCACACCAACGAGATCCGCGAACAGCGCCCGACACCGGTCGACGAGGCCAAGTGGGGCTTCGCCGTGGTGGAGAACAGCCTGTGGCCCGCCATTCCCGAATTCATGCGCAATCTGGACGAGCGTCTGCAACACCATCTGGGTGTGCGGCTGCCGCTGGATGCCGCGCCGGTCAAGTTCACCTCCTGGATGGGCGGTGACCGTGACGGCAACCCCTTCGTCACCGCCAAGGTGACTGCCGAAGTGCTGGAGCTGGGCCGCTGGATGGCGGTGAGCCTGTTCTACAAAGACATCAAGGAGCTCACCTCCGAGCTCTCCATGTCTGACTGTACCGACGCCGTGCGCGCTCGCGTTGGCGATCACCCCGAGCCCTACCGTGCGCTGGTGCGCGAGCTGCGTGAAGCGCTGCGCGAGACCAAGGAGCACCTCACCGCCAAGGTGCAGGGCCAGGCGAGCGAGAGCCAGGATCTGGTCAAGACCACCGCCCAGCTGCGCGAGCCGCTGGAGCTCTGCTACCACTCATTGCACGCCTGCGGCATGGGCAACATCGCCGATGGCATGCTGCTGGATGTGCTGCGCAAGGTCGCCTGTTTCGGCATCCATCTGGTCAAGCTCGATATCCGTCAGGATGGCGAGCGTCACGGGCTGGTCTTCTCCGAGCTGACCCGCTATCTGGGTCTGGGTGACTACGCCGAGTGGAGCGAAGATGACAAGCAGGCCTTCCTGCTCAACGAACTGAACTCCCGCCGCCCGCTCATTCCCCACGACTGGGAACCGAGCGCCGAGGTGCGCGAGACGCTGGATACCTGTCAGGTTATCGCCGAGCACGACCCCGATGCGTTCGGTATCTACATCATCTCCATGGCCGGTGCGCCGTCCGACGTGCTGTCGGTGCAACTGCTGCTCAAAGAGGCGGGCTGCAAGTTCCGCATGCCGGTCGCCCCGCTGTTTGAAACCCAGGATGACCTGATGGCAGGCACCGCCGTGATGGAGCGTCTGCTCTCGGTGGACTGGTATCGCGGCTACATTCAGGGCCGTCAGTACGTGATGATCGGCTACTCCGACTCTGCCAAGGATGCGGGCATGATGGCCGCCGGCTGGGCCCAGTACGCCGCCATGGAATCCCTTGTGGGTCTGGCCGAAGCCAACAATATCCGCCTCACCCTGTTCCATGGCCGTGGCGGTACCGTCGGTCGTGGTGGTGCCCCTGCCCATCAGGCCATCCTCTCCCAGCCGCCGGGATCCCTGCGCGGCGGTCTGCGTACCACCGAACAGGGGGAGATGATCCGCTTCAAGTTCGGTCTGCCGAAAGTGGCGATCAAGAGTCTGGAGCTCTACACCAGCGCCGTGCTGGAAGGGAACCTGCTGCCGCCGCCCAAGCCGAAAGAGTGCTGGCGCGAGGTGATGGAACAGCTGGCCGCCGACTCCTGCGATCACTACCGAAGCATTGTGCGCGGTCATCCGGACTTCGTCCCTTACTTCCGTGCCGCCACCCCGGAGATGGAGCTCGGCAAGCTGCCGCTCGGCTCCCGTCCCTCCAAGCGCAAGCCTAACGGCGGCGTCGAGAGCCTGCGCGCCATTCCGTGGATCTTCGCCTGGACCCAGAACCGCCTGATGCTGCCGGCCTGGCTCGGTGCCCACAAGGCGCTGCAGCAGGCCATCGACGGCGGCAAGCTGGCGGTGTTGGAAGAGATGAGCGCCCAGTGGCCCTTCTTCCGCACTCGCCTCGAGATGCTGGAGATGGTGTTCCTCAAGGCGGACGTCTGGCTTGCCGAATACTACGACACCCGTCTGGTGCCGCAGGAGCTGTGGGGCCTTGGCAAACAGCTGCGTCAGGAGCTCGCCGAATCCATCGAGGTGGTGCTGAAACTGAGCCCGCGCGGGGATCTGCTGGAGGATCAGCCCTGGATCAAGGAGTCCATCAAGCTGCGCAACCCCTACACAGACCCGCTCAACGTGCTGCAAGCCGAGCTGCTCAACCGCTCCCGCAACCACCCGGAGACCCTGCACCCCGAGCTGGACAAGGCGCTGATGGTCACCATCGCCGGTATTGCCGCAGGTATGCGCAACACCGGTTGATCGCCAGCCCAAGCCAGCAGGCTTCAGCAATATCCATCAAGCCAAAGGGCGCCGACACGGCGCCCTTTGTTTTTTGTTGCCCAGCAGAATTCGGCTCGATGGGAACCCCACCCATGTTTTGGACTGTATTTTGTAGGGTGCAGCAAGCGCAGCGCATTGTACGGCTCGGAAATGATTTTATCCCTGACTCGTCCTGTGTTTAATTCGGCAAGCAGCACAATTCACCTTGTTCATTGCTCTCTACTCATTACCGGTGATGGGTACAGATTTCCCCTCCGGCTTGCATCCCTCGCCATGCAGGCGCAGACTGTTTGGCCTTGTTTTTATGCGATTCGATTCAAGGCAACCATCATGACTCCTGCCATCAACCTGCTGAAGAAGCTCAAGATTCCCCACAAGCTCTACCCCTACGAGTGCGACGCCCACGACGATTTCGGCAAGCATGCCGCGACCCAGCTCGGGTTGCCGGAGGCGCAGGTGTTCAAGACTCTGGTTGCCCATCACGACAAGCAGGCGGTGGTGGCCATCGTTCCCTCATCCGGCATGTGCAGTCTGAAACAGCTGGCCAAGGCGACCGGTCTCAAGAAGGTGGAGATGATGAAACCGGCGGAAGCGGAGAAGCTGACCGGCTACAAGGTGGGTGGCATCAGCCCGCTGGCCCAGAAGAAATTGTTGCCCACTGTGCTCGACGAGTCGGCGCTGCAGTTTGACGAGATCCTGGTGAGCGGCGGCAAGCGCGGCCTCTCGGTCGGCGTGGCGCCGCAGGATATGCTGACGCTGATGAAGTGGATCGCCGCACCTATCGGCGAAGAGTAGTGCCGGGCAAGGTGTGAACCCGCTATCCGGGCCTGTGGTGGCCCGGATTGCCCCACCTGTGAGCGGGCGCGAGCCCTGTGCTCAACGGGGTGCGTGCCAGTCTATACTGGGTGAACCCCGTTGTATGAGTTCAGCCATGATGTACCGACTTCTGTTGCTTTGTCTCTGTTTATCCTTCCCCTCTGCCTTGCTGGCTGCCACCCGTTTTACCCTGCTCAGTCCTGAAAACAGTCAGGACATGCGGATGCGTTATTACCGTGAGGTGATGCAGCTGGCGCTAGAGAAAACTCGCTCCGAATATGGTGACTACGAGTTGCTGGACTCCCTGCCGATGAACAAGGCGCGGATGCGGATCGAGGTGCAGGAGCAGGGCAAAAACGCCCTCTTTATTCTCGACAGCTGGCCTTATCAGGGGGAGGCGGTGGCGGATCAGGTGGCATTGATCCCGTTCCCGATCGATATGGGGATCCTCGGCTATCGGGTCTGTTTTGTCGGCTCGGATCGTGCTGCCGAGCTGGCGCGGGTGAACACCCTGGATCAGTTGCGCCACTTCACTCAAGGGGTGGGCACCGGCTGGCAGGATGCGGTGATCCTGCGCAACGGCGGGCTGACGGTACATGAGGTGGATAACTACGAGTCGCTGTTTCGTATGGTGGCACGAGGGCGCATCGATCTCTTCTGTCGTGGGGCCAACGAGATCCTGCCGGAGTGGCAATCTCATCAGGGCAAGGTGGCCGGTTTGACGGTCGATCGCCATCTGGCCCTTTTCTATCCGCTGATCCACGTGTTCTACAGCAATGCCCGCTACGTTCAGGAGCGCGAGCGCCTTGAGCGCGGTCTGCAACTGGCCTGGCAGGATGGTTCGCTCAAACGGCTCTGGCGCCATCACTTCCAACCCTCGCTGGTGTTTGCCAATCTGGGGGCTCGCCAGATTGTCCGGCTCGGCAATCCGCAGTTACCCAAGGACGGTTTTGACTATCGCCCCTACCTTTACAACCCGCTGACGGATGATTTCGGTTCACAACCCTGAGCCGGGTTATCAGGTGCGCAGCTCTGATTGAGTAAGGGAGAGATCATTGCCGCAAAGGAGATGGCCCATGCACGCATCTGCCCTCTCCTTGCTCTTCATCGCGTTGCTGCTGCCTGCCACCGGCGGTGCAGCCCCGGTCTTTACGCTGCGTACCTGCCTCGAAAACAGTGACTCCTACCCCTGGCTGCTGCAATCGGGGGAGGGGATTGTCCAGTATCACCTAAAGGCGGTTGCTACCGCCCTCAATGCCGAGATCGTGCTGACGCCGCTGCCGTGGAAGCGCTGCCTCTCTCGGGTGAGCAGTGGCCAGATGGATGCGGTCATCAAGATGAGCTATAGCGTCGAGCGGGCGACCAGGGTGGGGGTCTATCCCATGCGTGAGGGTAAACCTGACCCCGCCAAGCGGCTGCTGACCGAGAGTTACAGTCTCTACCAGCTCAAGGGTGGCAAAAGCCAGTGGGATGGCTCCACCCTCAGGGTCAAGGGCGTAGTGGCGGCCCAGTCCGGATTTTCCATCGTCGACTTGTTGCAGGCTGCGGGAGCCGAGGTGGATGACTCCAGCCGTGACCCGCTGATCATGTTGAAAAAGCTGGTGATGGATCGGGCGCAGGCGACCGCCATCCAGACCGAGGTGGCCGACAGTATTCTGGTGGCTCATCCCGAGTTGCAGGCCCGCATCGAGCGGCTGTCGCCGGTGCTGGTGGAGAAGCCCTACTATCTGGTCTTCTCTAACCGCTTCTATCAGGCCCATCCCCGACAAAGCCGGCAGGTGTGGGATGCTATCGAGCAGGTGCGCGACTCTGCTGCCTATCAGCGTTATGCAACATCGCTCAGAAGCACACCTCCGGTGGGGGAGTAGGCTGATGGATGCGACTGGCCGAAAAGGGGAGGAGAGCGCGGGGTGGTGGCAGGGCCGAGCAGCCACGCTCAGGGGCTACACTGAAAGTACCCCTTCAGCCAAGGCGCGGTTTATGTCACCCCTGCATCTGCTGGCTGCCGCTCTGCTCTGCGTGTTGTCGCTGACCGGACAGGCGGCCACCCGGTTTACCCATATCAGCCCAGAGAGCGAGCGGGATCCGCGTACCACTTATGATCGGGAGCTGCTGCGGCTCGCCCTCGACAAGACCCGCGACCAGTTTGGCGACTATTTGCTGGAGCCTGCGCCGCCCATGACCAAGGCGCGCGAGCGGCTCAGCATGCAGCTCGACAACTATCCCAACCTCTTTGTAATGGACAGCTACAGCAGCACCCGCGAGGATCTGGGGCTCGCCTATGTCCGTTTTCCCATCCATCTGGGCATCGTCAGCTACCGCATCTGTTTTGTCAGCCCGCAGCAAAAGGCGGCGGTGAGCAAAGTGACCGACCTCAAGGGGCTGCGCCAGTTCACCTTCGGTCAGGGCAAGGGGTGGCTGGATGTGGATATCCTGCGCTACGCCGGGATGGAGGTGGTGGAGGTGGAGGGGTACGAAAAGCTGTTCAAAATGGTGGCGCGGGGCCGCTTCGATCTCTTCTGCCGCGGGGTGAGCGAGCTGCGCAGCGAGCAGCTGACCCACAAGGAGATGACGGATCTGTTGGTGGACGATGCGCTGTTGATCTACTACCCGCTGCCTCGGGTCTTCTACACCAATCCCAACAATCGCGAGGCGCTGCAGCGGGTCGAACGGGGGTTGCAGCTGGCGTGGCAGGATGGCTCGCTACAGGCGCTGTGGCGCAAGAGCTTTGGCCCGGCCATCGCCTTTGCCAAGTTCTCCCAGCGCCGAATGTTGCGACTGGATAATCCCTTCCTCGACGGGATCAGCTTCGATTACCGCCCCTACTTCTACAATCCGCAGACCGATCGCTTCGGCGATTACTGAGGTGCCTGCCGCTGGCGGCAGAGGGCCAACCAAGCCTCGGCGGTGCGCGACAGATAGCGCTCGCTCGGCCAGATCACCCCGAGTCGCCAGCTCAATTCGGGCTCCAGCGGCCGCAGCACCAGACCATCCGGGGTCAGCCGGTGGCAGACCGGCTCCGGCAAGAAGGCGACCCCCATGCCGCTGCGTACCATGGCGGTGAGAAAATCCCACTGGCTGCTGCGCGCCGCCACCTGCGGCACAAAGCCCGCCTCCTGACATGCCTGCTCCAACCGCTCGCTCAGGGTAAACGCCTGGGTATAGAGCAGGAAGGGCTCCTCCTGCAGGGACTCCAGCCGCAGCGGCGTCTCGCCATGCCAGCGGGGTTGATCAGGCAGCACTACCCGGATCGGGTATTGATCCAGCTCCAGCGCGCTGAGGGCGCCCCCCTCTTTGGTCGGCAGCATGGTGATGGCGAGATCCAGCTCCCCCTCCAGCACCGCCTGTTCGATGCGACGGCCGCCGTACTCCACCAGGGTCAGCTCCACCTTGGGATAGCGGGTGCGGTAGGCGCGGATCAGATCCGCATAGACGTGACCCACCATGGGGGGAATGCCGAGGGTGAGGCGACCATGTTGCAGGCTCTGCAGATCCGCCAGTTCGGCCTCCAGCTGCTGCATCTCAGCCAAGATGGTCTGGGCACGGTTGAACAGCACCTGGCCGCTGTCGGTCAGGGTGAAGCGGCGCCCTTCCCGATTGAGCAGGGGTTGGCCCAGCTCCTCCTCGATATTGCGGATCATCTTGCTGATGGTGGGCTGGGTGACGAACAGCTTTTCAGAGGCGCGGGTGAAGCTTTTTTCCCGTACCAGTTCGACAAAATAGCGCAGGGCGCGAATATCCATGGACTCTCTCGACTCGTGTTGGCGGTTACGGGATTAAGTATGCCTATGTGGCATGAATTCGATAATTTTAATTCATTTCTGGCAGGTTTTGCTCAACTCTATACTGTGAGCCGGTTCACAGAAAGACGATGATCATGAAAGCCCTCTGCTTGCGCTGGTTACAGACTCCCTTCCAGATTGTGTTGCTGGCAGCCATCTGGCTGCTGGCCGATACCGCGGTGCGTACCCTCCATCTGCCGCTGCCTGCCAACCTCACCGGCATGCTGTTGCTGCTGGTCTGCATCCTGCTCGGGGTGGTCAAGGCCGAGTGGTTCAGCGCGGGGGCTCGCTGGCTGCTGGCCGAGATGCTGCTCTTCTTCGTGCCCGCCGTGGTGGCGGTGGTCAACTATCAGGATCTGCTGCTGCAAGAGGGGTGGCGCATCATGGTGGTGCTGCTGGTGAGCACCACGCTAGTGCTCGGCACCACGGCGCTGGTGGTGGACCGGGTCTACCGCCTCGAACTGAAACTGGCCCGCCGGAGTCGCCGTCATGTCTGATACCCTGCTCGGGCTGATCTGCTTCGCTCTTACCCTGCTCTTCTACTACGCCAGCAAATGGCTCTACGGCAAAAAGCGCATCCTGCCGCTGATGCCGCTGCTGCTGGCGCCGACCCTGCTGGTGGCCGTGGTGCTGCTGTTCCACATCCCCTATCAGGATTACATGGCGGAATCCCACTGGCTGCTCTGGCTGCTGGGCCCAGCCACCGTTGCCTTCGCCGTGCCGGTCTACGAGAACCGCCAGCTCATTCGCCGCCACTGGCTATCGCTGTCGGTGGGGGTGGTCGCCTCGGTCATCATGGCGGTGGGGAGTACCGTGCTGCTGGCCCGCTGGCTGGATCTCTCTGACATGTTGCAACGCAGTCTGGCGATGCGTTCCATCACCACGCCATTTGCGGTGGAGGCGACCCGCGCCATCGGCGGTCAGAGCGATCTCACCGCGCTGTTTGTGGTGCTGACCGGGGTGATTGGTATGGCGGTGGGGGAGAGCGTGCTGACCGTGCTGGCCATTCGCAGTCGCCTCGGCAAGGGGGCGGGTTTTGGCGCCTCGGCCCACGGTGCCGGTACTGCCAGGGCTTATCAGATGGGTAATGAGGAGGGAGTGGTCTCCAGTATGGTGATGATGATCGCCGGCATGGTGACCGTGCTGCTGGCGCCCCTGCTGGGCCAGCTGTTCTGGTAGGCCGGACTTCCCTTTAGAAGGCGGCTCGTCCCGGCGCTACACTCTAGTGAGCCTGTATTTCCGGGATGAGCAGTATGACCTTTCATCGCCTCGCTTCCTGCTTGCTGCTGTGCAGTCTTTCCCTCCTTGCCAGTCCCCTAAGGGCGAGCGACGTCATCACTCATATCAGCCCCGAGAGCGATCGGGACTTGCGTACCCTCTATTTTCGCGATCTGTTGCAGCTGGCGCTGGAGAAGACCCGCGACAGCTTCGGTGGCTACGAGCTGCGGACCGCGCCGCCGATGAACCGTATCCGGATGCGACAGATTGTGCAGACTCAGCAATACCCCAATCTGTTTGTGGCCGACAGTCTGCGCCCGGCCGCAGAGAGCGGAGCGCTGGATTACGTTCGTTTTCCGGTGGAGCTGGGCATCCTCGGTTATCGCATCTGCTTTGTCAGTCCGCAGCAGGCCGATGCGGTGGCAAGGGTCAATACCCTGGCCGAGCTGCAGCAATTTCTACACGGGCAGGGGCGTGGCTGGCAGGATGCGGAGATCCTGCGTCAGGCCGGTTTCAAGGTACAGGAGATCGATGGTTACGAGCGGCTGTTCAAGCTGGTGGCTCGCGGTCGCATCGACCTCTTCTGCCGCGGTGCCAACGAGCTCTTTATCGAGCAGGAGCAGCACAGTGATCTGCCCGGTCTCACCGTGGATCGGCGAGTGGCGCTGCACTATCCCTTCCTCCACCTCTTCTACACCCACAAGGATAATCAGGCCGCCATCCGCCGCCTCTCGGTCGGGCTCAAGCTGGCGTGGCGGGATGGCTCGTTGCAACAGCTCTGGCTGCGCCACTTCAAACCTTCCCTCGATCAGGCGCAGCTCCCCAGACGCCTGTTGTTCGAGTTGGCCAATCCGCGCCTTGATAAGGTGGACTTTGATTATCGGGCCTACCACTACAACCCCGTCGACGGGACGTTCGGGCCCGGGCTGCCTTGATCCTGATGGTGCTGTTACCGGATAAAGGGCCGTCTCTGCTGATGTGTTAAATCATGCCAAAAAGGCATGTTTTTTATTATTTAAATTCATTTTTTGAAGGTTGGTGCGCTGCATATACTGGGGGTCGCTTCACGGTTCAGGTTTGCTCCTGCCCGCTTCTGGTTTGTGCGAGTGAGTCTGAATCGTCCTGCTGCGGCGTCTTGATGTTCTGCATGAAGGCGTCCATCACTGGGCCGGGATCGATCCCGGCAGGTATTACAGCTGACGGAGCCTTGTTATGTTTAATCCCCACCCTTGCGCCCTGATTGTCGAAGGGGGCGCGATGCGCGGCATCTTTGCCAGCGGCGTGCTCGATGCGTTTGTCGAAAGTCACCACTATCCGTTCGATTTCGTCATGGGCGTCTCGGCCGGTGCCACCAATCTGGTCTCCTACCTGAGCGAGCAGCCGCGCCGCAGTCACCACATCATCACCGAGCTGGCTTGCAGCTCCCGGTTTCTCGATCCCCTGCGTTTCGTCAAAGGGGGCGATCTGGTGGATATCGGCTGGCTGTGGCAGGCCAGTCGCCATCGCTTCCCGCTGGATCTCGACACCTTCTGTGCCCGCGACATTCCCTTCTATGCGGTGGCGACCGATGTGGCGAGCGGCAAGGCCATCTATCTGCCGGTGCGTCCCGACAATATGGATGAGGTGCTGACCGCCACCTGCGCCCTGCCGGTGGTGCAGCACGATACCCCCTGTGTCGATGGTCGCCCGATGGCCGATGGCGGCATCAGCGACTCCATTCCGGTGATCGAGGCCTATCGGCGCGGTGCACGTCGGATGACGGTGGTGCTGTCGGAACCCTGGGGCTATCGCAAGAAGCCGGCCCGTTTCTGCTGGATGGTCAAAGCCTTGCTGAAAACCCAGCCTGCACTGGCGCAAGCCATGCTGGAGCGGGATCGCGCCTACAACCGGGCGCTCGATTTCATCGCCAATCCCCCTGCCGATTGCGACATCGAGGTGATCGCGCCACCGACCGATTTCATGGTCTCCCGTTTTACCCAGGATCCGGTCAAGCTGGAGTCTGGCTATCTGCAGGGTTACTGGCAGGGGCGCCAGAGCCTGCTGCGGGCAGTCAGGACTGTACGTGCCGCTTAGCGGCAACCTGGTGTCTTTAAACGTTGCCACCCTCTGAGGCAGGTCACTGAATCGGGGGCGCTGGCGTGGTTAAATGGTCGGCTCACATCTTGCCGGATATTGCTGTGACCATGCCATCTGACCTTCAGCCATTGCAGCCCTGGCCTGACTATCTGCAGGCATCCTGGCTGCGCTGCGCCCACCAGACCAGTGCCACCCTCTGGCATCCACCCCACAGCGCCAAGGGGCAGACCTTGCAGAGCCTGCGCCAGCGCAAGCGCGACTTGCTCACCACCGGCGAGATGGCCCTCGAAGATCTCTACGAATTTATGGAGGGGCGCCCCTGCGCCCTGCTGCTCACCGACGAGAGCGGCTGCCTGCTGGCCCAGACCGGCCACCCCGACACCCTGCGCGAGCTGGCGGCGCTGGGGTTTGGCCCCGGCGCCTTCTTCAGCGAGGGGCGCATCGGCACCAATGCCATCAATCTGGCGGCGCTGGAGGGGGTGCCGCTCTGCGTCAGCGGTGCCCAGCACTTCAATCAGACCCTCCACCCGTGGCACAGCTGCGCCAGCCCGGTCTACAACAACAATGGCCGTCAGGTCGCCATCATCGCTCTGATCTGCAAGGTGGAGGAGGCGAGTGCCGGCGATCTGGCGCTCACCGTCAGTGCCGGACGCGAGCTGGCCCATCTGCTGCAGATGGAGACCCTGATGCAGGAGTCCCAGCACCACCTGAGCGAACTTTACGCCCTGCTCGACGGCATGGATGACGGCGTGCTGGCCTGGGATCCGCAGGGGCGGCTGCGCTACCTCAACGCGCTGGCAGCCCACCGGCTGCGGCTCGATCCCGCACTCTGTCTCGGCCAGCCGCTGGAGCAGCACCTGTTGTTGCCCCAGCGGTTGCAGCTGGCCATCAGGGGGCAAACGCCACTGAGTCATGTGGAGGTGACGCTGGAGCGGCTCGGCGCGCAGGAGGGGGAGTTTATCAATGCGCTGGTGAGCCTCAAGCCGCTACCGGGGCCGGAAGGGGTCAGCTTTATCGCCCTGCTGCACCCGGTCGATCGGCTGCGGGCCATCCATCAGCTGCGCCAGACGGTGCCCGAGCTGTCGGCGCTGGTGGGGGAGTCGAGCGCCATGCGCAAGCTGCTGCGCTACGCCCGGCAGGCGGCCCAGAGTCAGGGGCCGATCCTGCTGCGCGGCGAGGAGGAGGTGGGCAAGGCCCAGCTGGCGGAGGCGATCCACTTTGGCAGCGAACGGGCCGCCGGGCCGCTCATTACCCTCAACTGTAAGGCGCTGCCGAGCGAGCGGATGGCGCTGGAGCTGATGGGCTCCGACGAGGCGGGGCAGGAGCGGGCGGGCAAGTTCGAGCTGGCCCACGGCGGCACGTTGGTACTGGAGCAGGTGGAGTGTCTCTCTGCCCCCATGCAGGCGGCGCTGCTGCAACTGCTCAAGACCGGCCGCATCCAGCGCTTCGATTCGGCCCGAATCCTGCCGCTTAAGGTGCGGATCATCGCTACCAGCAGCGCCCCGCTGGAGCAGCTGGTACAGGAGGGGCTGTTTGGCCGCCAGCTGCTCTATGCCTTGCAGGCGTGCGAGCTGTGGCTGCCGGGGCTGCGGGAGCGCGCGGCAGATCTGCCGGGCCTTATCAGCCAGCAGCTAGGGGCGCAGGGTCGCGAGCCGGTACGGCAGTTCAGTCCGGCGGCCCTCGACTGTCTGCTCGCCTATCCCTGGCCCGGCAATCTGGGGGAGCTGCGCAGCGCCGTCGAGCATGCGCTGCTTCATGCCGGTCAGGGGCCGATCCCGCCCGAGGCGCTGCCCGCCGCCATTCGGCACGGCTATCAACGGGTAGCCGACGAGGTTGTGGGGCAACCGCTGCTCACGCTGGCGGAGCTGGAGCGGCAGGCCATCCTGCGCTGCACCCATGCCTGCAAGGGGCAGGTGAGCCAGATGGCCCAGCATCTTGGCATCAGCCGCACCACCCTCTGGCGGCGGCTCAAGCTGCTCGAGATCGATCCCGCCGACTATCACGGCTGATGGTTATTCAAGTCGTTGCGAACCGGCCCGCAGAAAACGAAACGGCCCCGCAGATGCGGGGCCTTGTTATATGGCAGGTCAGTGGTAGCGTGGTTACAGCCCCAGCTGGTGGGCGGTGACGATGGCCGCGAGCACATCCTCGGCGGTGACCTTGAACGGCATGTTGTGGATGGTTTCGCCCTCGGCAGTGGAGGCTTTGGCTACCTCCATCAGGCGCGCCATATCCAGCGCCTTGACCCCCATCATATGCAGGTTGGTCGGCAGGCCCACCGAGCGGCAGAAGGCCAGCACGGTTTCGATCTCCGCCATCGGCGCGTTCTCCAGCACCAGCTGCACCAGGGTACCGAACGCCACTTTTTCACCGTGGTAGAGGTGGTGACACTCAGCCAGCTGGGTCAGACCGTTGTGGATGGCGTGGGCGGCGGCCAGCCCGCTGCTCTCGAAGCCGATACCGCTCAGATAGGTGTTGGCCTCGATGATGTTCTCCACCGCCTTGGTGCAGAGCCCCTGCTCCACCGCCAGCTTGGCCTTGTAGCCATCGGCCAGCAGGGTCTTGTAGCAGAGCTCGGCAATGGCCTGCGCCGCCAGCGTAGAAGCTCCACCGGCCATGGTCTGGCAACCGGAGACCTTGTTGGCGCGGGCCTCGAAGTAGGTGGAGAGCGCATCCCCCATGCCGGAGACCAAGAGCCGCACCGGGGCGCGGGAGACCACGCCGGTATCCATGATGACCATGTTGGGGTTGGTCGGGATCATCAGGTATTCGCTGAACTGCCCTTCCGGGGTGTAGATGACCGCCAGCGCGCTGGTGGGGGCATCGGTGGAGGCGATGGTGGGTACTATGACCACCGGCACCTTCTGGTAGAAGGCGACCGACTTGGCAGTATCCAGCGTCTTGCCGCCGCCGATGCCGATGATGACGTCAAACGGGGTCTGCTGGCAGCGGGCCAGCAGGCGGTCGATCTCGGGGCGGGAGCACTCGCCGTTGAAGCAGTCGAACTCCGGCTTGATACCGGCGCCGTGGAAGCTGGTAGCTACGGTATCGCCCACCAGCTTGGTGACGAAGGCGTCGGCCAGGATCAGCGGCTTGCTACCGAGCGCTTTGACGTAGTTGCCGATATTGGCTAGGGCCCCGTTGCCTTGTACGTATTTGCTGGGGCTGATGATGATGCGGTCCATATTTTATCCCTCTCTCTTTATGAATTAAGAATCGGGGCGAAGGGGCGGCTGTGCCGGGGACTCCTTCGTCTTGAATGAAGCTGCACAAGCTCAGCGAGCGAGTGCAGCCCTTGAAACAGTGGTGTGCGGCGTCAGTCGCCGAAGCGCTCGGCTGCCAGTTGCCGGAAGCTGGCCAGGGCGGCGCTGGCATCCTCGCCGCGCGCCAGCAGGATGAGCTGGTCGCCCTGCCGCACGTTGAGCATGGCGAGCCGGGTCAGGCTGCGGGGATTGGCCTCTTTATCCCCCTTTTGCAGCTTGAGTTCGGCGGCAAAGGGCTTGAGGGCGGCCACCAGTCGGGCGGCGGGGCGCACATGCAGGCCGTGGGGGTTATCCACCACCACCTCGCAGCGCAGCCAGCCGTCGTCAGCAACGGGGGCCGTCTCGGTGGCGGCCTGCGCCGGGCTGGCAGGCAGCATCGCCTGTTTTGGGCCCAGCGCGCCGAGCGCCTCGGCGGCCACCTCATCCAGCGTCAGGCCGGAACCGGCCGCCACCACGGCGGCCAGGGTACCCTCGACCAGCGGGGCGGGGCAGAGCCGCACCCTCGCGCTCAGCTCCGGGGGCAGCAGTTCGAGGGCGGTCTCGGCACTCAAGAGGGCGCTGCCCAAGTCCATCAGCACCAGCACGCCGCTGCCGTCATCCGCCTCTTCAATCGCACTCATCACCGCGATGGCATCGGTGCCGATGGGGTGGTCGGGGTCATCGACCCCGGCCGCCAGCAGCAATCGGGCCGGGCTGCCGAGCTGGTCGGCCAGCGCTTTCAAACCGGCCGCCAGCATGGCGCTGTGAGAGACCACTACGATTCCGATCATGTCACAACCTCGCTCTGTCACGTAGGGCAGTCAGCAGCAGCAGGGTCGAGGTGGCCCCGGCATCCTGATGGCCGATGCTGCGCTCGCCAAGATAGCTGGCGCGCCCCTTGCGAGCCTGCATCTGGATGGTCGCCTCGGTACCGGCTGCGGCGGCTGCCACCGCCTTGTCCAGCGCCTCGTTGAGCGGCAACTCTTGCTGCTGCGCCTGTTGCAGGGCGGCCAGTGCCGGCCACCAGGCGTCACACATGGTCTTGTCGCCCGGCTCGGCACGGCCGCGAGAAACAATGCCCTCGACCCCGTCACTCAGCATCTTGCACAGCTGACTGAGGCTCAGGCTCTGGCAGGCGTCGCTGCTGGCCGCGGCTCGAATAAAGAAGGTGCCGTAGAGCGGGCCGCTGGCACCGCCGACCGAGGAGAGCAATGTCATGCCGGTGGTTTTCAGCACCTGACCGATATCCTTGTCTGCTACCGCGGGCAGCTTCTCGGCCACCTTGGCGAAGCCGCGCTGCATGTTGAGGCCGTGATCGCCGTCGCCGATATCGGTATCCAGCGCGGTGAGGTAGTCACGCTGCTCGGTAAAGATGTGTTCGCAGTCGAGCAGCCAGTTGACGATGTGGTGTTTGCTTAGCATGGCTATCGGCACTCCTTAGCAGCCGCGACGTAGGGCGGGGGTGTGAACGGGGGCATCCCACAGGGTCATCAGCTCATCATCCACCTTGAGCAGGGTGATGGAGATGCCGGTCATGTCGAGGGAGGTGCAGTAGGGGCCGATCAGGTTGCGCACCAGATGGATGCCCGCCTCCTCGCACAGGGTCGCGAGGCGACCATAGACACCGTAGAGCTCTGAAATCGGGGTGCCGCCGAGGCTGTTGACCAGCGCGATGACCCGATCACCCTTGTTGAGCGGTTCGATAAAGGTGTGCTCCTCCTGCCAGCTGCCGCTGGTGCGATCCCAGTGGCGCAGGGTGCGGCCATAGGGGGTGTTGTCAGTAAGCTCGCTGAACATATCGTCCACCAGGGTATTGAGGTCGGTGAAGGGGCGACGCTCGATGCCCGGCTCGCCGTGAATACCGACGCCGAACTCCAGCTCGTTGTCCGCCAGAGTGAAGGAGGGCTTGCCAGCAGCAGGCACAGTGCAGGCATGCATGGCCACGCCTATGGTGCGGCTCTGGTTGTTGATACGACGGGCCAGCGCCTCGCAGCGCGCCAGATCGTAGCCCGCCTCGGCGGCGGCACCGACCAGCTTCTCGCACAGCACTGTAGTGGCGACGCCACGGCGACCTGCGGTGTAGAGGCTGTCTTTGACCGCGACATCGTCATCGATCAGGGCGAAGCCCACCTTGACCCCATCGCCGTGCAGCAGCTCGACCGCAGTCTCGAAGTTGAGTACGTCGCCGGTGTAGTTCTTCACCAGAAACAGCACGCCCGCGCCGCCATCAACGGCCTGACCGCACTCGTACATCTGATCCGGGGTCGGGGAGGTAAAAATCTCGCCGGGGCAGGCGCCATCCAGCATCCCTTTGCCCACCAGACCGCCGTGCATCGGCTCGTGGCCGCTGCCACCGCCGGAGACCAGCGCCACCTTGCCCATCACGGGGGAGTCGGCGCGAGTGATGTAGTGGGGTTCGATACGTACCTTGAGCTCGGGGTGGGCGGCTGCCATCCCCATCAGTTGTTCACGGACCACGGCATCGACGGCATTGATCAGTTTCTTCATGGCTCACTCCTTGGCTTGCCACCGCACGGGTGGGCAAATGGTTGATGGAGCCAGTCTAACGACAGAAAAAGGGATAAAAATGACGGGCGATTTGGTTCGGATTTGAAACAGCTGAAGGGAGGTTGGCGTTTCAATTTGAAACGACGTGGGGCAAACGGGCGGGAAACTGTTAGCTGACTCACAGCCATGAAAAAGGGCCCCGCAGGGCCCTTGGCTATAACCGGAATATGCGGACGGGTTAGATGGCCCAGCCACCGGCGTAGAAGATCACCAGCGCCAGGGCGATGATGACGGTGCCGACGTTCAGCTTCTTCCACTCGGCAGCGAAGATGCGGCCAACGACCAGCGCCACGAAGCCCAGCATGATGCCGGTCACGATGTTGCAGGTCAGCACGATAAAGACGGCGCACAGCATGCCGGAGAGCGCATCGACCGAGTCGCTGAAGTCCAGCTTGGTGACGTTGCCCAGCATCAGCAGACCGACGTACATCAGAGCCGGTGCGGTGGCGTAAGCCGGTACCAGATAGCTGAGCGGGGAGAGGAAGATCATCAGCAGGAACAGTACGCCGACCAGCGTGGCGGTCAGACCGGTCTTGCCGCCTGCTGCGGTGCCTGCGGCAGATTCGATGTAGACGGCAGCCGGAGCGCCACCAACGGCACCGGCCACCATGCTGCTGACGGAGTCGGCAGTCAGGGCCTTGCCGCCGCTGATGATGTGGCCACGCTCGTTGATGAGGCCAGCCTGACCGGCCACGGCACGGATGGTACCGGTAGCGTCAAACACGGCTGTCATCACCAGCGCCAACACGGTCGGAATGACCACCGGATTGAGGGCGCCCAGCAGATCCATGCTGCCCACCAGAGAGCCCTTCTCTCCAGTCAGGCTCGGCATGGCGAAGAAGCCCTGCCAGGTCACTTTCGGATCGAAGATAAGGCCGAGGATGGAGATGGCGATAATCACCATCAGGATTCCGCCCGGCACCTTGCGACGCTCCAGACCGAAGATGGCGGCCAGACCCAGCACCGTCATGATGACCGGGAAAGCGGCCACTTCACCCAGCTGCACCGGCAGACCGGCCCCTTCGTTCTTGATCACCATGCCGACGCCGTTGGTGGCGATCAGCAGCAGGAACAGACCGATACCGATGCCGGTGCCGTGAGCGATGCCGGAGGGGAGGTTATCCAGGATCCACTGGCGCACGCCGGTGACGCTGATCAGGGTGAACAGCACCCCCATCAGGAAGATGGCACCCAGCGCGACCGGAATGCTCAGTCCCTGACCCAGTACCAGACTGAATGCGGTAAAGGCGGTGAGGGAGATGGCGCAACCGATAGCCATCGGCAGCTTGGCCCACAGGCCCATCAGCAGGGAGCCGAAGGCGGCGATCAAACAGGTGGCCACAAACACCGGGCCCTGCTCAAAGCCGGCAGCACCCAGCATGTTCGGCACCACTATGATGCTGTAGACCATCGCCAGGAAGGTGGTCAGCCCCGCGACCAGCTCCTGACGCACGCTGCTGCCGCGCGCAGAAATGGAAAAATAAGAGTCCAGAAAGCCGCCAGTCCCTGTTTGGGCGGCCATATCTTGCTTTGCCATAACTAATCCTGAAAGTGTGAAGGAAATCGTTTGCGTTGGTGGCGCGCAAAATAGCAAGAATTCGCGGCAAATACAGCGGATAACCTGACTTTTTCGTCACTATTTTACATTTTGAGTCCATTCGGAGCTCATTCTAAGACTCAAGCGGTGAGAGCGTGTAAGGGAGGGATCAAGCGGTCGGGGGAGGGGAGATCTGTGAGGAAAAAGCGGGGAAAAACAAAAAACCCGCCTAAGCGGGTTTTTTTAAATTCTTGCAGAGCTGTCAGCAGTTGGCATGAGCCATCAGCAGCATGCTCCGGCTTGAATTACAGACCAACTACGTTGGCAGCAGCCGGGCCTTTCTGGCCTTGCTCGATGGTGAACTCAACGCGCTGACCTTCGTCCAGGGTTTTGAAGCTGGTGGACTGGATAGCGGAGAAGTGTACGAACACGTCTTTGCTGCCGTCAGCCGGGGAGATGAAACCAAAACCTTTCTCAGCGTTGAAGAACTTAACGGTACCAGTCATTTTGTTAGACATAATAATTTCCTTAATATAGTGTTGAATGCCACCTAAATGGCAATTTTTGATTTTTCGTCAGCAATACGTATGGGGAGCACTAAAGAAGGAGAATTATTTGATAAGGATTATCCGAGGATAACGCTTATGCTAATCACTGCTTTACTAAAATGACTGCCTAACATAATCAGGTCTGAACTGCCGAACCATCGAGAAAGATTAAAACACGCTCTCATTTTTAAAGCAAACTTTATCTCGATATTAATGTTTTGTAACAGCCAAAAATATCATTTTTTATAGTAAACATGATGCATTTCAACGGCATAGAAAAATCAGTGCAGACTCATATCACCCTGTGGCAAGTCAGATTCGGCTTTTTTGTCCTGACTATGTAGCCAGTTCTGACAAAAAATATGAGAAAAAATGAAAAGGTGGCGAGAGACGTGGATTCTCAGTTGGCGTTTTCTCTAACTCACAATGTAAATCACTTCTTTGCTGCTGCGATTAGCTTCTGAGCGGCAAATCAATGGCAGCACCAAATCTGGCGCATCGAGCATCGTCCAGACATGCAAACGCCCGCTGGCACCAAGTGCCAGCGGGCGTTTTGCAAGAAGGGATCAGCGCTTGCTGCGAAACTTGTTGCTGACCGAATCAATCCAGCTGAAGGTTTCCGGCAGTACCTGGTTCTTGGCACGCTCTTTGGCTTTCTCGCGAGCCAGCTTGGAGGCTGCCTTGGCCGCTTCGGCGCGGTCGGCCACAATTTTCAGGCGACCCTCTTCGCGGATCTTGTTCCGCTCTCCGTTGGTCAGCTGGTGGTCTACATTGGCTTGTGCCTTTTGCAATAACAAGGCTATCTCGGCTTTTTCGGCCTCGGTCAGATCTTTCATTTCCAGCTTTTTCACGGCGCGCTCCTGCGGCAGGGTGGTTAGACACCCTAACACAGTTGTGCCGATCACTTCTTATGCAATCGGCTTTCCGGCAGTAAAAATGCGGGTTTGTGCCAACTTTCTGTTATTTCGCTGCCACTTTCCCGCCTGTTTGCCACATTTCAATTTATGGCGAGCGGTGAGGGCAGCTCTTGCTCCTCCGGCTCGACGTGGATCAGCACGATGGCGTGGGGCAACTGCGCCATGATGGCGTGTTCGATGCGATCACAGATATCGTGGGCTTCGCCGATGCTCATCTCCGTGGGCAGGGTGAGATGGAAGTCGATATGGCGACGACGACCGGCACGACGGCTGCGCAGATCGTGAAAACCGCTGGCGGCAGGGCAGCATTCGGTGATGATGCGGCTGGTCATCGCCAGCTCTTCCGGGCTCATGCTCTGGTCGATCAGCGGCTGGAAGGCCTCGTTGAGCATGCTGATCGCCTCTCTGACAATAAAGATGGCGACCGCAATGGCGACCAGCGGGTCGAGGATGGCGAGTGAATGGCCAAACAGACCGGCCAGCCAGATCCCGCCAAGACCGACGGCGACACCGGCTGAAGTGAGCACATCCGCCTTGAGATGGAGCGCATCGGCCGCCAATGCAACTGACTCTTCTTCCCGGGCCACCTTGTAGAGGTAGGCCGAGACGCCGCTGTTGACCAGCGCCGAGATCACCATCACCAGCACGCCCCAGCCAATGCTTTCAATCGGGCTGGGGGTGATCAGCTTGTCGACGGCTTCGAAGATGATCCAGCCCGCGGCCAGCAAGATAAGCAGTGCTTCGATGACGCCGGAGACATTTTCAATCTTGTCGTGACCATAGGGGTGGCGTTCATCGGGCGGGAGATCGGACTTTTTCACCGCGAACAGGGCGATCAGGGCCGCCACCAGATCCATGGCGGAGTGGATCGCCTCCGAGATGATACTGACCGAGCCGCTGGCGAACCCGGCCACCATTTTCATGATGATCAGACTGATATTGGAGCAGACCGACACCATGGCGGCTCTGGTTTTTCTGTTCATGTCACAGCTTCCTGAATAAAAACGGATATTTCGGTGCGGCGCGCATTATATCCGGCTGACCGGAAATAACCTATTCGGTGTTGTAACCTGATGTTTCCGGTGATATTGCGAATGCTTATTAAAATGGTGGCCTCTTGCGCGGTAATAAATAATGAGAGGGATTTATATTTATCCGTGAAAATATCCAGGTAACGATGGCTTAATATAAGCGTGACAACATTTAATAATGCGAATTACTCTTTTTTGGTCTTTCCTGTCGAGGTCGTTTGGCCTCCCAGCTCAAGGGGCTGCGCGCGACATCTTTTGGACGAGAATGAGGCTGGATCCGGATGCCGCTGGAGGGTATGCTGGGTCTGGTGATGGTCTTGCACCATCCCACCAAGCGTACTGAAGTTGATGATTCGGATGGCATGCTGGCTCCCATGAGGAACCAGCTGTCTGGGTAACATTTTTGGAGTTTGATGATGAGTAACAAAGAACATCACAACGGCAAAGATGCCAAGAAAAAACCGCAGATGTCACTGAAAGAGAAACGCGAAGCCAAACGTCAGAAAGCAGAACTGAAAAACGGCAGCGCAATGAAGTAACGCTCCCCTACTGCTGTTCCTTCGGAGCCAGTACAAAGCCAGCCCTTACCGGCTGGCTTTTATGTTTGTGGCTCACGGCGTGGCGCCGTAAGCCGCGAAAATCTGGTGATAACGACCATCCTGACGCATCGCCTCAAGGCGCTTATCAAACAGATTGCGGGCATCGGCCGTTCGGAAGGCAAAGTGATAGACGGTGGGCGGGAAGAGGTCTGCTTGCCTGACCTGATTGCGCTCGTAGTGCTCGCCTGCCTGGGCGGTGGCAATCAGCTGGTCGAGGTAGTAATAGAACACCCGCTCCTCCAGTACGACTGCATCCACCCTGCCGCGCATTAGCTGATGTACCTGCACCTGCTGCTTGGCTACCTCCTCATAGTGGGGATTCTGGTTGGCCATGGTGGCGAACGCGCCCCCCAGAATGATCCTTGCCCGTTGAAAGGCGGTGACCCGTTTTGAATGCAGATCATCCAGGGTACTGATGTGGGTGCTGCGCAGGGTGAAGATCCGGTTATGGAAGGTGATAACGGGCTGGGTCAGAACGTGAGGATCAACCATACCGGGTCTGACGTTGATGATGGCATCCAGCTTTCCTGACTCGAACAGGCGGAAGGTGCGCTCCAGCGGCAGAAATTCAAAGCTGGGCTCATAGCCGCTGCCAGCGAACGCCTCTTTCAGCAGATCCAGCTCGATGCCACGCTGATTACTTTCGATGACATAAGGGGGGATGGCAAAGCTGACCCCGACCTTGAGTGGCGTTGCCTGCAACTGGCCGGAGAGCATGCTGGTCAGCATCAGCAATAAAGGGGTGAGCAGTTTCATTGCACTTTTCACAAAGCGTTCCTGTGGAGAATATCCATCACTGTAGGGGAGGCAACCAAAAAGCGTTATATCCCTTTCGGGCTGAGAGGTTCAGCCTGAGTGCATAAAAAAAGACCCTGAGTTATCAGGGCCTTTTCAATATTCTGTTCTTAGAACGGGATATCGTCGTCGAAATCCATCGGTGGCTCGTTATATACCGGCGGCGCAGATTGCGGCTGCTGGGCAGGACGGCCATAACCGCCTTGCGGCTGCATGTTCTGCTGCGGAGCCGGCGCCGGGCGCTGCTGATTCATCGGCTGCTGCATGGCTTGCTGCGGTTGACCCCAGCCACCTTGTTGGCCACCCATGTTCTGGCCCATGCCCTGACCACCTTGCGGACGGCCACCCAGCATCTGCATGACGCCGGTGAAGCTGTCGACCAGCACTTCAGTGGTGTAGCGCTCCTGGCCACTCTGATCCTGCCACTTGCGGGTCTGTAGTTTGCCTTCCACATAGACCTGGGAGCCTTTCTTCAGGTACTCGCCAGCCACTTCGGCCAGCTTGCCCATGAAGACGACACGGTGCCACTCGGTGCGCTCTTTCTGCTCACCGGTCTGCTTGTCGCGCCAGGTTTCAGAGGTGGCCAGAGTAATGTTGGTCACAGCACCGCCACTCGGCATGTAGCGTACTTCCGGGTCTTGCCCGAGGTTACCGATCAGAATGACTTTATTGATGCCTCGACTGGCCATAATCTCTCTTCCACCTTATTTACCGGCCAGGTCGAAACCTGGTCCAACACGACTAGATACCTGATTAGTTGCTGTGTGCGGGGCGCAATGTCCCGCAGACGCATGTGACGGTCATAGTAACAGTTGCGAAGCGGATTGGCAGCATCCTTAACCGGCTTGATGTGCCAAAGGCAACGGTTGGCTCCTGCTGTGGTGATGGTCGGGTTGCATCTTTTTTCGGCGCATCCTGCATCACATTTCTGCCATATATTCCTGTTATGCTGGCAGATTGGCGAATTGGGAACAGTTTTTAAATCGACTAAAAACATATGGTTACGATATTTATGAGATCCATTCTCATACTTTTTTAATATTGTGCTCCCATACCTCCTTGGTAGACTCAGTCGGCCAGATTAGGTGGTTTACAGGTTCAAGGAAGAGCACACAATGAAAGCCGCATGCCCGATCGCACTGGTCACTGAAAATAATGTGCAGGCCAGCACATTTGCTGCCTATCTCATCTCTCATTTGAGCCGTCCCGTCCAGCTAATCCACGAGATTAATCAGCTAGATAACCAGTGTGACGGCACGCTGTTTCTCATCGATCTCGACTATATCCGCTCCGGCCAGTCACTGGGCTGGAACCGGGCGATCTCCGAACGCTTTGGCATGGCGGCCACCGTGCTGCTCAATGCTCCCACTGCGACGGATCGCGACCTGCTGCTGATGTGGCCGCAGATCTGCGGTCTGTTTTTCCGTCAGGATCCGCTCGACCGACTGGTTGCCGGGTTGCAGAAAATCCTGTTGGGCGAGTACTGGATGCCGCGCCACCTGCTGTGCGAGCTGGTCGAATACTATCGCCAGGGCAATAGCTACCTGCTGCGTAACGACACCCTGCTGACAGCCAGAGAGCAGGAGATCATCCGTTATCTGATGACGGGCGCCTCCAATGTCGAGATCGCCGACAGCCTGTTTGTCAGCGAGCACACCGTCAAATCCCACCTCTATAACGTTTTTAAAAAGCTGAACGTGAAGAACCGGATCCAGGCGGTGAGCTGGGCCAAAGAGTATCTCGATGCTCCGGACTCCCACTGATGAAAGCGTTCTCTCTGGCATGTTGCCTTGTGCTGCTCTGGGGCTGCACGACCGTTGTGGCGGCCGAGGCCGATGCTCCGCTGGAGTCGGTACAGCCGGAGCAGGAGAGTGATCGGCTGGATGTGGATGGTTTGGTGCTGGACCGCACTTTTACCCGCTTCGGTCAGGGCTTTTATAACGAATTTACCCGGTTGCGCAGTGATGAAGACCCGAATGCCAGAGAAAATCTGACGATTCATGAGCGCCCGACTGCTCGCTGGGGCAGCCTGATCTGGATCACCCATAACCGGAAGGTGATTTTTAAAACCGCGCTCTCTCCCGGCCGCAATCAGCAGGAGCAGAGCGCCAAACTGGCTTGGTCACAGGTCAGGCAGACCCTCGAACAGCAGAAGATCGCGACCCTGTTCATGGATACCTTCGATTTGGAACATGATGAACTATAAGGATATTTCTCATGCGTGCCCGGTTATTGCTAGTTGCAGCACTGATAGCGCCAGCGCTCCATGCGTCGGAGCTTGTCTATCGCCCCGTCAACCCCAGCTTTGGGGGTAACCCTCTCAACAGCAGTCATCTGCTTGGCACCGCCAATGCGCAGAATGATTACAAGGATCCCGCCAGTGGCAGTGGTAGCAGCGGCACCTCGGCGCTGGATCGCCTGACCTCCAACCTGCAATCCCGCCTGATCAGCCAGCTGTTGGCCGATATCGGCAAGGATGGCAGCCAGAGCGGCAGTCTGGTGACCGATGATTTTGCCATCAATGTGGTGGATGAAGATGGCACCCTGGTGGTTTCGATCACCGACCGGGTGACCAACCAGACCACCATGATCGAAGTGAATGGCCTGATTGCTGATTGAGGGCGCGATGAAACGACAACTGTTATTGATAGTGCCCCTGCTTGCGCTGGCTGGCTGTGCGACCCATATTGGCTCGCCCGTTGCCGATGAGAAGGCAACCCTGATGCCGCGATCCGTCTCTTACAAGGAGCTGATCAGTCTGCCCAAGCCAAAAGGGAAAATTGTCGCGGCCGTCTACGATTTTCGCGATCAGACCGGTCAGTACCTGCCCGCACCGGCATCCAACTTCTCCACGGCGGTCACCCAGGGCGGGGTAGCCATGCTGAGCACGGCTTTGTGGGATTCCCAATGGTTTGTGCCTCTGGAGCGGGAGGGGCTGCAGAACCTGCTGACCGAACGCAAGATTGTGCGGGCGGCCCAGAACAAGCCCAACGTTCCCGGCAACAATGCCAATCAACTGCCCTCGCTGGTCGCCGCCAACATCCTGATCGAGGGGGGGATCGTCGCCTATGACAGCAATGTACGAACCGGTGGGGCGGGAGCCAAGTATTTTGGCATTGGCGCCAGCGGGGAGTACCGGGTCGATCAGGTGACGGTCAATCTGCGTGCCGTCGATATCCGTTCAGGCCGGATCCTGAACAGTGTCACCACCTCCAAGACAGTATTGTCGCAACAGGTGCAGGCCGGGGTATTCCGCTTCGTCGAGTACAAGCGCCTGCTGGAGGCCGAGGCCGGTTTCAGCACCAACGAACCGGTACAGATGTGTGTCATGTCGGCTATCGAGTCCGGAGTGATCCGGCTGATAGCCAATGGTGTACGGGACAATCTGTGGCAACTGGCCGACCAGCGGGATATCGACAATCCGATCCTGCAGGAGTACCTGCAAGACAACGCCCCGCTGCTTTGAGTTTTCCCTCTCTCGCAATGCCCTCCCTAGTGGAGGGCATTTTTTTGGCCTCTATCGAATACGACTTAAGACTTTCTGCTCAGCGACAGGGCGGTGTTTTTCATCCTCGAATCAGCGGAGTGCCTGATAGGCCGCCTCTTGTCTGACAGGGATACTGTGGGCGTTTTCCAACAAGGCGATGGCGCGATGAAACATCTGTTGAGTGCTCTCTTTTTTCTGCTGATATCGGGCGCCCCGCAACTCGCCGCAGAGCCTGCCGTCTTTGATGAGCTGGCGATGGCAAGCGAGCTGGATTCCGGTCTGCAGAACGACGGGAATCAGGCGCTGTTGTGGCAACTCGGTAGCGAGCAGCAACTGCACCTCACCCAGCAAGGGGAGCTGAATCAGGCGCGCCTGCTGCAACAGGGTTGGGCCAATGAGTTGGCGCTCTCCCAGGTAGGAGATGAGAACTGGGTCAATGGTGCGCAACTGGGTGAGGGCAATAGCGCCGAACTCTATCAGGCGGGCATCAATAACCGGATTTGGCTGCTGCAACAAGGCAGCGGCAATGAAGCCTGGATCAGTCAGCAAGGGGCAGACAATCAGGCCCGGGCGATCCAGCTGGGTGATGGCAATCAGGCCAGCATCGAGCAGAACGGAATCGGATTAACGGCCACCGTCATCCAGATGGGGGCCAATCAGCAAGTAAATGTCGTTCAAACCAACTGAGCCTAGGCTCAACCATTAGCACGAGAGGGAAATCATGTTTAAACGTACCATCATTGCCTCGGCAGTTCTTCTGGCGACCAGCACCGCTTGGGCGGCATCTACTGGCAACCAGGCTACGGTGAACCAGGCCCAGAGCGGCAATATCGCCACCATTAACCAGGTGGTGGGAAGCGTCGATAACAAGGCTAACATCGATCAAGCTGGTAACAACAACACAGCTGTTACCACTCAAAAGAATACCGGCCAGTCAGATGCCGATACTCGGCAGGTAGGTGACAGTAACGAGGGTTACATCTTGCAACAAGGTGACACTAACCTCTCCAAAGCCTCCATCGATACAAAGGGGAACGACAACTTTGCTGATGTGATTCAGCAATTTGAGAATGGCGGTGCGGTTGCCGGGGTTGTGCAGGATGGGGATCGCAACGACGCCAAGATCAAGCAAGATAATGGTGACTTAGCTGACTCCAGGATCACTCAAATCTCGGATGGTAATCGGGCTGTCATTAATAACCAGATATCCGATTTCGCTCGGGCGAGTGTACAGCAGCTAGAAGGGGGGGCTCACCAGGCTGACGTGACCCAGACAGCGGCTGATGGAGCCAACGCCGAAGTGGTACAACGTGGAGAGAGCAATATCACCAAGGTGCTGCAGGCAACCGGTAACTATGACTATGCACCGGCGGAAGGAACATCTGCAGTGGTGACTCAGAGTGGTTCTTTGAACAATGCAGACGTCACTCAATACGATAGTGCCAACGTAGCGACTGTTGAGCAAAGTGGAACCCGTGGTGAAGTGGTGACTCTGCAGCAAGGGTCTGATGCCGGGAATGGCAACGGCCTGTTGGCCAAACAGTCTGGAACCGGGGAGTTTGCTGACCTGACACAGGATGGTAATCGCAACCGGATTGAGACCGACCAGCAAGGTACTGGCAATGATGCCTTGGTCAACCAGACAGGTGATGACAACAAGGCCGTGGTCAACCAGTTAGCCAGCAGTACCGATGGTGCGGTCACCATTGATCAGGTAGGTAATGACAACTATGCCAATGCAGTGCAACAAGCAGGCAGCGGCAATACCATCGATATCGACCAGAACGGAACTGGCAACCAGGTTGCCTCTGCTCGTGATGGTGAAGGCAAAGGCGCCTGGACCTGGGGCTCGGACAACGAGCTGGTCGTTGCTCAGAAAGGCACTGACAACTGGGCCTATGCCGATGCGTCTCACTCTGAGTCTGTGGTCAAAGTGACCCAGGATGGTGAGTTGAACAATGCCAAGGTTGAGTCCTACTTGGGTAGCGAGAACAAGCTCACAGTGACCCAGAACGGCGCTGAGCACGAGGCCAATGTCTACGTCAATGCTGGGGTTGGTGGGGGGCGCAACACCGTTGATGTGGTGCAAAACGAAAGCTTTAATACTGCCAATGTGACCGTATTGGGCAGCGATAACCATGCCTATGTCTATCAAGGGGCTGGTAGCAACTGATGGTCATCTCCGGATTCAGGGGCCTGCGGGCCCCTCTTTTATTGGTGCTGCTCTGTGGGTTGATGCTGGTTCATCGCGTCGCTTCCCCAGCAAGCGCCAGGGGAAACGAGATGGAGCCCGATCCGTCGATCCGCTTGTCCCTCAATATGGCGCAGAACGAGCAGGGGCTGTCACTTGCGCCAACGCTGCTCAGCAAGCGCGACTTGATGGTGAGTGTCAGGTTGCTGGTGCGCAGCGAAGGGGCGGCCGGGAGCACGACTCAGCGCCAGAGCCGTAATCTGTCGCTGCAGGCAGGAGTGGTCATGGCGGTTGGCAAAATAGGGCTGGGTTTGCGTTGTCCCTATCGGGTCGAGGTCACCGCTCTGATATGGCAAAACGAGCGGCTGCTGGTGGAGAAAAAAGAGCAGATGGCGTGCGCCGGATGATGCGCATTTCATCTCATGACTGTCTATTCATCCAGTAGTCTCTATGCCATACTGACTCGCTCAGGTTTCTGTATCGAGCGTGCAACAAGATGGAAAAGATCGTGGTCCGGGGTGCTCGCACCCACAACCTCAAGAACATCAATCTGACCCTGCCCCGCGACAAGCTGATCGTGGTCACCGGCCTCTCCGGCTCGGGCAAATCCTCTCTGGCGTTCGATACCCTCTATGCCGAGGGGCAGCGCCGCTATGTGGAGTCCCTCTCCGCCTATGCTCGCCAGTTCCTCTCCCTGATGGAGAAGCCGGACGTCGACCATATCGAGGGGCTTTCGCCCGCCATTTCCATCGAGCAGAAGTCCACTTCCCATAACCCGCGCTCGACCGTCGGCACCATCACCGAGATCTACGACTACCTGCGTCTGCTGTTCGCCCGGGTTGGTGAGCCGCGCTGCCCGACTCACGCCATTCCGCTCGCCGCCCAGACCATCAGCCAGATGGTGGATCAGGTGCTGGCCCAACCGGAGGGGAGCAAGCTGATGCTGCTGGCTCCGGTGGTGCGCGATCGCAAGGGGGAGCACACCAAGCTGCTGGAGAATCTGGCGGCCCAGGGCTACATCCGTGCCCGTATCGACGGCGAGGTGTGCGACCTCTCCGATCCTCCGACTCTGGAGCTGCACAAGAAGCACACCATCGAGGTGGTGGTGGATCGCTTCAAGGTGCGCGAGGACCTTGCCTTGCGTCTGGCCGAGTCGTTCGAGACGGCGCTGACCCTCTCCGGTGGTATCGTGTTGGTAGTGCCGATGGACGGGGAGGAGGGCGTCACCCCCATGACCTTCTCCGCCAACTTCGCCTGCCCGGAGTGCGGCTACTCCATGTCGGAGCTGGAACCGCGCATCTTCTCTTTCAACAACCCGGCCGGAGCCTGCCCGACTTGTGACGGTCTTGGGGTGCAGCAATATTTCGATCCGGCCAAGGTGATCGGCGATCCGGCCATCAGCCTGGCTAACGGCGCCATCCGTGGCTGGGACAAGCGCAGCTTCTACTACTTCCAGATGCTGAAATCCCTCTCCGAGCACTACAAGTTCGATCTGGAGACGCCGTGGGAGGATCTGCCGGTCAAGACCCAGGAGGTGATCCTGCGCGGCTCCGGTCGCACCGAGATCGAGTTCCGCTACATGAACGACCGCGGCGACGTGGTGGTGCGCAAGCACCCGTTCGAGGGGATCCTGCACAACATGGAGCGGCGCTACCGGGAAACCGAGTCCAACTCGGTACGCGAAGAGCTCTCCAAGTACATAGCCAACAAATCCTGTACCAGCTGCGGTGGTAGCCGACTGCGGGAGGAGGCGCGCCACGTCTTCGTCGATAACCGCAACCTGCCGGCCATCGCCGAGCAGTCCATTGGCGATGCACTGGCCTTCTTCGAAGGGTTGAACCTCACCGGCCAGCGCGCCCAGATTGCCGAGAAGATCTTGAAAGAGATCGTCGAGCGGCTTGGCTTCCTGGTGAATGTGGGTCTCAACTACCTGAGCCTGTCGCGCAGCGCCGAGACCCTCTCCGGTGGTGAAGCGCAGCGCATTCGACTGGCGAGCCAGATTGGTGCCGGTTTGGTGGGGGTGATGTACGTGCTGGATGAGCCTTCCATCGGTCTGCATCAGCGCGACAACGAGCGGTTGCTCAAGACCCTCACCCATCTGCGCGATCTGGGCAATACCGTGATCGTGGTGGAGCACGACGAGGATGCCATTCGCCTCGCCGACCATGTGCTGGATATCGGCCCGGGGGCGGGTGTGCATGGCGGCGAAATTGTTGCGCAGGGCACCCCCCAGCAGATCATCGACAATCCGGAGTCGCTGACCGGTGACTACCTCTCCGGCCGCAAGCAGATCGCCATTCCGGCCGAGCGCACGCCGCTTACCGGCAAGTGGCTGAAACTCAAGGGGGCGAGCGGCAACAACCTGCGCAACGTTAACCTGGATCTGCCGATCGGAGTGATGACCTGTGTTACCGGCGTCTCCGGCTCCGGCAAGTCGACCCTGATCAACGACACCCTGTTCCGTATCGCTCATCGCGAGCTCAACAAGGCGACCGAGTCCACCCCGGCACCCTATCGCAGCGTCGAGGGGCTGGAGCATCTGGACAAGGTGGTGGATATCGACCAGAGCCCCATCGGCCGTACCCCACGCTCCAACCCGGCCACCTACACCGGCCTGTTTACCCCGATCCGCGAGCTGCTCTCCGGCACCCAGGAGGCGCGTTCACGCGGCTACCAGCCGGGCCGTTTCTCTTTCAACGTGAAGGGGGGCCGCTGCGAGGCGTGCCAGGGGGATGGCGTCATCAAGGTGGAGATGCACTTCCTGCCGGACGTCTACGTGCCGTGCGATGTCTGCAAGGGCAAGCGATATAACCGCGAGACCCTGGAGGTGAAATACAAGGGCAAGAACATCCACGAAATCCTCGAGATGACGGTGGAAGATGCCCGCGAGTTCTTCGATCCGGTGCCGGCGGTGGCGCGCAAGCTGCAGACCCTGATGGACGTGGGCCTCTCCTATATCCGTCTCGGCCAGTCTGCTACTACCTTGTCGGGCGGTGAGGCGCAGCGGGTCAAGCTGGCGCGGGAGCTCTCCAAGCGGGATACCGGCCAGACCCTCTATATTCTGGACGAGCCGACCACCGGCCTGCACTTCCACGACATCCAGCAACTACTCAAGGTACTGCACCAGTTGCGGGATCGCGGCAACACCATCGTCATCATCGAGCACAATCTGGATGTCATCAAAACTGCTGACTGGATCGTCGATCTGGGACCGGAGGGAGGCGCCGGTGGTGGCCGCATTCTGGTGACGGGGACGCCGGAAGAGATTTGCACCAATAAAGAGTCTCATACAGCTCGTTTTTTGCGGCCACTATTGGCGCGATAAGCCGTTATAATCGAGGGGCCTTTGGCCCCTTTTTGTTATATAAATCGGGAGCATAGGGGGAAGCTCGTCAAGTGTGGGCAGGCTTGGCATCTCAGCATCATGGTAATGGATATATCGGGTTATGGCTCAGGCTCCGCGCACGATTGATCATCAGTTGGCTTACTCCATGTTCCCCATCTGGCTGGGGGCGATCCTGCTATTGCTGGTCCTGCTGGCGTGGGCCCAGATCCCGTCTGCCAGCCGGATTGAAGAGCAGCGAATGAAGGAGCATCTGCTGCGCGTGACCAAGGCGGTGCAGGCGGATGTGGCCGCTCTGGATGCATTCAGTCGGGATTGGGGCATCTGGGATGACAGTCACCGTTTTATGAACAACAAAAGCAGGGCGTACATCGAATCCAACCTGTTCAGTGATATGCCGATGCGGGATTTTAGTCTCAACCTGATGAGCTTCATGGATCTCACCGGCTACGAAATCTGGACGCGCACCCTGCTACCCGATGCGCCGGGGATCAATCCGGACCAGTTTCCCTACTTCCTTGATGAGCTGAAAAAGCAGTTAAGGGCGCGCTCGGTGGCACAAGGGGGCATCAATCTGCACGGGATCCGTGCTTCCCAGTGGGGGCCGCTGATGTACTCGTGGCAGCCGATCAGAAACAGTGACGAGTCGGCACCGTTCAACGGTTTCTTGCTGGTTGTACGTTGGCTCGACAAGGCCTATCTCGAGCAGGTATCGGAGCGTACCGCGCTGCCTCTGGCGATCTCCCACGCCAATCTGGATGTCACCGCTACCTTCAAAAAACTGAAACCGCAAATAACGTATCGCCTGATCGACCTTGGGCTCACCCGGCTTAGGGGGGAGGTGCGACTGCTCAACAGCGATAACCAGCCGGTGCTGACTCTGGTGATTGAGGAGGAGAGAAAGATCTTGAGTGGCGTCATGGAGGGGGCGCTCTGGACCTTTATTGGTATGCTTTTTATCAGTTTTATCTGCGTCATGATCGCCATGTACCGGCTCAACAGCATTGTGCTTACCCCGTTGCAGCAGCTGGTGTCGGCGCTGCAACGCTTTGGCGATCGGCCAGATGCCACCTTGATCCCCTATATCGACAGCAGCGCCGAGATGGCGACCTTGAGCGGCAAGTTCAAGGAGATGGCCAGCAAGGTCAGTCAGCAACACGATGATTTGTTGGAAAAATCCAGCCAGATGGAGATGGCTGCATTCACCGACCCCTTGACCCGTTGTTTCAATCGTCGCTATCTGGATAGCTGGTTGCAAGACAATTGGGCCCGCCCTTGTCAGCTGTTGCTGCTCGATCTCGATCATTTCAAACGGATCAACGACCGATTTGGTCATGATATGGGTGATCTGGTGTTGCAGCAGCTGGCAGAACTGCTGCACAAGCTGGTGGTGAGTGACGCCGAGCCCGTTATCCGGTTGGGAGGGGAGGAGTTTTTACTCCTGTTGCAGGTGGATAATGAGCAAGAGTTGGTACAGCGTGCCGATTATCTGAGGCTTCGTGTTGTTCAGCACCGTTTCGGTTCGGAGGAGAGGCCGCTATGGTTAACGGTTTCATCGGGATATTGTCGGTATCCTCTGCATCCGGCGTGCCCCGATACCTTCTGGAGCCACAGTTTCAAGCTGGCCGACCTGGCGCTCTATCAGGCAAAACTGAGGGGCCGTAATCGATGCTGTGGCTATTCGGGCACTCTGTCTGTTCGGGAGGTGATGGAACAGACCCCGGAGCAACTTGTCGAAGGGAATAGTCTTGCGTTGCAACATACTGTCAGCCCGGATTAGCCCTGCCGGACCAATACCAGATAGGCTAGGGCGACAATAAAACCGAGCAGGATAAAGAGAAAGGATCCGATCCCCCAAACGGCCGCGAGAAAGGCCCCCACCTTTTGCCATTTCGACTCATTTTTCATAAATAAACCATTACTTCCCAGTAACTTGCATGGCGCAAAAAATACGCTGGTTTGCCCATATTAACAACAATTAATAGCCACTCTGCCGAGCGATAAGGTGTGGTTTGCTTGCTTGTTTTGGCGCTGAATGGGGTTAGTTACAACCTGTCGCAACAGGTATTCCGGCTTGTTGTCTGGGGGCTCAAGGAGATTGGGATGGCGCGCAAAGATGTCACACCAATCGATTTATTTCCGCGCAACCTTTGCTTCAAGTCAATAACTTTGCATTTACAAGGGCATATAGTCAGCGGGCTTACAGCATCAAATGAAAACAAAAAAAGGGATTACGTGATGAAAAAATTACTTCCTCTGATGATTGCCGCTGCAGTGGCCTCTCCTTTCGCCATGGCCCATCAGGCTGGCGACATTCTGGTTCGTGGTGGTTTGGCATTTGTATCGCCGCAGGAAAGCAGCACGCCTGTAGAGCTGGAAATTAATGACAACATGCAATTGGGATTGACTCTCTCTTACATGATTACTGATAACTGGGGTGTCGAATTGCTGGCTGCAACCCCCTTCTCTCATTCAGTCAAACTGGGTGGCGCTGAAGTTGCCAAGATCAAGCATTTGCCGCCGACTCTGATGGGTCAGTACTATTTTGGCGATGCTCAAAGCAAGGTTCGCCCGTATGTCGGTATTGGCGTGAACTACACCACCTTCTTTGATGAAGAGGGTCGTGGTGCACTGTCAGGAACCGATGTCAAAGTCGATGACTCCTGGGGGGTTGCCGGACAAGTTGGTATCGATATGGCGATCACTGACCGCTGGTTTGTCAACGGTTCAGCCTGGATCATGGATATCGATACCGATGTGCATACTGCGATTGGCACCATTAATACCAAGGTCGACCCGATGGCCTTTATGGTGGGTGTTGGCTACCGCTTCTAATGATTCTGACTGCGGTTCTGAACGGATCGCGGAAGATAGCAAAGTACGTCTCTTTCAGCCCGGCTTTTGCCGGGCTTTTTTCGTATTGCTGATTTTGTCTGGACTGTGATCCAACCCGATACAAATCAATTAAATCCCTGTCGCTTTATTTCAGTTATTCGCCACCCTTGCCGATAGTGACTATGTTCACTTTACCTTCCCCCAATGAGTGAGGATGTCTCCATGGGCTTATCTATTGTGCAGCGGATCATCGCCGGATTCGTGTTGATGCTGCTGTTGCTGATCCTGCTTGGTGTGATCAGTACCTTTAAAATCAAGGGTATAAATGACGGCCTCTCTGCCGTATCTGACCGGGCAACCCCGCTGGTAGTGGCTGTCGCAGGTCTAAAGGGGGCACTGCAGGATAGTAACCGCTGGGTGCTGGTCTACCGCACCAGTGAAGATGCCGCCCAGTTGCCGCAGCTGGCCAATCAGTTCAAGGAGCAGCAGAACCGCTTCGCCCAGCTGAGTCAGGAGATGGGTAAATTTACCGACGTAGCGGATGCTCGTGTCCGCTTCCAGCAGGTTGAGAGTGCTACCACCCAATTTTATGGCTTGGCGGATCAGGTGTTGGCCCAGCATCGGCAGTGGGTCAGTGCGCTGGATCAGCGCCACAAGCTGGAGATGGAATTTATCCGCCTTGAGGATACCTACCAGTGGGCGGCGGATCTGCTGCTGCAACAGACCGCCAGCAAGCGCTCCATGCGCAACAAGGCGGAGCTTATTACCTCGGGTATCGCCCGCGATCTGAAGAATATCCGCCGTGCCGATGCCAAAACCGACCTAAATGAGCTGGAAAAGGTACTCAGCAAGGATATCGAGATGGCCCGCAAGCGGTTGGAGCGGGTAGTGGTGCCCGATGATGTGAAAGCGCGCTTTGTCTCCAATCTGGATCGGATGCAGGAGTTGGCGCTCGGCGCTCAGGGCTTGCTGGCAACCATGCGTCAGGCTCAGCAACTGGCGCTGTCGCTGGCCACGCAAAATCAGCAGCTGGATGCCAGTCTGGTCAACAGCCTCAATTTGCTCGATGAGATGGGCAAGTCCGCCGGTGCCATCGCCAGCGACAGCCGGATCAACGCCGATGCGGCGGTCAGCAGTGCCAGCTTCTGGATCCTGGTGGTTGCCGCGATGTCGGCCGCTGCGGCGCTGGTGATCGGCTATACCACTGCGCGCAGCATTCAGCGCCCGTTGCAGATGATCAACAAGGAGCTCGATTACATGGCGGCCGGTGACATGACCCGCCGCATCAACTACCGCAGCAGTTGTGAATTTGGCAGCCTTTCCCGCTCTATCGATACGCTGGCGGGCAAGACCGGTGAACTACTCTCTCAAATCAATGCGGGCTCCCGCCATCTGGTGGATGAGGCGAGCCGGGCCGCCGAGATCAGCGAACGGGCCATGTCCCGGGTACAAGAGCAGAAGAGCCAGACCGATCAGGTGGCCGCCGCCATTACCGAGCTGGAAGTGAGCGCCACCGAGGTGGCCCGCTCTACCGATGGCACCAAGCGGGAAGTGGATCTGGCCGATGAAGAGGCGCGTAATGGTCGCCAGAAAGTGGCCACCACTCGCCGGATCACCGAGCAGCTGGCTGGCGCCATGGAAGAGGCGGTCGGGATCACCTACAAACTTGGGGAATTCAGCAACAACATCGGCAGCATTCTCGATGTGATCCGCAGCATTGCCGAGCAGACCAACCTGCTGGCGTTGAACGCTGCCATCGAAGCGGCTCGTGCTGGCGATGCCGGTCGCGGTTTTGCGGTGGTGGCCGATGAGGTACGGGCGCTGGCCAATCGCACCCAGACCTCGACCGAAGAGATCCAGGGGATGATTGAGAACCTGCAGAGCTCCAGCAAGCATGTGGTTGAAGTGATGGGGCGTAGCCAGGAGCAGACCCAGAGCTGTGTCGAGCAGACTCGCGAGATGGATGTGGCGCTGCAATCCATTGCCGATCGGATGGGGGCCATCAAGTCGATGGCGGATCAGGTGGCCCATGCCGCTCAGGAGCAGATCTCCGTCAGTCAGGGGGTCGCTCGTCATATCGCCGGTATTGCCGATGTGGCATACGAGACTGAGCGCGAGGCGCGCGAATCCGCCAGTAGCAGCGAAGTGCTGGCCGACCTGGTCGCCAAACAGCAGCAATTGATCGCACATTTCAAGGTCTAGGAGGGCTTATGTCTAAAAAGTGGATTGGAGCCCTGAGTCTCCTGTTGTGTGGCCAGCTGATGGCCAGCGAGCTGGTGATTGAAAGCTGGCGAACCGATGACAAGGCGTTGTGGGAGCAGAAGATTATCCCGGCGTTTGAAGCGGCGCATCCCGGCATCAAGGTGAGTTTTCATCCGGTGCAGAACGTCAACTACATGCCCACCCTGTGGGAGAGCCTGAAAGGCGGTAAGGCGGGGGATCTCATTACCTGTCGTCCGTTTGATGACTCGCTCGCCCTGTTCAAGGCGGGCCATCTGGCCGAGCTTACCGAAATGGCAGGGATGGAGAACTTCCCGAGTTTTGCCCAGTCACCCTGGCAGACTGACTCCGGTGCCCAGACCTTCTGCGTACCCATGGCCTCGGTGATTCATGGCTTCTTCTATAACAAGAAGATCTTCAGTGAGTTGGGGCTCACCTTGCCGCAAACCCGCGATCAGTTCTTTGCCGTGCTGGACAAGATCAAGGCCGACGGTCGCTATGTGCCGCTGGCCATGAGCGGTTCCGAGAGTTGGGTTGCCTCCGAGCTGGGGTTCCAGAACATTGGTCCCAACTACTGGAAGGGAGAGGACGGCCGTCTGGCACTGATCGGCGGGCAGGAGCGGTTGGACAACCCGCAATATGTGAAGGTGTTCGATGAGCTGGCGCGCTGGCGCTCCTACCTCGGTGAAGGTGGCGAGAGCCGCGATTATGCGACCAGTAACGAGCTGTTCACCTCGGGCAAGGCCGGCTTCTACGTGGCGGGCTCCTGGGAGATTGCCCCCTTCACCGGCAAGGTCGATTTTGGCGTCATGCGTCCGCCGGTGGCCAAACAGGGTGATGGCTGTTTCTTTACCGACCACACCGATATCGGTATGGGGATGAACCCGGCCAGCAAGAACAAAGAGGGGGCAATGGCCTTCCTGCAGTGGCTGACGACGCCGCAATTTGCCGAGCTCTATACCAACTCGCTGCCGGGATTCTTCTCCCTCTCCAACCACTTCTTCGATGTCACCAATCCGGCGGCCAAAGAGATGATGGAGTGGCGCGATCAGTGTGACTCCACCATTCGGGTGGCGACCCAGATCCTCTCCCGTGGTACGCCCAAGTTGGGGGATGAACTGGCAGAGGTGAGTCAGGCTGTGCTGCTTGGCAAGATGGAGCCCAAAGCTGCCGCGGATCGACTGGAAAGTGGTTTGAAGGGGTGGTATGCCCCTCATCAGGGCAATAAGGCCAAGAGCGCGGATTGTCAGTGTGATACGGTTGCCCCTGCCTCGGTTTCAACACCGACAGCTGAGGTGTCAGCAGCCCCCGCGACCAGTGAAACACCGGCCGTGGTGGCACCAGCTGTGACTCCCGCAGAACCCGCATCAGCGGCCGCTGCCCCATTACCGGCGCCGTCGGATGAGGTGGAGCAGGCGCTCTCCAACGAGCTGGAGGCGCCACAGCAGCCACAGCAGCCACAGCAATAGGTCATCTGCATCAATAAAAACGGGAGGCATCAGCCTCCCGTTTTTTTATGGCTCGCGGCCAGCATGTATCGCTTTATTGTGCTTCGTGGGGCCAGCGGCAGAGGCTGCCGATGCGGGCAACCGGGGCAAACCCCAGAGAGCGGTAAATGCGCTGGGCATGGTAATGCTCGTCAGCCACTATGATCAGCTGTTTGGCACGGGATAATCCTGCGCGAGCCACTTGACTCAGCAGCTGGCGGCATAACCCCTGATTGCGCCACGCATGGTGCGTGCGTACCAACTGGAAGCGCCCAAGTGTGCCGCAAAAGAAGAGGCCACAGCTGGCGACCAGTTGTTCCTCTTTCCAGATCCCCCACCAGTCCCCGAGACCATCGGCAATCATGGCCTGATAGAGCGCCTGGCGGGATCGCAGATAGGGGAGATAGCTCTGTTCCGAGTGTCCCTCATCCCGTTCATTGAGTTCGAAGTCGAGCCACTCAGGCCAATCAGCAGTAGTGAAGGTGCGTGCCTCAACCTTGTTCATGTCGTCGTGAGGAGGTGGGCAGCTCTGTTCATCCAGCGCCAGTACCACGCACTCCATATATTGGTATCCCGTTGCGACAAAACCGGCGATCCGGCTGTTTTGCCCGGCGGCCAGCGGCCATTGGAAGGTGCGGTGGCGCACTCGAGGATCCTGGCCGATCAGCTGATCAAATGTGGCTTCCAGCCAGCCTTTGTCACGGTCGCTGGGTGGGTTGGGGAGTAGCAGGTAGTTGTCGAAGTAGTAGTCGGGAGCATCCGGCGTGCGAACCGCCCAGAACTGATCGTGCTGAACAACCTCGCCCTGATAGCGATCGAACAGCAAGTCGGTGGCAAAGCCGGGGTGGGTATCCATGATGGTGCTCCTGCAAAGACTCATTCTGTTATCGGCAGGAGTGGGAAATAGATGAAAAGGGGCCGGAGAAACCTCCGGCCAAACAATCACACGCAGATTCAGAACGTCCAGGACGATCTGACCCCATCATAACTCGACTGGGGCAATTTTGGGATGGGCACTTTTCGGTTACGTACCGTTAATTTTGTAATTATGAAGTTCGTCAGATCGGATGTGAGGTAAATCCCTGTTGACTTTGTGTCGTTTTACTCATAAATATAAAGACGTTTAGACGTCCAAACATCCGTTTTGACGTAGGCAGATGGATTGCAGGACAGGGAGAAGAACATATGGGATTTCACAGTGCACGTCAGGTTGAGGCGCTCAACCAGAGCTTGGCAGATTTGAATGGCGATATATCGGTCAGTTTCGAGTTTTTTCCGCCCAATAGTGAAGGGATGGAGAATACCCTCTGGCAGTCCATCGAACGGCTGAAAGTGCTGGAACCCAAGTTCGTCTCCGTCACCTATGGTGCCAACTCCGGCACCCGTGATCGCACCCACAAGGTGATCAAGGACATCAAGGAGCGGACCGGCCTGATTGCCGCGCCGCACCTGACCTGTATCGATGCCAGTCGCGACGAGCTGCGCACCATCGCCCGCGACTACTGGAACAGCGGTATTCGTCACATCGTGGCTTTGCGCGGTGATTTGCCGCAGGGGCTGGAGAAGCCGGATATGTATGCCACCGATCTGGTTGCTCTGCTCAAGTCAGAGGCGGACTTCGATATCTCGGTTGCCGCCTATCCGGAAGGGCACCCGGAGGCCAAGAGTGCGCAATCCGACCTGCTCAACCTCAAGCGCAAGATTGATGCCGGTGCCAACCGCGCCATCACTCAGTTCTTCTTCGATGTGGAAACGTATTTGCGCTTTCGGGATCGCTGCGCCGCCATCGGTATTGATGCTGAAATCGTGCCGGGGATCCTGCCGGTCTCCAACTATCAGACCCTGGCCAAGTTTGCCGGTTTTACCAACGTGAAGATCCCGCGCTGGATACATCAGCGTTTCGAGGGGTTGGATAACGATCAGATGACTCGCAATCTGGTGGGGGCTAGCATCGCCATCGATCAGGTGCGCGTGCTGAGTCAGGAAGGGGTGAAGGATTTCCACTTCTATACCCTGAACCGCTCCGAGCTGACTTATGCCATCTGCCATACTCTGGGGGTTCGTCCCAAGGGTTGACCGGTGGTCACCGCGATAAAAGCAAAAAGCCAATGAGTTGCTCATTGGCTTTTTCGTTATGGCCGATTATCAAGGTCTGGTCGGGGCGATCTCTTTTGGCTCAAGATCGATAACCGCATTACCGGCAGCCCCCGGATACTGGCGATAGACCTGATCCTGCTCCAGTGTGTAGAAGGTATCCAGATAGTCGTCGTTGTTGGTCATCCAGGAGTCGGGCAGTGCCTTGACGATGCGACCGCCGAGATCGAGGAAGGGCAGGGCTTCCGGCACGCCACCCGCAGTAAAGCCGAGTTTGAGAGCTTCAATCAGCAGGGCGCTCAGCTCCTTATAGTTGACGTTGTCATCCTGCTCCATCATCACCACATCGACGGCACCCCAGCGATAGCGATCCCAGTAAACCAGGATCTGGTTGGGGGTGTAGTCTGTGTTGTCATAGTCGAGGTAGGGCATGTCGACAATATCGACCACTGGTTCATCCCGGCTGGGATTAACCCCTGCGACCACAGCATACACTTCGGCTGCGCCGAGCAGCCAGGGCTCCTGATCATCCTTCAGCCTGATCTTTTTCAGGATACTGGTCTTGAGTGGCACTGTGCTGGCCGTTACTCGCGGGGCGCTTTGCAGGTCCGCATCGGCCAGCGCCTTGCGCATCACCTTCAAGCCTGCGTTTTTGGCTTTGACGGGATCGGCTTCGACTACCAGAACCGGCCGGGCCGGAGCCTTGTCCACATCCAGATAGACGGGATTGCCAGCACTATCGAACGCTTCAATGGCGCTCCAGCTCTTCTCATCCCCACTTGGAACATAGGCGACCAGCGGTTCGACGCCCTGCTGCAGTGCTGTGGCCTGATCGGTGTTGGCCAGCCTCAACTGCATCAGTTGCTTGACCTCGCCATCCAGTCCTTGCCGGCTGATGGCTGCCTGGTTGGCATCGCTCGCCTGCCGTTTAAGGCGCGGGCTGGCCTTCTGCAGCAGGTTGGGAAGCGGGCTCTGGTATTGCTGATTGCTCAGCAGGGGCAGCAGGTTTTTCTGCTGAAGTGCGAGCTGGCGAGCCAGCTCTCGATCCGTATCGGCAGCCTGGACGCTCGTAGCACCCAGTATGGCCAGTAGTAACAAGACAGCCTGATTTTTCATTTTTATACTCCGTTGCATGGAACCTGACAGGGCACCATGTCCGGGAAGATTGGTGCCCTGACGCCACTAGAAGGAAATTAGTTTCACTTGTGAATCATTTTATCTGGATAGTGTGCAGAGGTTCACGGTTTGAGGTTCAATTGATTCCTTTGTCGATATAATTGGAACTGATAGATAGCCAGACCAATCAGCAGACCCCAGCAGGCTGCCGCGATGCCGAGCAGGCTGATCCCGGACGCGGTAATGATAAAGGTGAGCAGCGCAGCTTCTCGCGCTTCATCCTCTTGCAAGGCCGAGTGCAGGCTGCTGCCGATGGTGCCGAGCAGGGCTAGCCCTGCGACACAGGTCACCAGTATCGCCGGGAAGGCCGTGAACAGCGCCGCCACCGTGGCCCCGAAACAGCCGGTCAGCAGATAGAAGCAGCCAGCCCACACTGCCGCGGGCCAGCGCCGGTTGGCATCCGGATCCACCTCTTTCCCCATGCAGATGGCCGCAGTGATGGCGGCCAGATTGAAGGCATAGCCGCCAAAAGGGGCGAGCAGCAGGCCAGTCAGGCCAGTCCAGCTGATCAGCGAGGAGGTGGAAGGCTGATAGCCGTGGGCCCGCAAGATGGCAATTCCCGGCATGTTTTGCGATGTCATGGTGACAATGAACAGCGGCAGCGCGATACCAAACAGAGCATCAAGGGAGAAGGCTGGCCATGTCCAGACCGGGCTGGCGAGTTGCCAGTGAAGGGTGCCCATTTGCAAATCCCCCCGCACGCTGCAGATCAGCATCCCCACTCCCAGTACCAGCACCATGGTATAGCGGGGCCAGAGATGACGACCCAGCAGGAAGGCCAGCAGCAGGGTGCCAAGCAGCAAGGGATCTTGCGGGGCGACCTTGAACAGATCCAGCCCGAATTTGAGCAGCACGCCAGCCAGCATGGCGGCGGCCAGTGGAGCCGGGATATGTTTCATCAAACGGTCGAACCAGCCGCTGATGCCACACAGAGTGATCAGCAGGGACGAGATCACAAAGGCGCCGATGGCTTCCGCCAGAGTGAAGTTGCCCAGCGTGGTGATCAGCAGTGCCGCACCCGGTGTGGACCAGGCGGTTAGTATGGGTATGCGGTAATAGAGAGAGAGGCCGATGCAGCTCACCCCCATGCCGATCCCCAGCGTCCAGAGCCAGGAGGCGACTTGAGCTGTATCTGCACCCGCCGCTGTGGCGGCCTGGATGATCAGGATGACGGAGCTGGTGTAGCCGACCATCACGGCGATAAATCCTGCGACCAGATGGGGGATGGCGAAGGGCATGACTCTTCCTCTTGGCGTTGTGACGCGCTGTGCGTTATTACGTACAATACAGCTTTGACTATATCGCCGTGCGCTATAGCGTACAAGGCGCATCGTGCAAGAGTAATAAAGAGGCAGTTATGCAAGAGATGAGTCAGCATCTGGCTGCTCGACTGAAGGGGCTGCGCAGCGAGCGCGGCTGGAGCCTGGATGCCGCCGCGCGCGAAACGGGTGTCAGCAAGGCGATGCTGGGGCAGATTGAGCGGGGAGAGTCCAGCCCGACAGTGGCGACGCTGTGGAAGATCGCCACCGGTTTTCGAGTCTCATTTTCCAGTTTCATCGAGCCCACACCCGCCACGCCGGAAGAGGTGCTCTATCGCACCGCCGATGCTATTCGCCAGCAGCCTGCGGGTGAGGGCATGCAAGTGGCACCGCTCTTCCCTTATGAAAACCGGTTTGGTTTCGAGTTGCTTGAGCTGACCCTGTTACCGGGTTACCAGCGTGAATCCGAGCCCCATGAGCCGGGAGTGACCGAGCATGTCATCGTCATCAGCGGCATGATGGAGGTGCTGGTGGAAGGGGAGTGGCGCTCATTTGAGCAAGGGGAGGCGGTGCGTTTTGCTGCCGACCGTCCCCACGGTTATCGCAATCTCGGCATAGCCCCGGCTATTTTTCACAACTTGATCCACTATCCGGTGGCAACACCCTGAACATGTTACGCAGTCATCAACCCGGACGACCATCTGCTCTGGGGCGGATCAGTATCGGGGTATAGACCCAGACAAACAGACCATAGGCAGCGATCCAGGCAAGCGCGCTGAGGTTCCAGCCATGCAGGGTAAAAGTGGGCCAGAACAGGGGAATCGCCACCCGCATTGTGGCGGCAGCGATAACCAGGGCGAATGCGCCAGTGATCCTGCGTCCTACCTGCAAGGCTCGACCGCTATGGCCGAGGGAGACTCGCGCAATCATGCCCAGGATCATGGTCCCCATGCAGCCTGCGCTGAGCAGGTGGCTGGCCATCGACAACGTGATGGGCAGATCCGCGCTATGTGCCGCAAGGGCGAACAGGCCAAGAGGGATAAACAGATAAGCGAGATGGAGTGACCACAGCAGGGGATGCGTAAGGGTCGATGGCAGATGCCAACGCAGTTGTCGCCACAGATGCAAACTCGCCGCCACTATATAGAGAGGCACTATATATATGCTGGTGACCCATTGGGTGGGGAGCAGCAGCCAGCAGAGCAAGATAAGCCACTGTGTCGCGAGCGCAGTCCGTTCCAGCCAGAGTAGAGGTGCAGCTTTCTCCTGACCGGTTGCTCGGGCGGTGAAGAACGGAATCACCCTTCCACCCATCACGGCGATCAGGGTGGTAAACAACAGCACAGTGGTGATCAATAGGTGCTCAACGGTGGTCCAATCGGCCTGCCATAACCAGCTGGCGCCATTGAGCAGGGTCAGTATCAGCAACAGGGGCACGAAGAAGAGGTTGCGCCATTGCCGGGTTATCAAGATAGGCTTGGCAAGGAACCAGGCGCACAGCGGCAGCCAGAGCAGGTCTGCTACCATCAGGAGCGTATTCTCTTCACCCAGCCAGGGTAACAAGGTCCTTGGCAACATCCACAACCCCACCACCATTGCCAATGGCCAGCTCCGAACCCCGGGATGGGCCGTCCAGTTCTGCACCGCGGTGAGCAGAAAACCCGCGACGATGGCAGCCCCGAAACCAAACAGCATCTCATGACCATGCCACCAGGTCGGGTTGGCAATCCCTGGCAAGGTAAGCCAACCGTTGAGCTGCCCCAACCAGAGCAACATGCCGACGGCAGCAAACAGAGCACCGAACAAGAAGAAGGGTCGGAACCCCAGGCGGAACAGCGGGACGATTTGCTCTTCCTTATGGCTATCGAGGATTTGATGCATGAGGGTATTCCAATTAAACATTTGAGATGGCAATTATAAATTGGCTTTTCAAATGTTCAATTTAAATCCGGCAATAGCCAGGATTGATGTCATTTTGAGCAAAAAAAGAGGTGGTTGCTTGATATCTGAGCGAACTAACTTTTTTGCTGAAAAAGCCCTTGCCATCCAGGCGCGGCTCCCTATAATGCGCCCCTACCAGCACGGCGGAACACGCCGAACTGATGAGCCAGCTTCCTAGCGAAGTGGGCGCCGAAAGAAAAGCGAAAACAATCGCTTGACTTTCGAAGTGAGAAGCGTAATATGCGCCTCCTCAACGCGACAAGCGTGACGCTCTTTAACAATTTGAATCAAGCAATCTGTGTGGGCACTCACAGCATCGAACATCAAAAACAATTTTTGATTTTCAATGTCTGGTGAAGTGACCAAGACGATTTCTTACCAATAAGAAGTCGAACAGTTTATTTCAGCAATTCATTGAGCCGCTTTTCGAAGCAACCAAACTTAAATTGAAGAGTTT
>NZ_JAAKSD010000011.1:0-163266 GCF_049173735.1 Aeromonas sp. 602396 | reverse complement strand
GGTCGTTACTGGGATCGAACCAGTGACCCCCTCCTTGTAAGGGAGGTGCTCTCCCAGCTGAGCTAAACGACCTGGGAATTCTGTCTCCACCGAGTGGAGAAAATGGTGGGTCGTGCTGGATTCGAACCAGCGACCAATTGATTAAAAGTCAACTGCTCTACCGACTGAGCTAACGACCCTCACCACGACCAGTTCCGACTGCATTACTGCTTCGGCTCTGACGGCGGCCTATATTACGGATTTAAATTTCCGGTGCAACAGAAAATTCGTAATTTAAATCCGTTTGCTCACTGTGCGTACAAATGCAGGCTGTTTTTACAGTAGCGTTACGAAAACAGTGACATACAGCAATGTTACAGCTTGGCCAGACTCTGTTTGGCCAACTGGGCTGGCGAGGTGTTGGGATAGCCCTTGATCACCTGCTCATAGAAGGATTTGGCTTCCGCCTTCTTGCCATCCAGTTGCGCCAGCATACCCAACTTCAGCAGCGCATCGGCTCGCTTGGGGGATTTGCTGTATTTGTTGGCCACGGTCGAAAACTGGGCCGAGGCACCGGCTCTGTCACCCTTGTTGAACAGCAACTGGCCGAGCCAGTAGTGTGCATTGGGAACATAGCCCGAATTGGGGTACTGCTTGATGAAGCCCTGGAAAGCCGGAATCGCTTTGTCGTAGTTCTTCTCTTTGAGCACCATGTTGACCGCTGCGTCGTAGGCCTGGTTCTCATCCTGATTGGTTGAGTAATTGGCGGCAGCAGCCGGTGTAGCAGCAGGGGCCGGGGTGGCTGGAGCAGCTTGCTGGCTGCTGGCAACCTTGTCGAGCTCCTGGTAGAGCTGACGCTGGCGCTCTTGCGACTGTTCCATCTGGTAGGTCTGCTGCTCCAGCTGACCACGCAGCTCGGAAACCTCACCTTGCAGGGAGTCGACCTGTTGCTGCAATTCAGCTTGCAGTCGCAGACGGGCATTGAGGGTGCGCTCCAGCAGGGCAACCCGATCTTCCAGGCTACCGGTGGGCACGATGGCGCCGTTGTTGCCGCTAAGGACAACCCCACCACTTGAGTCACCGCCCAGATCGCTGACCGGTGCCGCAGCTTGCGCATTCAGAACAACCATTACGGCCAGCGCAACGACAGCTTGCTTGTACACAGATTTCATTCGGATCAAACCTTAGCGTTTAGTACAGATAAAACGGCCAGCGCCATCGTCGCTCGCATATACAGATTTCATTCGGATCAAACCTTGGCGTTTAGTGCAAATAAAACGGCCATCGAAATGGCCGCTTGCATATAAACGAACTTCGTTCGGTTTAAACCTTAGTAAACCAGAACCGCGCGGCGGTTTTTGGCAAAGGCATCCTCGGTGTGAGACAGATCCAGCGGCTTCTCTTCGCCATAGCTGACGATGGAGAGCTGCTCGGCCTGCACACCCAGGGTTTGCAGATACTTGGCAACAGCCTTGGCACGACGCTCGCCCAGAGCAATGTTGTACTCGGGAGTACCGCGCTCATCGGCGTGACCTTCGATCAGGACTTTCACGCTCGGGCGCTCGCGCAGGTAGCTGGCGTGGGCATCCAGCAGATCAGCGTACTGACCCTGGATATCGTAACCGTCGAACGGGAAGTAGATCACGTTGTCACGCTGCAGTGCTTCGAACTTCTGACGCATCTGCTCTTCCGGGGACAACATGCCGTTGGCGCCGCCGGTTTGTACACCGCCCATGCCGTCGGTCATACCTGATTCAGCGCCAGCGGCGTCGGAATCAGAAGAAGAACTACAAGCGGCCAGGGTGAACAGTGGCAGTGCGATGGCCAAACCCTTGAGCAGTTTATTGAGTTGCATGCTATTTCCTTAAACCTTTATAACAAAACAAAAAACAATTGGATTTTTATCAATTCAAGAAGGGCGACCAAGCTGGTGCACGAATTTCACCGCTACTGGTCGGAAGCACAGCCTTGAAGCGACCATCAGTCGACACCAACGCAAGACTCTTACGACCCTGATAGATGGTGGCATAAATGATCATGCTGCCATTGGGAGCCACACTTGGCGACTCATCCAGAGCACTCTGGGTCAGGACCAGCAGGGCATTGTTTTCCATGTCCTGACGGGCAATACGATACTGTCCCTGAACACGGGTCACCATCACCATGATTTTGCCATCAGGAGTGATGGATGCCCCCTGGTTGGATTCACCTTCCCAAGTCATCCGGCGAGTCATACCAGTCGCCAAATTTACGCTATAAATCTGGGGTTTGCCACCACGTTCAGAGGTGAACAACAAATTTTGCCCGTCCGGCATCCAGGAGGGCTCGGTGTCGATCACGCGGCTGGTAGTGACGCGGGTAAGCTGCTTGCTAGCCACATCAACCACATAGAGGTTGGGTGAACCATCTTTGGAGAGAACGATAGCCAGACGACGACCATCAGGAGACCACTCAGGGGCCCCGTTAATGCCACGGAAACTGGTGATCAGGCTGCGCTGCTGGGTGTAGATATCCTGCACATAGATTTCGGACTTCTGGTTCTCGAAGCTCACGTAGGCCAGCTTGCTGCCATCCGGTGACCAGGAGGGAGACATCAACGGCTCGCGAGAGCGCAGCAGAGTCTTCTCGTTGTAACCGTCGTAGTCAGAAATGCGCAGCTGGTACGGGAACTGGGTACCCTGCTGTACGGAGACGTAAGCCAGACGGGTCAGGAAGGCACCGCGCTCGCCAGTCAGACGCTCATAGACGATGTCGGAAATACGGTGGGCAAACTGGCGCATCTGGGCACCCGGGATGGTCGCCATACGGCTATCCAGGATGTAACCGTTCGCCTCGCCGCCTTGTGCCTTGGCCAGCTGACCCTTCAGCACATCGACCAGCTCGAAGTTGACCTTGTAGGTGCCGTCACCCACCGCCGAGATGGAACCGACGACTACGGCCTCAACCCCTTGAGCGGCCCAGGGTGCGAAGTTGATCTCGCTGCTGCTGCTCGGAGTCTGCGGCATCTGGCCACGGGCCAGCGGCTTGAATTTGCCACTGCGCATCAGGTCGTTGGAGACCACTTCCGCGATGTCCTGCGGCAACTGCCCGTTGCCTTCCCACTTGAAGGGGGCGACGGCGATGGGGCGTGCGCTATCAATACCGCCGGTGATGACGATGTCCAGGGCCGCCTGGGCACTCTGGCCCAGCAACAAACAGCCAACCAAAGCAAAAAATACTTTTCTGATCATGGCTTAAATACTCGGTTCCAATAAAGATGAGAGGTTAAATTCCTTTCTCGGCGAGAGGTTGCCAACCGGAGGCAAGCAACCTCGTTTTATCACGCTTAGATACTCGGTTCTAACTTCAGGTTAAATTCCTTCAACATCTCGAATGCCGCAGGATCCTTGGGCACTGGCAGTTGATTGGCTTTCAAGACAGCCGCCTTACCCGAACGACAGACCGCCGGGTCACCCTGGCCGTTATCTACCGATATGACAAAGCCACTGCTCGCAAGACGTACGCCGATAGTACATGTTTTGCCCCGCATGGTGGGATCCAAAATCATATACCGCTCAACAGTGGCCTTGATGAGCGCCGCATACTTGTCGACCTCACCTTGTGCCGCTGCAGAGGCAGCCTGGCTGCGGGCATTGGCTTCAGCCGCCAGCTGCTGCTGCATCATGGCTTCCATCTCTTTTTGCAGTCTGGCCTCCTCGGCCGCTTTGCGTTTGCGTTCTGCCGCGATCTTGGCCTGCTTCTCGGCTTCAGCCTTGGCTTTCTTCTCTGCGTCAGCTTTTGCCTTTTTGGCTGCCTCTTCCTTGGCCTTCTTCTCAGCCTCGGCTTTGGCTTTTTTCTCAGCCTCTGCCTTGGCTTTCTTCTCTGCCTCAGCCTTGGCCTTCTTGTCAGCTTCCGCTTTCTTGGCTTTGGCCTCCTCGGCTTTAGCCTTCTCTTCCGCCTGTTTTTTCTCGAGCTCTTTCTTTTTCTTCAGCGCCAGTGCCTTGGCCTCTTCAGCAGCCTTGCGCTCGGCTTCCGCCTTCTTGGCCTTCTGCTCTTCCAGCTTGCGGGCCTCCTCGGCTTTCTGCGCCTTCTCTTCCGCCCGCTTCTGCTCGGCAACTTTTTTCTGCTTCTCAGCCTCGGCCTTGCGGGTCGCCTCTTCTGCTTCTTTCCGCTTGGCCTCGGCAATACGCAGCCGTTCCTGCTGCTGGGCTAGTTCGCGTTTGGCAAGATCCGTATCTTCCTTATCCTTCTCTTTCTCTACCTTCTGCGGCTTGGGCTGAGCTTTCTGCTGCTGGATCTGCTTGGCCTGCTCGTTGAGGAAGTTCTCATCAAGCATGACGGCATTGACGATCTGCCCCTTCGATTCGGGTCGTTTCGGTTTGCTGAAATCGAGCCCGACAAACAGGATGATGCCGATGATCAGGTGCAGCAGAAACGACGCGATGAGATAACCGGAAATACCACGCTTCACATCCATCTCCGTTAGTTCACCGGATCTGTCATCAGGCCAACCTGAGGCACACCCGCATTCTTGAGGGCCACCATCAACAGGATCACCTCTTCGTAGCGCACGGCCTTGTCACCCGCGACCACCACGGGGGCATTCTGGTTGATCGCCAGATAGCCCATGGCTTTTTCGGTGATGTATTGCTGCATCGCCTCTGGCGTGCCACTTGGCACCGGCTCGTCATCGGCTTCGCCAGCCTTGATGACATACTCGCCTTCGGTATTGACGCTGACGATGAAGGGCGGCTTGGCATCTTCCGGCAACTGCTCGGACTCAGCCTGCGGCAGATCCACCTTGACCCCTTGCGTGATCACCGGCGTGACCGCCATAAAGATGATAAGCAGCACCAGCATGACGTCGATATAGGGAACCACGTTGATCTCGGCCACCTTCTTGCGCCGGATCCGCTGATAGGTTTGCATTACTGATCACCCTGCTGCTGAGCAATTTGACGGTTCAGAATGGTGGTGAACTCGTCCATGAAGTTGGCGTAGGCATTCTCCAGCCGCTCGACCTTGTTGGAGAAGCGGTTGTAGAAGATTACCGCCGGGATAGCGGCAAACAGACCCATGGCGGTCGCAATCAGCGCTTCCGCGATACCCGGTGCCACCATCTGCAGGGTGGCCTGCTGCACCTGACCCAGGGCGATAAAGGCGTTCATGATCCCCCATACGGTACCGAACAGACCGATGTAGGGGCTGATGGAGCCGATGGTCGCCAGCACCGGCAGGTTGGATTCCAGATCATCCACCGCACGGGAGAGGGAGACGCGCATGGCACGGTAGGTACCATCCATCACCGCATCCTGACCACGGGCCCCGGCCTTGAGCAGGCGGGCATACTCCTTGAAGCCGGAGTAGAAGATATCTTCCATGCCTTCGATATCATCGCGGCGGGAAGAGGACTCCTGATAGAGGCGATTGAGATCGACCCCTGACCAGAAGCGATCTTCAAACTGTTCCGATGCGAGATTGGCCGCCTTGATCGCCTTGGAACGCTGGATAATCAGCGCCCAGGAGACAATAGACATGCTCATCAGGGTGATCATGACCAGTTTTACCAACAGGCTGGCTTGCCAAAACAGGCCAATAAACGAAATTTCAGCGTGCACTTAACAGCACTCCCTTGATTTTTTCAGGTATAGCTACAGGTTTCATTTGCGGATGACTTACACAGGCTATCTGTACCAAAGCCTGGGTGACGAGTCGTCCATCAGCCGCCAGGATCTGCTGCGAAAAACGCAGGGATGCGCGTTTCACTTCAATCACTTGCGTTAATACATTCAATAGTTCATTAAAACGGGCCGCCGAGCGGAAATCGATCTCAGTTCGGCTCACCACGAAGGCATATCCCTCCTGCAGCCAGACGTCCTGTTCGACCCCTTTGGCACGAAGAAACTCGGTGCGAGCACGTTCCATAAACTTGAGATAATTGGCGTTGTAGACGATGCCCCCGGCATCGGTGTCTTCGTAGTAGACACGTACCGGAAACTCAAAGACTTCCCCCATAACAATCTGTGATCCATTCGACAGTCAGATGGGGGGCTATCATAGCGCAGGGCTGAATAGGAAAGAAGCAGGGGGAGACAGGGAAATCCTGCCTCCCCCCGTTTTTTATGAAAGGAAATATGAATGTGTCAGCCAGAGGCCATACAACAAACTGGGCCAGGCGAGCCAGGGGTTGAACAGCACACGTCCGGGCAGGCTTTTCAGATGAAAGCCAAGCCCGTTAAGTACGCCACAACAGACGGCCCACATCAGCCAGGGAGCAAGCCAGAGACCATGCTCGCTGGTGTTGGCCGCGATCAGATTGGGGGCCTGTAAAATAGCGACGGCCAACAAGGCCGCCGCGAGTAACATCAACCCCTGCCACGGCTGCCGCTCCAGTGGAGCGGCCAGCCTGGCGAGTCGATCACTTGTTTTCATCGATCTGACGATCCATGTTCTCGGTGTGTTCCAGCCACAGCGCATTGATAATGCCAAATGCACAGGCCAGCAACAGCCCCAGGATCCAGGTGAAATACCACATTGTCAGCGCACCTCTTAATAGAGAGATTGTTGGTTATCTTCGATGTGCTTGTTGGTTACCCGGCCAAACATCTTGATGTAAGTCCAGATGGTGTAACCCAGCACAATCGGTACGAAGATCGCTGCAGCCACAGTCATCACCTGCAAGGTGTTGAAAGAGGCGGTAGCATCCCACATGGTCAGGCTCAGTGACGGCTCAAGGCTTGAGGGCATCACGAACGGGAACATGGAGAAACCGGCAGTGAGGATGACCCCGGCAATCGCCAGCGAGGAGCTGGTAAACGCCAGCCAGCCGATGTTCATGCGGGCAAACAGCGCAGTCAGCAGGCTCATGGCCAGACCCAGTACAGGGGCAGCCACCATCCACGGATAGAGGGTGTAGTTGTTCATCCAGGCACCAGCCTGCAGGACAACTTCCTTGTTCATCGGGTTGGATACTGCGTCAGTCGCGGCAGCCTTGACGATGACATACCCTTCCATACCGCTTACCCACCAACCCGCGGCAGCAAACAGCACCAGGGTCAGCAGTGAGCAGATCATGGCGGCAGTACGGGAACGTGCCAGCACTTCCCCGTCGGTCTTCATCATCAACCAGGTTGCGCCCTGGGTGAGCAGCATGAACAGGCTCACCAGACCAGCCAGAATGCCGAACGGGTTAAGCAGGCCGAAGAAGTTGCCGTGATAGGTCAACATCATGAACTGGTTAAACTCGAACGGAACGCCTTGCAGCAGGTTGCCAAAGGCCACACCAAAGACGATGGGCGGTACGGCGCTACCGGCGAACAAGGCCCAGTCCCAGTTGCTGCGCCATTTTGCATCAGCACGCAGCGAGCGGTACTTGAAACCGACCGGACGCAGGAACAGCGCCATCAAGGTCAGGATCATGGCGATGTAGAAGCCGGAGAAGGTCGCGGCATACACCATCGGCCAGGCGGCGAACAAGGCGCCACCGGCAGTGACCAGCCAAACCTGGTTACCTTCCCAGTGCGGCCCCATGGTGTTGAGCATCACGCGGCGCTCGACATCTTTCTTGCCGACGAACGGGAGCAGTGCGCCTACCCCCATGTCGAAGCCGTCAGTGATGGCAAAACCGATCAGCAGTACGCCGACCAGAGCCCACCAGATGACACGCAGAGTTTCGTAATCAAACATGGTCGCTCTCCTTATGCCTTGATCTGTTCAAAGTGATACTTGCCAGTCTTCAGGCTGCTGGGGCCAAGACGGGCATACTTGAACATCAGGTACATCTCGATAACCAGAAGTACGGTATAGAACAGGCAGATACCGATCAGAGAGAACCAGATCTCGGCTGCAGGCAAATTGGATGCAGAGAGGGAAGTCGGCAACACCTCTGCAATGGTCCACGGTTGGCGACCATATTCAGCCACAAACCAGCCTGCTTCGATGGCGATCCACGGCAGCGGGATACCCCACAGCAGACCCTTGAGCAGCCACTTGCGCTTGCCGATCTGGTGGCGGGCACTGTCATAGAAGGCCATACCAATCAGCACCAGCATCAGCATGCCGACGGCAACCATGATACGGAAGGCGAAGAACAGCGGCAGAACCTGCGGGATGGAGTCATCCACGGCGGCCTTGATCTGCTCGTCGGTAGCATCGGTCACGTTGCTGGTGTAGCGCTTGAGCAGCAGACCGTAGCCCAGATCCTGCTTCACTTCGTCGAAGCGAGCGCGGGTCTCGTCAGACTTGTCACCGGATTGCAGCTTGGTCAGCAGGTCGTAAGCGGTCATACCGTTACGAACGCGCAGTTCGTGCTCGCTCTTCAGATCCTTCAGACCGGTTACCTGACCGTCCAGAGAACGGGTCGCGATAATGCCCAGCGCATAGGGGATCTTGATGGCGTAGTCGGTGCGCATCTCTTCCTGATTCGGAATACCGAACAGGGTAAAGGCGGCCGGAGCAGGTTCAGTTTCCCACTCAGCTTCGATAGCGGCCAGTTTCACCTTCTGCACTTCACCGGTCTCGTAACCGGATTCGTCACCGAGGATCAGCACGGACACGATGGAAGCCATACCGAACGCAGCGGCAATGGCGAAGGAGCGACGGGCAAACGCCACATCACGATTCTTCAACAGGTAGTAGGAGGAGATACCCAGCACAAACATGGCGCCACAGGTATAACCAGCCGCCACAGTGTGAACGAACTTGACCTGAGCAACAGGGTTGAGCACCACGTCAGCGAAGCTCATCATCTCCATCCGCATGGATTCGAAGTTGAACTCTGCCCCGACCGGGTTCTGCATCCAGCCGTTGGCGACCAGGATCCAGAGGGCGGAGAGGTTGGTACCCAGCGCCATCAACCAGGTGGCAGCCAGATGCTGATGCTTACTCAGACGATCCCAACCAAAGAAGAACATACCGACGAAGGTGGACTCCAGGAAGAAGGCCATCAGCCCTTCGATAGCCAGCGGGGCCCCGAAGATATCGCCGACATAATGGGAGTAGTACGCCCAGTTCGTCCCGAACTGGAACTCCATGGCCAGACCTGTGGTGACCCCCAGGGCAAAGTTGATACCAAACAACTTACCCCAGAATTTGGTCATGTCCCGGTAGATGGTGTTGTTGGTCATCACATAGACGGATTCCATGATCGCCAGGAGAAAGGCCATTCCCAGCGTCAGGGGTACAAACAAAAAGTGATAAAGGGCCGTCGCAGCGAACTGGAACCGCGATAGGTCTACCACATGCTCAGCAATCATGATGTTTCCTCACCGATTATTGGCACGGCTATTTTAAGTTTTAAGCACAAAGCTTCCGTTGGGGGTTATCGAATGGGCCCCGTTGAGACGCATCACAACAAAACACTTTCAGTAACCACCAATATTAACAACAAGGCAACGCGAAAACACAAACAAAGCTAATGTTTAACAATTAAAAAACAATAAGCTTCAATTTATTCTCGCTCATTATGACCGGGTTTTTATATCACCTTTATTTGATTGAAATCAATGTAAAAGGACCCGCCATACATGGCTTTCAAAGCCATGTTTAATCTATTTCACGATTATTGAAGCGAGCCAGATCACAAAAGATGACAATGCGTAAAATATTGATTTAAATCAATTTAAGAATTTAACATCCGGCCACCCCATTTAATTTGAAAAATGTCGATGACGCGCCTTTTTCCATGTTATCCAGGTCAGGCGAACTGATTCGAAAACTCAATTTAAAACTACAAACAATGCATACTCATGCGAACCAATTTCATCAATCACTACATTAGATAAACTAATTTGAAGGTTGCAATTTTTCTTGTTTGCCCGGGCCGATACGAGCTCCTACAATGCGCCTCGCAGTGAGGGCATACCCTTGGATACAGGCCGGTTAATCAGGGTTCACGGTACGTATTCGACCATCAATTTGAACCTGTCTATTGGAATCGAAGATGAAAAAGTTTGTTGCTAAAACCATCCGTTACTACAAGCTTTCCTTTGTTCAGCTCTATCAACTGAACCGACTCTGAGAGCTCGCGACGGCTCACCTGTTTATTTTCCGGTCTGTGTCCAGACGCACTCACTGTCTGTGAACATCCATCCTGAATTGTCTTTGCCCACCGCATCAGCCGTGGGCTTTTTTTTTGCCCGAATAACAAAAAACCGCCTTTGACGGCGGTTTTTTGTTCAAACGACTGTTTTTACTTCTCATCTGGTCGCTGAAGACCGAAATGAGCATATGCTCGTGTGGTCGCAATCCGTCCTCTGGGTGTACGTTGCAGATACCCTTGCTGGATCAGATAAGGCTCAAGCACATCTTCGATAGTATCTTTCTCTTCCCCGATCGCGGCGGCCAGATTATCGAGACCCACCGGCCCCCCCATAAACTTGTCTATGACAGCCAACAATAACTTGCGGTCCATGAAGTCAAAACCTTCGTTATCGACATCCAGCATGTCCATGGCGCGGGCCGCGATGGGGCCATCGATCCGGCCATCGGATTTGACCTGGGCGAAGTCACGCACTCGTCTTAACAAACGGTTAGCAATCCGCGGCGTACCGCGAGAGCGACGGGCGACCTCAATGGCACCATCTTCCGTCATGTCGAGCCCCAGACAACGGGCACTGCGGGAGACGATATCGGTCAGGTCCTTGACGTTGTAAAACTCCAGCCGCTGGACGATGCCGAAGCGATCCCGCAGCGGGCTGGTGAGTGAACCGGCCCGGGTGGTAGCGCCAATCAGGGTAAAGGGAGGCAGATCCAGCTTGATGGAGCGAGCCGCTGGTCCCTCCCCGATCATGATGTCGAGCTGGTAATCCTCCATCGCCGGATAGAGCACCTCTTCCACCACCGGGCTGAGACGGTGGATCTCGTCGATGAACAACACATCGTTCGGTTCAAGGTTGGTGAGCAGCGCCGCCAGATCCCCCGCTTTCTCCAGCACCGGGCCGGAGGTGGTCTTGATATTGACACCCATCTCGTTGGCGACGATGTTGGCGAGGGTGGTCTTACCCAAGCCCGGCGGACCGAAGATCAGCAGGTGATCGAGCGCTTCACCCCGCTGACGGGCCGCTTCGATAAAGATCTCCATCTGCTCGCAGACGGTATCCTGACCGGTGTAATCAGCCAGCTTCTTGGGGCGGATAGCCCGGTCAATAATGTCATCCTCACGGGCGGCACTGGCCGAAATGAGGCGGTCTGCTTCAATCATCAACTACCTCATACCAGGCTACGCAGGGATTCACGGATGATATCTTCCACCGACATCCCCTCTTTGGCGATCTTGCTGACAATCTGGCTCGCCTGCTGCGGCTTGTAACCGAGGGCCACCAGCGCACTGGCCGCCTCTTCGGTCACATCCGGTGCCCGCAATTCTGGCTCACTGGCTGGCAGGGTGACCATGGCCGGGGAGAAGAGGTCGTGACTGACCCAGCCCTTGAGGCGATCCTTCATCTCCACCACCAGACGCTCGGCGGTCTTCTTGCCGACTCCCGGCAGTTTGACCAAAGAGCTTATCTCTTCACGTTCGACACTCAGCACGAATTGGGTAGCTGTCATGCCGGAGAGAATAGCCAGCGCCAGCTTGGGGCCGACTCCGTTGGTCTTGATCAGCTCGCGGAACAGCGCCCGCTCCTGTTTGTGGTTAAAACCATAGAGCAACTGGGCATCTTCCCGCACCACGAAGTGAGTGTGGATGGTCGCCTCCTTGCCGATCTCCGGCAAATCATAGAAGCAGCTCATCGGCATATGAACCTCGTAACCAACCCCGCCTACTTCCAGCAAGACCTCGGGGGGCTGCTTCTCAATGACAATGCCTCTCAAGCGACCAATCACGGCTCTCTCCTCACCAATACAGCTATTCGCAAATTGGCTCATAGCATAAAGAATAACTGGATAAGTATCCAGCATAGGGCAGCAACCCTCTGGTATCCGGAGAAGCTTTTTCGCAAATTGGCCACCATGCTTGATCTGGTTCAGCCTGCGTGTACGGGATGTTTCTGCACCGTACCGGACTCCGACTGGGCATGAGCCACTACACTAAATCCGTTCGGAACCGAAATTGATGCCAATGCAGATACCAAGGAAGGCCATCATATGAAAATTGTTACCACCGCCAATCTGGGTCTTGCCATCTTGCTCGGCTGCACGCTGGGGATGGGGGTCGTGGGCTGGTATGGCAGCCAGCGGCTGGCCGGCCTGCTCACCTATGTGTTGGGAAGCGCCTGGCAGACCGCCGATGGCGCCATGGAAGGCTCCATCGAACTGGGCAATCAACAGTTACAGATTCAGAAGATGCAAAACGGCACCCCGCTCAATCGCACCGAGCTTGATGCCGCCAAGGCGGCGACCGATGATGCGCTGGCCCGGGTCAGCCAGGGTCAGCTCATTGATGGCGCAGTCCTGGCCACTATGGAGCAGCAGAAGCTGGCCTATCAACAACAACAAGAGAAGCTGTTGACGCTCTATCACGCCTATACCGAGGTGGATCAGGCCCTGCATCACAACGCCGAGCTGATGGCACGACTCTCGACCCAGCTGGAGGTGATTGGCGATGGGGCGGTAGAGGTGCTGACCCAGGCCCCCGACCAGACCATCAGCTGGAACAGCGGCCTCTCCACCCGCTGGGAAGCGGCCGACGGGGGAATGGAGTCCAATATCGGCTTTTTGCGCCAGCTCTATGCGCTGGAGAAGATGCGCAGACAAGGGGTAACGGAGGCGATCAAGGTCGAGCTGAAAGAGGCGACCGATTTCTATCACGAAGCGATCGACAGCATGCTCGGTACCGGGCTGTTCGATATCGAGGGAACCGGCAAATTTGCCGGCAAGCCGCTGGCGACACAGTATCGCACCCTGTTGGCCCGACATCAGCAGCTGATGGGGCAGTGGATCGAGGCGCTCGGCAGCTATCAGGCCCAGCAGGCTCTCTATGAGGCCAGTGCCGACCAGCTACAGCAACAACTGGTTGCCATCGAGGCGAGCGGTGATGCCACCGTCGAGGATCAGGTAGTCCAGCTCAACGGCATCATCAGCCAAACCCGCACCCTGCTGCTGGGCGGCCTGTTGCTTAGCCTGATCATGGTCACCCTCTGTGGCTTCTGGCTGACCCGCAAGCTGGTCACCCCGCTGCTGCAAGTGGACAAACGGATGAAGGATATCGCCGCCGGCGAGGGGGATCTCAACGCCCGCATCAACCTGCTGCGGGATGACGAGATAGGCTCGCTGGCCAACAGCGTGGATCGCTTCATCGAGAAATTGCAGAAGATGATCAGCTCCACCATGGACAACAACCGGCACATCAGCGAACACGTTCACACCTCGGTCAACCGGGTGGAGGCGATCAGCCAGAGCAGCCGCCAGACCGCCGAACATGCGCTGGCCCTGCATCAGGACAGTGAACAAATGGTACAAGTCGCTACCGGTATTTCTGACAACTGCAGCATGGCGGCCCACAATGCCAACGAGGTGCGCCAGCTAACCACCGAAAGTAGCCAATATGTCGCCTCTGCCAGTACGGGCATGCAGCGGGTGGTGCAGGAGGTGGGCGAGTGCGCCATCGCCATCAACGCCCTCAAGGAGCAGGCGGGCCAGATCGGCCAGATCATCTCCACCATCAGCGAAATCTCGGAGCAGACCAACCTGCTGGCCCTCAATGCGGCTATCGAAGCAGCCCGCGCGGGGGAGATGGGACGTGGCTTTGCTGTGGTCGCGGACGAGGTGCGCACCCTGGCCAATCGCACGGCGATATCAAGCGCCGAGATCAGCCAGGTGATCAGCAGCATCCAGCAGCAGACCGAGAGCGCCTACCTGATGATGCAGCGCAACCTCAAGACGGTGGAGTCCGGCATGCAAGACTCCGAGAACACCAAGCAGATCCTGTTCAAGGTGGAAGGCGCCATCGACCAGCTGGCCGACATGGTGCAGCAGGTGGCCGTAGCCACAGGTCAACTGTCACACACCCTGAGCCACTCCTCTGACAAGGTCTCCGGCATCAGTCTGCAAGCCAGAACCGGCGAACAGGAGGCGCAGGAGTGCCTGCAGCTCGCCTCCTCGCTCCATCAAGCCAGCCTGCTGCAACAGCGCCTGCTCTCCCAGTTCCGAGTCTGACCCCCTCCAATAGCGAAGATGCCACTCCCTGCGAGTGGCATCTTTTTGTTACCGGTCGCTCATTCCTGCCGCCTTAACTTCCTCAACTTCCTATGGCCAGTTGAATAGCCAGACTCAGCATGATGATGCCGACCAGCAGATCGATCCCCCGCTGCACCCCTCCTCGCGCTAGCCAGGGCGCCAATGCGGCCGCTCCCAGCGCAAGCGAGTAAAACCACACCAGCGAGGCCAGCATGGCCCCCGCAGCAAAGGCCGGACGCAGGGACTCGCTCACCTGACTGCCAAGGGAGCCGAGCAGCATCAGGGTATCGAGATAGACATGGGGATTGAGCAGGGTGACCCCTAGCGTCATGGCCAGTACGCTTCTGGCTCTCATCCGTTGCGAAGAGTCGGCCAGTCCGCCCTCCTGTCCATGCCAGGCGCTGCGCAGGGAGCGAACCCCAAACCAGCCGAGAAACAGCACGCCGCCCCAGGTAAGCAGCATCATGCCAATCGGGCTGGCAGCCAGCAGATTGGCTCCGCCAAATACCCCTATAGCGATCAGAATGAGGTCGCAGAAACTGCAGAGTGTGGCGCTCAGCAGATGGTGATTGCGATGGATGCCTCTGCTCAGCACAAAGGCATTCTGGGCGCCAATGGGGATGATCATGGCAAGACCTATGGTGAAGCCTTGCAGGGTCGTGGTCAGCAGCATGGAAAGTTCCGTTCGAAGTGATGAATGAACGGCACTATAGCGAGCCCTGTTCCCTCTTAGAAATTCATTGATTTACTGGTTCATTCATTTTGCTAATGATGAAGCTTTTCTATTCAATCCCTTGTCAATTACCGGATCTGACAATTGTGACCCTCATACAGCAGCAGGAGAATCTGTGGCATGTGAGACTCGGACTACTGCAACACTCGGGGAAAATTGGTGACCACCACCTGCTCCAGATTGGGCAACAGCAAGCCGGTCCCCACCCCCTTGGCAATGGCCTGGTAGCGGTTCATGGAGCCGGTTTTGCGGGTGACCTGATTGAGGTGGTAATTGACCGTGCGCTCCGTGATGCCGAGGATGCAGGCTATCTCGCAGGAGGTCTTTCCTTCGCTGGCCCAAAACAGACACTCGGTTTCGCGCTCGGTCAGGGGCTCTTTGCCCGCACTGTCCATCATGCTGAAACGCACCACCCGGATTGCGGCATCGAAGATGTAGTTCGACATCCATGAGAGGATCGGCGACGACTCCAGCAGCAGATCGCTCGAGGCCCGCTCGGACGTGATAAAGGAGAGGATCCCGTTCTCCCCGGCTGCACCGTGCAGGGGGAAGGAGATGCCATTGCGTAGCCCGAACTCGGCTGCCAGCCCCATCACATCCATGCTTCCCTCTTGCAGAAAACTGGCTCGCTCATCGAGGCGATTCCAGTAGATGGGCAGAGTCTGCTTGCGCGCCAGCTGGATCACCGGATCACATGCCAGCATGTTGTTTTCGGTGTAGGCCTGCACCCAGGAGTCAGGGCAGTGATTGAACAGCACCACCTTGGGTCTTTGCATCGACATCGGCAGGATCAGCGCGAAGCGGTAGTAGTCGTAGCCCATCCCGAGCGTGAAGTGACCTATCAGCTCGGCCAGACGGTTGCCATCCGTCACCGAAGTGAAATGTTCGAGATACTCAAGCAGTTGGTCTCTTTTCATATGAAAGCCCCCTTGGCCAGACATGTGATTATAACGGCGAATAGCAAGACAGAGGGCCCATAATGTTGGTTTTCAAAGGAAAATTGAGAGAGCATCCACGAAATGAGGTAGAGGAGGAACTCTATCGCTTTCGAAATCGCGTCTTTTCCGACCGGCTCGGCTGGGATGTAGAGTCCCATCGGGGACTCGAGCGTGACAGCTTTGATACGCCAGACACCCATTGGGTGCTGATCGAGGATAAACAAGGGCTGTGCGGCTGTATTCGCCTGCTCAACTGTGCCGATGCCTATATGCTGCCCACCATCTTCCCCACCGCCCTTGCCGGTGAAAGTGCACCACGCACCCCCGATGTCTGGGAACTGACCCGTCTAGCCATCGATGCCAGCCGTGCTCCGCGGATGGTCAATGGCGTCAGCGAGCTCACCTGCGTTATCTTTCGCGAAGTCTATGCCTTCGCCCATGCTCACGGGATCCGGGAGCTGGTCGCTGTCGTCAGCCTGCCGGTAGAGCGCATCTTTCGTCGTCTCGGACTGCCCATCGAGCGGCTCGGTCACCGCCAGACGGTGGATCTGGGGGCCGTGCGCGGGGTGGGGATCCGCTTCCATCTGGATGAACGTTTCGCCCGTGCCGTTGGCCAACCTCTGCTGGGCCACTATCAAACCAGCCACATTCTACTGCAGCAACCATCAAGGGCGCTGACAGCGCAGTCATAAAAAATCCCGGGAAAACAGACCCGGGATAAACAGATCGCTATGAGCCCGCAGGCTAACCCACGGATCAGCGGGCAGTATCCTCCCTCAACAACCTGATCACTACTGTCAGAAATCACAGCATAACGTCCCTGTCACCACTCATTGTTGTCCCCTGCCGAGTGACGTAGAGTCAGCCCAGAAGCAACGCAAGGGAGGGAAGATGAAAGAGCTGGACTACAAACTGCTGCGGGCGTTGGATGCGGTACTGCAGGAACAGAACTTCGAGCGGGCGGCCAAGTCGCTCCATATCACCCAGTCGGCCATCTCCCAGCGGATCAAGCAGCTGGAGCAGCAGTTTGCCGAGCCGCTGCTCATCCGCAGCCAGCCGCTGCAAGCGACCCCGCTCGGCCAGAAGCTGCTGGCACACTATCGTCAGGTCCACCAGCTAGAGCTGGAACTGGCTGGTGAGCTGGCTCCCGCCACACCACAAGCACCCATCCGGATCAGTATCGCCGTGAATGCCGACAGCCTGGCCACCTGGTTTCTGCCCTCGATTACTCCCTTGCTTGAGCAGCATCCCATCGAACTCAACCTGCTGGTGGATGACGAGTGCCGCACCCTCGACAAGGTGCGCGAGGGACAGGCCTTCGGCGCGGTCAGCCTGAGCCCCCAACCGCTGGCTGGTTGCTGTGTCGACGAGCTGGGTGAGATGAACTATCTGCTCACCGCCAGCCCGGCCTTTGTGGCTCGCCATTTTCCTCGCGGTCTGACCCGGGAAGCACTGGCCAAGGCACCGGCAGTAGCGTTCGATCAGCGAGATGACATGCATGTAAGCTTTATGAGGGAGCAGTTCGGGCTGGAGCCTGGCGGCTACCCCTGCCATACGGTTCATTCGTCGGAGGCCTTTGTCGCCATGGCCGAACAGGGAGTGGCCTACTGTCTTATCCCGGAATTACAGATCAGGAGACAACTGGAGAGTGGCTCACTGGTCAACCTCAGCCCAGAGCGCATCCTGACGGAGCGACTCTACTGGCACCGTTGGGTACTGGAAAAAGGGGTACACAAACAGCTCTCTTTACGGCTCATCGACTATGCCCGCAGCTCTCTGAAACCACGCTGATCAGGCCATTCACCTTGGCTTTGCAGGGCTAAAAACGTATAGTGCTGGGCGTTTCTTCATCAGGTCTCCACTCAGGTTCCCCATTTATGTTCCAAGACAATCCGCTGCTGGCCCAGCTCAAGCAACAAATCCGCGAAAACATCCCGAAGAAAGAGGGTGTGATCCGCGCCTCGGACCGGGGCTTCGGCTTTCTGGAAGTCGATGAGAAGACCAGCTATTTCGTGCCGCCTCCCTACATGAAGAAGGTGATGCACGGTGACCGGGTGACCGCCCTGATCCGCACCGAAAAAGAGAAGGAAGTGGCCGAGCCGGATACCCTGCTGGAGCAGTCCGTCACCCGCTTCGTGGCCCGGGTCAAGATGTTCCGTGACCGCCTCAACGTGGTTGCCGACCATCCGCTGATCAAGGATGCCATCAAGGCCCGCGTCAAGAAGGGTCTGGATGAGAAAGAGTTCAAGGAAGGTGACTGGGTGGTGGCGACCCTCAAGCGCCATGCGCTGGTCGACGGCAACTTCTCTGCCGAGATTATCCAGAAGATCGCCGCCCAAGAAGATCACAATGTGCCCTGGTGGGTGGTGCTGGCGCGCCACAATCTGGCCCAGGTCGAGCCGGCTGACTTGCCGGAGTGGAAGGTGATCGAAGAGGAAGAGCTGCCCCGTCGCGATCTGACCGCAGTCCCCTTCTTCACCATCGACGGTGCCAAGACCAAGGATATGGACGATGCGCTGGCCATCACCAAGCTGGACAACGGCTGGGAGCTGCTGGTCGCCATCGCTGACCCGACCGCCTATGTGGCCGAAGGGAGCGAGCTGGACAAAGAGGCCGCCCAGCGCGCCTTTACCGTCTACATGCCGGGCCGCAACGTGCCGATGATCCCACGCACCCTCTCCGACGAGCTCTGCTCCCTGAAAGAGGGCGAGGAGCGCAACACCCTGTGTGCCCGTCTGCTCATCGCCGAAGATGGTCTGCTACTGGAGGAGACTGAGTTCTTCGCCGCCCGCATCTGCTCCCACGCCCGTCTCAACTATGACGACGTCTCCGACTGGGCGGAGCACGGCAAAGAGCTGGCCATCGACGCAGGTGTGCTGGCCCAGCTGCCGCTGATGAAAGCGATGACCGAAGCGCGCATCAAGTGGCGCACCGAGCATGCGCTGGTATTCCCGGATCGTCCCGACTACGACTTCGAGCTGGGCGAGAATGGCGAAGTGCTGGCTATCCACGTCGAGCCGCGCCGCATCGCCAACCGCATGGTAGAAGAGTCGATGATCGCCGCCAACATCTGCGCCGGTCGCGTGCTGGGCAAGAGCGTCGGTTACGGCATCTTCAACGTTCACACCGGCTTTGACGAAGAGTCCCTCGACGGCGCCATCGACCTGCTGAAGAGTGCCGAAGCCCCGTTCGAGCGCGACGAGATCGCCAGCCTCTCCGGCTTCTGCGCCCTGCGCCGCTGGATCGACAACCTCGACACCCGCTGGCTGGATGGCAAGATCCGCCGCTTCCAGAGCTATGCGCTGATGTCCTCCGAACCGGGCGCCCACTACGGTCTGGGTCTGGATGCCTACGCCACTTGGACGTCACCTATTCGAAAATACGGCGATATGGTCAACCATCGTCTGCTCAAAGCGGTCATCGCGGGCAAAACCCCGGGTGAGCGCCCGAGTCAGGAGCTCACCGAGCATCTGACCGCCTGCCGCCGCCTGCACCGCATGGTGGAGCGTGACATCGGCGACTGGCTCTATGTTCGCTACCTGAAAGCCGCCGCTGGCACCGATCAGGTATTCAACGCCGAGATCATCGACGTGATGCGTGCCGGTCTCAAGCTGCGTCTGCAGGAGAACGGAGCAGTGGTCTTCCTGCCTGCCCGTCATATTCTCGACAACAAGGATCGGCTGGAGTGCAACTGGGACAACGGCCGCGTCTATCTGGACAAGACTGAGGTGGTCTACGAGCTCGGCCAGCTCATCGAGGTCAAGCTGACCGAAGCGGTGGAAGAGACCCGCTCCCTTATCGCCAAACCGGCTGTGGATCTGGTACCGGGTCCGGCACCGGAAGCCCCGGTCGCCGAGAGCACACCTGCGGACGTAGCCCCCAAGGCTGAGTAAGCCGCACAGAGTCATCTCATCTGCCCGAGAGCCCGCCATTGCGCGGGCTCTTTTTTGCCCCGCATCTGCCATACACGCTGCCACAAGTGGCGCCACTACGCACAGTTTTCGCCACAGTTGGCAGTAAAAGCAGTGAATGTTTCCACGCATAACGTGGAATGCAACCAATATGTGCGACACCTCTCCTTTCTGACATATTAATCAAAGAGAAATATGTTTATACTCGCTTGGGTACAATCCAAGGGATGCTGGTATGCAGGAATGGGACCCGGAACACTTCACCAACTTCGCTCAGTTATGCGAAGTGAGCCTCGCCACCATCCGTGAAAAAACCGATGCCGAACGCCTCTACCTCTGGCTGAAAGCCCCCGAACCGCAGCTCTACAGCTTTCAGCTCGATAAGGGGCTGACTACGCTTGATCTCGCCCATCTCGGTCAACTGACCCTGCCCCACCATCTGCTCGACAAGGCGATGGACAAGGGGCAACTGGTGATCGAGCAGATCTACCAGCCGCCGGACTCTGGTGAGAATGTCGAACCAGCCCAGCAACGACTACGCGCCTGCTTCCCCCTCAAACGCCATATGAACCTGGAAGGGGTCATCTATCTGGAGACCCACCGCCGTATCGACCGCCTCTCTGCACGCCAGCGTCAGGGGATCCAGCTGCAGATCCACTATCTGACCGCCGAATTGAGCAACCACCTGCTATCCAGCCAGGTCAATCAGGAGCGGGATCAGCGGCTCCATACCCAGACCGATCTGGTGCAGAGTCAGGCGCTGCAGGGCTCTTTTCTCACCATGTTGCAGGCGCTGCACATGGTCAGCGTCACCCTCTCCCGCAGCCGCAGCGAGAACGATCTGCTGTGGGACGCCGTGCTTCTGGCCCGCAAGGAACTGCAGTTCGATCGGGTCGCCATCTTCCTGATCGAACCCGATGGCAAGACCATGCGCGGCACCTGGGGCACCAGCGAAGAGGGAGAGCTGGTAGACGAACATGACTTTGTCAGCCCCATTCCGGAGCACCCCACGGTGCAGGAGGCGCTCAGGCGCAAGGACTACGTACTGGTGCTGGAAGATACCCCCCTCTACTACGAGAAACAGCAGGTAGGTCGTGGCTGGAACGCCATGGTCTCGCTGTGGGATGGCACCACTCCCATCGGCTGGATCGCCGCCGACAACCTGCTCTGTCACCGACCACTCAAGGCTTATCAGAGCGAGATTTTCAAACAGTACGCCGCCATCCTGTCACAGTTACTGATCCGCCAGCGCACCCAGGAGCAGTTGGAAACCCTCAACCGCCAGCTGGAGGAGCGGGTTGCCGAACGCACGATACAACTGGCCGAAACCAATCGGGCGCTGGAGGAGGCCAATCACCGCCTCTCCCTGCTCTCGCTGGAAGATCCTCTGACTGGTATCGCCAATCGGCGCCAGTGGGACATCACCATGCAACGGGAATGGGAGTGGGCACGGCGCACCCAAAATCCGCTGGCGGTATTGATGATCGATGTCGACGACTTCAAGGCCTATAACGATCACTTCGGTCATACCAAGGGGGATGAGTGCCTGCAGCAGGTAGCCCGAGTACTGCGGGAGGCCGAGCGACGCTCTACCAATCTGGTGGCTCGTTATGGCGGAGAAGAGTTCGTCATCCTGCTCTGCGCCCCCCAACCCGGTGAGGCCGAACAACTGGCCGAGAGGATCCATGATGGCCTAACCCGATTAAAACTGCCCCATCCCGCCTCGCGGGTTGCTGATTTCATTACGGTTAGCATAGGCTTTAGCTATCTGGTTCCCTCCCTGAACGAGGCATGGCAGAGTCTGACCGAACAGGCCGATCAGGCGCTCTACCACGCCAAGTCTCAAGGACGGGCGCGCACTCTGGCCTATCGGTGATCCCATGCTGTTGCGTCGTTATCCCATCTTTAATCGCCGCCTGGCCCTGGTGGCCTACGGCATCGATTATCTGCTCGGCTCACCGGACGAGTGGCCCTCGCTGGCACAACATTGCCGCCTGCTGGCACAAGGGCGCCAATATCTGGTGCCCTTCACTCACGAACAGCTCGATGAACAGCGCCCCCTGCTGTTTGATCAGGATGCGATCCCGCTGGTCGAAGCCTCCAGCGAACGGCTACCAGCTTCCTTTCCGGTGCTGGAACAGTGGCGAGACAGTCGACGCCGGCTTGCCGTACACGGGGTCAGCCGTGAGCCACGCTGGCTCGGTGCCAGCCGTCTGCTGGTATTCTGGATGGGCGAAGAGGGGATCTGCCAGCCCACCGAACACAAGCGGATGGCCCTCGATATCGAAACCTGGGAAGACTTTCTCCCGCTGCGAGAGGCCGGAGTCGACTTCTTTGCCGGTGGTTTTCTCGCCCGCCCCGAGCTGGTCAATCAGCGTGCCACCCAGCCCGACATGGCACTTGTGCAGCAGATCCTCCAGCTCATCTGCCACGAGGAGTTCTCTTTTGCCCAGGTGGCCCGCCTGCTGGAGCAGGATGCCTTGCTCCCGGGCCAGCTACTCACCTATGTCAACGCCCCCGGCTTCGATCATGCCTCCCCCATCACCTCGGTTTCCCGCGCCCTCTCCTATCTGGGAGAGCAGGAGATCCGCAAGTTTGTGCTGATCAACGGCCTAGCTAGGGTAAGCCAGCATATGCCGGAGGCCTCTACCCGGATGGCCATCGCTCGCGGTCGCTTCTGTGAACTTATCGCCCTCACCGCCCTAGACAAACGCGAAGCAAGCTGGGCTTTTCTGGTAGGACTGGTACTCGATGGTTCCCTGCTATCGGAGTCGCTGAAGGCCCACCTGCCCAACAACGTAAAACGAGCCATCGAGCGGCACGAAGGGCCGTTGTTCCACCTGTTCCAGCTGGTCAGGACCTACGAACAGGGCAACTGGGCCCTGCTGGAGCAGCTGGCACCGAAATACCAGCTCGACCCGACCAGACTCACCCCCGTCTATTTTCAGGCGCAAATGTGGGGGCAAGCGTTTCTCACCTGCTAGGTGATGGCGAGGCGGGGAGCCACTGGCTAGAATGGGCTCCCTTTTTTCAGAGACAGACCCCGCACCATGACTCTTTCCGGATTCCAAGGCCTGGTCTTTGACCTTGATGGCACCCTGGTCGACTCCATGCCGCTGCACCTCGCCGCCTGGGAGCACACCGCCCGCGAGTTTGGCTTTCACTTCGATGCCGACTGGTTCTATGAGCTGGGTGGCATGCCGAGCCGCAAGATAGCCCTGCTGGTCGCACAGGAGCAGCAGATCCCTCTCGATCCGCTCGAAGTCACCCGCTGCAAGACCGCCCACTATGTGGCCAACCTGCACAAGGCGACCGTCTTTCCGGCCATGCAGGCGCTGGTCGAGCGCTATCATGGCGTCATCCCGATGGGGATTGGCACCGGCTCGCCCCGCGTCAACGCCGAAGCGGTGCTGCGCAACACCGGGCTGGATCGCTATTTCTCCGTGGTGGTCACCGCAGACGATGTGGAGCTGCACAAGCCCAATCCGGACACCTTCCTGCTGGTCGCCAGCAAGCTGGGGGTCGAGCCATCAGGCTGTCTGGTGTTTGAAGATACCGGAATCGGGGTACAGGCCGGAGAGGCGGCGGGTATGCAGACCTGCATGGTCAAAGAGGGTCAACCAGTCGGCATAACGGCGTAGTGCGGAAAAAAATATCGCCCTGCAAGGGGCGATAACCGGAACCGGCTCTCATACGGGACATGAATGAAAATGAGAGCAGGTTCCGTCAGCCGCTGACGCAGGGCGCGTCAACGGGGAGTGCGAGGCAGACGATTACTCGTTGTTGCCGCCGCCCTGATTGTCGTCATAACGACCCGGCGCACCGTGGGGGCGCGGCGCCATGGAGACACGTGGCTTGCGAGCACGCTGGATATTCACCTGCGGACGGCCGGTGTGCATGGCGATGGTGGAGATCTTGGCCTTGTAGACCAGCTGCTGGTTACCATGAGCATCGGTCAGCAGCACGCTGTACTGGTCGAACCCGCTGATGGTGCCTTCCAGCTTGATGCCGCTCACCAGAAAAATAGCGACCTGACTGCGATTCTTGCGCAACCAGTTGAGGGCAGAATCTTGCCCGTTCCCGAGGGAGAAGGCTTGCTCAATCGTGGAGTAGCTGGGGGATTCAGTTGTCATAAATTATTGTCCCGCGGAAAAAAAGTGGCGTTTGATTGTGCTAAATGGGCACTGGCTTGTCAAAGTCATTCTCACTCCCGCCAGCAATAGCGGCCTCCGGGGGCTGGTCGCTGACCGGCACAACTGCGATAATCGCCAGCTCTGGCTCTACCACGGGCCTTATCTGGGGTTTTATCTTGCATCCGGTTTCACACCAACACCACACCACCTATGTCCATGATGCCACTGCCTGCGAAGAGTGTGACCTGCTGATACCGGCCACACCGCTCGAGGTGGGACAGGCCAGCTGCTGCCCCCGTTGCGGACACACCCTGAGTCGCCACCTGCCACAGCAGGAGTTGCTGCCGATCTCCTACGGGTTCGCGGCACTTATCATGTTCGTGCTCGCCAATGCCTTTACCTTTATGTCCTTCTCGGCCAAAGGGGTGGGCCAGGAGATGACCTTTTTGCAGAGCATCACCACCCTGGTGGATGAGGGCTATCTGTTTCTCGGCGCGGTACTGAGCCTGACCCTGATCGGCCTGCCGCTGGTCTATATGGGCTCCATCATGCTGGTGCTGTGGCGGATCGATAAAGATCTGCACAGCAATGCCCTGCGCTCCCTCGGCCGTCTGCTCTGCCGGATCAAACCCTGGCTGATGGTGGATGTCTTTCTGGTGGGAGTGCTCATCTCGCTGGTCAAGCTGATGGGGATGGCCGACATCAAGATGGGGCTGTCATTCTGGGCTTTCGTCGGCTACACCGTGCTGCTCATCAAGATGATCTCCTCACTGGATCAGATGTGGCTGTGGCAGCGGCTGTTCGGCCCGACCGAGTCGCGGGAGTTCGACCCGGAAGCGGGCGCGCTGGAATCAGGTCTGGTGGGCTGCCATATCTGTGGCGCTCTGAGCGAGGTGGGCAGCCACAGCTGCTCCCGCTGCGGCGGCAAGCTGCATGCGCGCAAGCCAGGCGGCCTGAACCGCACCTGGGCGCTGCTGTTTACCTCCGCCATTCTCTACATTCCGGCCAACGTCTATCCCATCATGGATACGGTGTTTCTCGGTGATGACAGCCCCTCCACCATCCTCGGCGGTGTGGTGCTGCTCTGGGCCATGGGCTCCTACCCCATCGCAGCAGTGATCTTTTTCGCCAGCGTGGTGGTGCCGCTGGTGAAAATACTGGCGCTATTCTGGCTTTGCTATATGGTGCAGCGCGGCAATGTCACCTCCCCCCTCGGCAAGCTCAAACTCTATCGCATGACCGAATTTGTCGGACGCTGGTCGATGATCGACGTCTTCGTGGTGGCCATTCTGGCGGGCCTGATCCGGCTCGACAATCTGATGACCATCTATCCCGGCCCTGCGGCCGTCGCATTTGCAGGTGTGGTGCTGATCACCATGGTCGCCGCCATGAGTTTCGACTCCCGCCTGATCTGGGATTTACAACAAGGAGAACGCGAACGTGAGTGAGCGTAAAAAAAGGTGGAAACCGGGCTCTGACTTTCTGAGCTCTGCCGCCGCAATCTGGATGGTGCCCCTGCTGGCACTGTTCATCGGTCTCTGGATGCTGTTCCAGCACTGGTACTCCCAGGGCCCCAGTTTCACCCTGACAGTCGCCACTGCCGAGGGCATAGTCGCTGGCAAGACGGTGATCCGTTCCCGCGAAGTGGACGTCGGCCGCATCGAGGCCGTCGAGCTGAGCGATGACTACAGCCATGCTGTGCTGAAAGGACGGCTGACCAATGCCGCCTCCGGCATGCTGCGCGGTGACAGCCAGTTCTGGGTGGTCAAACCCAGAGTGGGCCGTGAAGGGGTATCGGGTCTGAGCACCCTGCTCTCCGGCGCCTATATCGAGCTCGCCCCCGGCAAGAAAGGTCGGGCGCGGGACGAGTACGCCATGCTGGACAAACCGCCGCTCGCCTCCCTCGATGCCAAGGGGCTGCGTCTCACCCTCAGCAGTCGCGACACTCGCGCGCTGGGAGAAGGCTCCCCCATCAACTATCAGGGCTTCACCATAGGTCAGGTGGAAGAGGCGAAGTTCCTGCCGGAAAAGAGCGAGATGCAGTATCAAATCTTCATCCACGCCCCTTATGACATTCTGGTGAGCAGCAACTCCCGCTTCTGGATGACCCCGGGCTTCGAGGTCTCCATGAGCAGCGAGGGGATGAAGGTGAAGATGGATTCGCTGGAGAGCCTGATCGATGGCGGCATCACCATGGGTCTGCCACCCGGCTGGGCGCCTGGCGAACCGGTCAAACAGATGGAAGGGTTCACCCTGTTCCAGGATGAGGCGAGCGTGCTGGCCGGTAGTCTGGATCAGTTCATCGACTACGTCTTCCTGTTCGATGACAACGTGGGTGGCCTGCACCCGGGCGCGGCGGTGCAGTATCGCGGCATTCGGGTCGGTACCGTCATCTCCGCCCCCTACCTCATCGAGGACAAGGGCGTGCAAATCTTCAAGAGCCGCCAGATCCCGGTGCTGGCTCGCATCGAGGTGCAGCGCCTCTCCCACCGCTATGCCAAGGCGGAGAAGGATCAGTGGCGTGCCCTGTTCGGCAAGCAGTTCAAGGAGGGGTTGCGTGCCAGCCTCAAGACCTCGAGCCTGCTGACTGGCGGCAAGATCATCGACCTCAACTTCTATCCGGACGCGCCGCGCTTCGAACAGGCCAAGCTGGCCGGTTATCAGGTCTTCCCCACCGTGCAGGGCGGACTGGATCAGATCGAGCGCAAGGTGAACCTCATCCTCGACAAGTTTGTTGACATGGACATGGCGACCACCCTGACCAAGGTCAACGGGTCACTCACCACCCTGGATGGCACCCTGAAGAACATCAGTGCAGTCAGCGCCAACCTGAACAAGCTCACCGCCAAGGATTCCACCCAGCAGCTGCCCGCCTCGCTCAACGAGAGCCTCAAACAGTTGCAGGAGACCCTGCAGGCCTATGATGCCCAGTCGCAGACCAATCAGGATCTGCGTCAGTCGGTGCAGACCCTCAATCAGTTGATGCGCGAACTGCAGCCGCTGGTGCACTCCCTCAACGAGCAGCCCAGCTCACTGATCTTCGATCGCGCGCATCCATCGGACCCTGAGCCCAAGCGAGGCAAACAATGAAAAAAGAGATCCTGACGCTGGCCCTGCTGGGCCTGCTGGCGGGTTGCAGCAGCCAGCCAAGTCTGCACTACTACTCGCTCGATGCCGACAACCAGCAACCCGTGACGGCCCCGGCCCAACCGCAGCACCAGTTGGTGCTGCGCCCGGTGGCGCTGGCCAGCCAGCTCGACCGGATCAGTCTGGTCTATCAGCTGGAAGGGCAAGAGCTGCACTTCACCGAGTACCATCGCTGGGCCGGTGCGCTGGACGATCAGCTCAACCAGCTCACCCTCAATGGCCTCTCCACCCGCCTGCCGGGCTGGGTGGTACGGCAGGATGGCGCCCGCAAGGGGCCGGTGCTGACCATTCTGGTGGAGCGCTTTCAGGGCCGTCATGACGGCAGCGCCGTGCTGAGCGGTCGCTGGCGCCTGCTGGCGGAAGATGGCACCGTGCTGCGCGATGCCCCCTTCCGTCAGGAGCGGATACTGCCGGCCGATGGCTACAACGCACTGGTGAACGAACTGGGTCAGGGCTGGCAACAGCTGCTCGACCAGATTGCCGCCGAGGTGCGCCAGAGCGCCCGCTAATCGGCCATCAGCCGATTGCAGAGATAAAAAAACGACGCCAGCTGGCGTCGTTTTTTTATGTGCGAGTATCAGGCGATGACTCACGCCTTGGCGGGCAGGCTCAGGCGAGCTACCGCTTCCACATGCATGGAGTGCGGGAACATATCGACCGGCTGCACCTCGTCCAGCACGAAGCCCTGCTTGACCAGCCAGGCAAGATCGCGGGCCAGGGTCTGCGGATTGCAGGAGACATAGACCAGACGACGGGGCGCCATGGCGACCAGGGTCTGCAGTACAGCCTTGTCACAGCCTTTGCGCGGCGGATCCATCACCACCACATCAGCGGTCACGCCCTGGGCGTGCAGTTCAGGCATCAGCTGCTCAGCCTTGCCGACGTGGAATTCGGTGTGCTCGATACCGTTGAGGGCGGCGTTGCGACGGGCATCGCTGATGGCGCTCTCCACCGACTCGATCCCCACCACCTTGGCGGCCTTGCCAGCCAGGAACAGGGAGATGGTGCCGATACCGCAATAGATGTCGAACACTGTCTCGTTGCCGGTCAGCTCGGCATACTCGAGGGCACTGGAGTAGAGCACATCGGTCTGGGTCGGGTTGTTCTGGAAGAAGGAGAGCGGCGAGATCTCGAACTCGAGTTCGTGGATCTTGTCGCGGATCACCCCTTCGCCCAACAGCACCCGGTTGGTGGCACCCAGAATGCGGTTGGTGCGCTCATCGTTGATGTTCTGCACCAGAGTAGTAACCGGCAGATCGCTCAGAGCTGCCAACAGTTCGGCTTCGAACGGCAGCTCCTCGCCCAGGGTCACCAGCACCACCATCAGTTCGCCGCTCTTGAAGCCCTTGCGGGTCATCAGGTTGCGCACGCAGCCGCTGTGGTTTACTTCGTCATAGGCGGCGATGTCGTGCTCGCGCATCCAGTTGCGCACCCGGGCGTTGAGCTCGACGTGTAGCGGATCCTGCACCGCACAGTCATCGGCGGTGATGAGATCGTGGGAGTGCTTGCGATAAAAACCAATCTCGGCACCGGCGTCACAGCCACGCACCGCATATTGCGCCTTGTTGCGATAGGCGAACGGGCTCTCCATGCCAAGGATATCCTTAACCGGGGTGTCACCCAGCCCAACCTGCTCCAGTGCGCTTTGCACCAGTGCCTGCTTGAGCTTGAGCTGAGCCGGATAGGCCAGCGGACGTACCTGACAGCCACCGCACTCGGTGTTGGGGCAGAAATCGGCAACCCGATCTGCTGAAGGTTGGAGCAGCTCGGCAACCTTGCCGTGCAGATAGTTCGGCTTGACCTCGGTCAGCTCCACCAGCGCCTGCTCACCGGGCAGCAGACCTTCGACAAACAGGGGGCGATCGAACAGGCGTCCTTTACCATCTCCTTTGTCGGTCAGTTCCAGGATCTCGATCTGGTGTTGATGTCCCACTAACGGCATGAGCGGCTCCAAAAGTACTAAAAATGGGGGGTGATGAACGCGGCAGAGCCATGCCCATCGAGAAAAGGTGGCAGAGTTTAGCGGAGATCCGGCCAAATTGCAGGCATAAAAAGCCTGCTTGTTGCAATGGTCATTGCCCCTGGCCATCTGCCGGGCGTGGCCACCTTTCGGGTTGCGGCAAATTTAGCCCTTGGGCCGCAACGCCCAGCCTGTTAAAATTCCGCCCTTGAAATTATCCTGGGCCCCGCGCCCGTTCTAGCTAAGGTCTACCGCGATGCGTACCAGCCAATATCTGCTTTCCACTCTCAAGGAAACCCCCTCCGACGCTGAAGTTGTCAGCCACCAGCTGATGCTGCGCGCCGGGATGATCCGTAAACTGGCCTCCGGCATGTATGCCTGGTTGCCAACCGGTCTGCGGGTACTGAAGAAAATCGAGAACATTGTTCGCGAAGAGATGAACAATGCTGGTGCCGTCGAAGTCTCCATGCCGGTTGTACAACCCGCCGAGCTGTGGCAGGAGTCCGGCCGCTGGGATGACTACGGTCCCGAGCTGTGCCGCCTGACCGACCGCCACAACCGTCCCTTCGTACTGGGCCCGACCCACGAAGAGGTGATCACCGCGCTGGTGCGTTACGAAGTGAACAGCTACAAGCAGCTGCCGCTCAACCTCTACCAGATCCAGACCAAGTTCCGCGACGAAGTGCGCCCCCGTTTCGGCGTGATGCGCGGCCGCGAATTCCTGATGAAGGATGCTTACTCCTTCCACATCGACAAGGAATCTCTGGTCGATACCTACGAGAAGATGCACGTCGCCTACTGCAAGGCGTTCACCCGCATGGGTCTGAACTTCCGTCCGGTGCAAGCCGATACCGGCTCCATCGGGGGTACCGGTTCCCACGAATTCCAGGTGCTGGCCGAGAGCGGTGAAGACTTGATCGCCTTCTCCGACAGCTCCGATTACGCCGCCAACATCGAGATGGCCGAAGCACTGGCACCGGCTGGTGAGCGCGCTGCCGCCACCGCAGCCCTGACCAAGGTTGCCACCCCGAACGTCCACACCATCGACGAAGTGGCTGCCTTCCTGAACGTGGCATCGACCGCCATCGCCAAAACCCTGCTGGTACTGGCAGAGGAAGATGAGCACGGCAAGCAGGCCGTCATCGCGCTGGTACTGCGTGGCGACCACGAGCTGAACGAGATCAAGGCCGAGAAACTGGCTGGCGTGGCCAACCCGCTGACCTTCGCCAACGACGAGCAGATTAAAGCTGCCGCTGGCTGCGATGCAGGTTCCATCGGCCCGGTCGGCTTTGCTGGTCGCATCATCGTCGATCGCAGCGCCGCCCATCTGGCGGACTTCGTCTGCGGCGCCAACGAAACCGGCTTCCACCTGACCGGTGCCAACTGGGATCGCGACATTGCTACCTACGAAGTTGCCGACCTGCGCAACGTGGTGGAAGGCGACCCGAGCCCGTGCGGCCAGGGCAAGCTGCTGCTCAAGCGCGGTATCGAAGTGGGCCACATCTTCCAGCTGGGTACCAAGTACTCCGAAGCGATGAAGGCGAGCGTGCTGAACGAAGCTGGCAAATCCGTCACCATGGAGATGGGTTGCTACGGTATCGGGGTTTCCCGTCTGGTTGCTGCCGCCATCGAGCAGAACAACGACCAGTACGGCATCATCTGGCCGGACGCCATCGCCCCGTTCGAAGTGGCCATCGTGCCGATGAACATGCACAAGTCCGAGCGCGTGGCCGAGCAGGCACAGCAGTTCTACGCCGAGCTGAAAGCCGCCGGTGTGGACGTGCTGTTCGACGACCGTAAAGAGCGCCCGGGCGTGATGTTCGCCGACATGGAGCTGCTGGGCATCCCGCACGCCATCGTCATCGGCGATCGCGGTCTGGACAACGGCGTGGTGGAGTACAAGTGCCGCCGCACCGGCGAGAAGCAGGAAGTGGCCATCAGCGACATCGTCGCCATGATCAAGGCCAAGCTGGGCCGTTAATTCCGCCCTCTTGCCGATATAAAAAAGCGCGCCATTTGGCGCGCTTTTTGTTTCTGTGTGCTGACGACGGCAACCGGATGAAGGGTTGCCTCAGGGATTGCGACCAATAAAGAGGTCGGTCACGTGGCAGCTGCTTCTGGCTTCCAGCGCGTCGAGCATATAGGCCGCCGCATCTTCCGGGGTCATGAAGCCGCTCGGGTCCACGTGATCCGAGTTGTCCCAGAATTCGCTGCGGATCCCGCTCGGGTAGAGGTTGACCAGCCGTAGCTGCGAGCCTTTCAGCTCCGCGCGCAAGGATTCGAGAAAGCCGCGCATCCCCCATTTGGAGGCGCAGTAGAGGCTCTCGTTGGCCTTGCCCACCTGCGCGGCGGAGGAGAGCACATTGGCCAGTACTCCGCCTTTCTCACCGATAAGCCGCACCGTCTGCTGGGCCACCAGAATGGTGGAGATGAGATTGCTCTCCACCACCCGGCGGATCTGCTCGGCGGTGTAGACACCGACCGGGCCAAACTCGCCCACCCCGGCGCAGTGGATCACCATGTCGGGCAGGCCACCCCACTCCACCGCAGCGGCGAAGGCGACATCGACCTCTTCATGGTGCGCCAGATCGGCGGCGATGCCGATCACCGCGCTGCCGAGCAGTAGCTCCTGCTCCTGCAGTCGCTGATAACGGCGCCCCATCATGGAGACCTGATGGCCCCGCTCAACCAGCCCGATGGTCAGCGCCCGGCCGAGACCAGAACCGGCGCCTGTCACTATGATGTGGCCCATGATTGCTCCTCGCCGTCAGCTGACGGGCAGATTAGAAGGTGAATTCGCCGCCCATGAACCAGCCATCGACAGACTGATCGATATTGGCGAAGTCGACCTTGGCTTCACGCCAGCCGGCACGCAGCTTGATCGGCATGGAGGAGAACTTGTAGGAACCACCCAGACGGTAGTCATAGTTGTCCGCATCGTGAGTGCGCAGATCGCCGAAGAAGGCGATGCCGGTGCCCGGGATCTTCACTTCACTGCCGGCATAGGCCATCAGGGTATCTTCGTCATAACCCTTGCGGCCGAAGTAGACCTGCTCGCCATCGTAGTGACGACCGGTCATACCCAGATCGATCTTGAACAGATCGTTGTTGAACAGACGGTAGTAGAGGCTCAGATCGTAGGCTGTCAGATCGTTCTTGAAGTTGCCGCCGGAGGTGCTGAAATCGGAGACTTCAAACTTGGCGTTCGGCAGGAAGATGATGCCGTGTTCCAGTTGCAGATAGCCGTTCCAGTTGTAGCTGTCGTCATAGCTGCCATCAGCACTGGTGCCATAAGCCTGACCACTGCCCTTGGCGGCCCATACGTCGGCACCGGCGGCAAAACGCCAGTCGTCAGCGGCCATGGCACTCTGGCTGCACAGAGCCAGCACAAAACCGGCAATCAGCGTCTTTTTCATTACGTCACTTCCTCTTGCATACATGGAAAAGAGCACTATTTTACTCGGTGCAGCCAAAATACCCAGCGTCAATCCTGAACAAACGACGACAAATGTCAGTGCTTCATATGCTTCATCTCTGCCATCGGCTCAATCGGCTTCACCGGCAGTGACATATCCAGCTTCTGACCATCATCCATGGTGAGGGTGAGCGGGAAAGAGGTCTGCTCGGAGAGCGTGCCCACCTCGAACAACATGATGTGCAGGCTGCCCGGTTTCAGCACCGCCTCGCCCTTGGCCGGGATCTCGATATTCTCGACCTGACGCATCTTCATCACACCATTTTCGTGCAGATGAGTGTGCAGCTCGGCACGCCCCGCCGCAGCAGAAGCCGCCGCCACCAGCTTGACCGGCTGGTCGGCATCATTCTTCAGCACCATAAAGGCGGCGGTGTTGGGGGAGCCCGGCGGCAACAGGCGCACATAGCCGTCGACAGCCTCGACCTTGGCTAGTGCAGGCGCCGTCATACCCAGAACCAGCAGAGAATAAAACGCACGTTTAAACATGGTTGAAATCCTTTTATGATGTTGTTAAACGGCGCCAAGGTTACCCCAGCAGCAACCTTTTTTGCACCTTTCAATAACAAGGATTTAGACATGGCCCCCATTCTCATTGCCGAGCAGCAGGATGGCTTGCTCACCCTGACCCTCAACCGCCCCGACAAGCGCAACGCCCTCAATACCGAGCTCTATAAGCAACTGGTGGCAGCGCTGCGAGAGGCGGCAGCCGATGAGGAGGTGCATGTCCTGCTGTTGCAGGGGCAGCAGGATTGCTTTACCGCGGGCAATGATCTGGCCGACTTCATGGGCAAGAGCGCGCTGGAGCCCGACGACCCCATACTGCAGTTCCTCCACACCCTGGCCGACTTCCCCAAACCTGTGATCGCCGCCGTTGCAGGCCCGGCTGTGGGGATTGGCACCACCATTCTGCTGCATTGCGATCTGGTCTATCTGGCGGATAACGCCCGCTTGCAGCTTCCCTTTGTCGAGCTGGGGCTGGTGCCGGAGTTCGCCTCCAGCCTGCTGCTGCCGCGCCTAGTGGGACACCTCAAGGCAGCCGAGCTGCTGCTGCTGGCCGAGGCGATTGATGCCGAAGAGGCGCTGCGGCTCGGGCTGGCCAACAAGGTGGTGGCGGCCGATGGATTGCTCTCCCTTGCCCGCGAGCAGGGGCTGAAGCTGGCGGCCAAACCGCCCAGAGCGCTACAAAAGAGCAAGGCGCTGCTGAAACAGGAGCTTAAACAGGCGGTGCACTTTGTCATCGATCTGGAGGCGCGCGCCTTCGCCCAGGCACTGCAAGGGGAAGAGGCGCAACAACGGATCGCCCAGACACTCAAACGGCGGAGCTGAGCTGCCGCTCAACGCCAGTCAGTTGAGTCGAAAACGGCCGATCAGCTCGCAGCCCTGCACCTTGTCCTGCAGCTGGATCAGCCGGGCAATTTCCGGATTGGGGTGACGCTTGAGAAAGGCGAGCAGGGCGCCGCGACAGCAACCCAACTCGCTGATCAGTGCCTCGCACTCCCGGTTGGGGCATTGTGGCACCAGCGCCGTCACCAGCTCGGAGGCGAGCTTCAGGTAGCGCAGCTCGTAAGTCGGCTCATCCATCGCCCGCCAGAAGTCGGCCAGCCGGTGGCAGGTGGCGACTCGCATGGTGGCCAGTTCGGTCAACTCCACCTGGGTCATCTCGTAAACATCCCCCAGCGCCTGCTGATAAAAGCAGATCGCTGCACCCAGCGAACCGGCCTGCCAGGCACGCTCCGCCTCCAGCATGTATCGTTGCCAACTTTGCGGTGTCATCTCGCTCTCCCGAATCCGTCATGGTGGGAGTGTTATCATGGCTAATTGAGAATAAATATCAACCAGAGGGTTAGTGCAGGATCTCTGCGCAACCTTGGCAAACCCGGCGCCCGACTTTATGATCGCGCCCTTGCCCCCCTTCTTTGGAGCCCCACAATGCGACCACGACTCCCGCAGATGCTGGGCTGCTCCCTGCTCTGCGTGCCCCGCATGCTGGTCTGGATCTATTAGCTGCGCTCAAGCGAACGCAACCCATCCGATCCATTCAGCAAAGGAGTACCAACATGAACACCTGCCAACACTGGTCGCAGGTCGAATACCTGCACCTGACGGTGACCAACCCCAATATCTGCCTAAAGGGGCAGCACAGCTACTACTCGGGTGCCTGGGATGGTCCCTTCGAAGAGGTGGCAGTGCGCTACCTCCATGGCGATCCCTTCAGCCGCAGCCCGGAAACCGGCTGGGAGCCGCTCTGGCATATCGACCGGCTCCATATCGGCGACTATGTGCAGATTGCCGCCGGGGTAAAGATCATCATGGGCGGCAACCACACCCACAACACGTCCTTCATCAGCACCTATCCGTTCGCCGATCTGGCGGCGCTCAAGCGCAGCTACCGCCCCGCTGGCGATACCCGCATCGGCAACGATGTCTGGATCGGCATGGAGGCGATGATCATGCCTGGCGTCACCATCGGCGACGGCGCCATCATCGCCGCCCGTTCGCTGGTCAATCAGGATGTACCACCCTATGCCATGGTGGCGGGCACCCCGGCCAGGGTGGTGCGGATGCGCTTTGGCGAGGAGGAGATTGCCCGGCTACAGGCCCTCGCCTGGTGGGATTGGCGGGATCAACAGGTCAACGATCTGCTACCGCTGATCCAGCAAGGTGACGTCGCCCTGCTTGAGCAGGCGGCTGTCCGCTGGGCGGAGCGCCATGAGTGACCACCGCTAACCAGTAGCTGACAGCATAAGGGCGACCCCGGGGTCGCCCTCTTTTATCTCCGGCATGCTCAGGGTGCCGGCATCGCACATCCACTCATTGCGCGCTTTTGGACTGGTTGAGGCTGCACTGCTTGCCGGGATAACCGGGTAGCTCTTTGGCATCGCTGCCGCAGGCGAGCCGTTTGGCCTGTTGCAGGCGGGCCGCCAGATTGGCGCTGTCCACCGGCATCCACTGCATCTGCTTGCCGAGCCAGCTGGCCCAGGCAAACTCGACGAAATAGACCTGTTTGTCCTTGCGAAAGTAGCCCGCATTCTGCAGCAGTCCGGCGAGGGTGCGATAGGGATAATCAGGCAGCTTGTCGATACTGGTCGGTAACTGCTCCGGGGTCAGCGGCTGTCCCTTCTCATCCTTGAGCCAGGCCCAGTGGTTGTTCTGCATCTGACTCCAGAAGTTGGCTTTGTCCTGCAGGCGGCCAATCACCTTGACCCGCGCATCCTTGACTCCTTGTTGCCACAGCGCCTTGGTGAGATGGTGTCTGTCCACCAGCCAGTAGCTGCCATCCGGCGCAATCACCACGGGGATCTCTTTCTTTTTCATCAACTTGTCGAGCTGCTTTGTGCTCATGCCCGCCAATGTGGCCTGGGTCTCATCGACCTGGATCTGGCCGACGCCCCCCTGAGTCGGGTGCAAGGCATCGATGCCGATCTCGCACCAGTTGCCCACCGCCGTGTCGCTCTGGCACGGGGCCAACGCCCAGGCACCCTGGCTCAACACACAGGCCAGCAATAACCATGCTTTCATCGTTTGACACTCCTCACCACATTGAACTGCACAGACGCCGGGAACGCTCTTCTACCCCGATTGGGAGTGAGAGTCGAATGCTGGCGGTCAGACCAGCAAACGGGATATCATGATTTCCCATCTGTCGGCGATATTTTCTCGCCGAGTTTTCTCCCCGCTTCACACTATTTGAAGGATCCGACCCATGAAAGGATGGACCCCCTTGCTGGCCCTGCTGGGCTGTGCTGCTGTCCAGGCTGCCGATATTCCCGCCGGAACACAACTCGCCGCCGAGCAGATTGTCGTTCGCCACCTCAAGGATGAACCTGCGAGCCTGAGCCCGCTCAAGCTGGTCGGCCTGCCGGAGTTGCAGGTACTGCGGGATCTGTTCGAGGGGCTGTTGACCCAGGGGCCGGATGGCAAACCGGTTGCCGGGGTGGCGGCCAGCTGGGAGAACAAGGGCAACCAGTTCTTTACCTTCCATCTGCGCCCGGATGCGCGCTGGTCCAACGGCGATCCGGTCAAGGCCGGCGACTTCGTCTACGGCTGGCGCAAGCTGGTCGACCCGAAAGAGGCGGCCACCTTCGCTTGGTTTGCCCAACTGGCCCGTTTCGACAAGGTGGACGAGATAGTCGCTGGCAAATTGCCTGCCAGCGAGCTGGGGGTCAAGGCCCTCGATGACCACACCCTGCAGGTGACCCTCTCCCAGCCGGTGCCCTACTTCCTGAACCTGCTGAGCCACCCCAGCCTGTCGCCGCTCCATCAGGCCAGCATCGAACAGTACGGCAACCTGTGGACTCAGCCCGGCAAACTGGTGGGTAACGGTGCCTTTGTGCTGAACAACCGGGTGGTCAACGAAAAGCTGGAGCTGACCCCCAACCCTTATTACTGGAATCGGGCCCATACCGTATTGACCAAGGTGATCTTCATGCCGATCAATCAGGAAAGCGCGGCCACCAACCGCTACCTGGCTGGCGATCTGCATATCACCGAATCCTTCCCCAAGGAGCAGTACGACAAGCTGAAGCAGCAGATCCCGAATGAGGTCTACACCCCGGATCAGCTCGGCACCTACTACTACGCCTTCAATACCAAGCAGGCGCCGCTCGACGATGTGCGGGTGCGCAAGGCGCTCTCCTACACCATCGATCGCGCCCTGATCGCCGACAAGGTGCTCGGCACTGGCGAGAAACCGGCTTATCACTTCACTCCGGATGTGACCGCCAGCTTTACCCCAACCGCCAACCTGCTCTCCACCAGCAGCCAGCCGGAGCTGGACAGCAAGGCCAAGGCCCTGCTCAAGGAAGCCGGTTACGGCCCGGACAAGCCGCTCAAGCTGACCCTGCTCTACAACACCGCGGAAATTCACAAGAAGATGGCACTGGCGATTGCCAGCATGTGGAAGCAGAAGCTGGGCGCCGAGGTCGAGCTGACCAATCAGGAGTGGAAAACCTATCTCGACAGCCGCCAGAGCGGTCAGTTCGAGGTGATCCGCTCATCCTGGGTCGCCGATTACAACGACCCTTCAGCGTTCCTCGGCCTGTGGGGCTCCCGTCACAGCGGCAATATGGCAGGCTTTGCCAATGCCCGTTATGACCAGCTGCTGGCAGAGGCTGCCAGCACTCAGGATGCCGCCAGCCGCAGCAAGCTGTTTGGCGAGGCGGAGGCGATCCTGCTGGATCAAGCCCCCATCGCCCCCATCTACCAGTACACCAATGCCCGCCTCATCAAGCCATGGCTCAAGGGCTACCCCATCAACAACCCGGAAGATGTGGCCTACAGCCGCCAACTCTACCTCGTCAAACACTGAGACCGGCCACAACGATGCGAGGCCCTGCGGGGCCTCGCTATTGATACTGTTCACATCCCGATTTCCAGCCTAAAATGCCGCCCCTTCTGTTCAATTAATCTTCAATACCCAGTCAGACATGCGTTATTTGATACTGCTCTCGTTGTTGTGGACCCTGCCTGCGCAGGCCAGTAGCGAATCCCAATGCCAGCAAGAGTTTGTCGGCTGGATGCTGCATCAGCAGCAACAGTTCAGCGATCGCAAGTCTGACAAGATGGAGCGGCGCCGGGCCGAACGGGCCATCGATCTTGCCCGGCAGGAGTACGACAAGCAGGCCAGCTTCTGCAAGACCATGCAGCTTGTTCGTGAATACAAAGATGGCGATCCACGTTTTACTCCGCGCCCCGGAGAGATACACGACTACAGTACGGCTTCTGACAACACATCAGGGTGACCCTGACCAGAAAAACCAAAAGCGCGTCGATTGACGCGCTTTTTGTGGTTCTTGCCCTGACAAAGCGGCTTATTCGGCCGTCTCGCTGCTGGCAAACTCCGGCACCTTGGCCATGGCATCCAGCACCACCTGAATACCGGCGCCCGGTTTGCAGGCGTTCTCGCTCAGGTGACGGCGCCAGGCGCGAGCCCCCTGCATGTTCTGGAACAGCCCCAGCATGTGGCGGGTCATATGGGAGAGGTAGTTGCCCTTGGCCAGCTCCTGCTCGATATAGGGCAGCATCATCCGCACCACCTCGTGGCGGCTCGGCACGGCGTTGTTCTGGCCGAACACCAGATTGTCCACCTGCGCCAGAATGTAGGGGTTCTGATATGCTTCACGCCCCATCATGACGCCATCGACGTGTTGCAGGTGCTCGAGAGCCTGCTCCATGGAGGTGACGCCGCCGTTGAGGGCAATGGTCAGCTCCGGGTAATCCTGCTTGACCCGATAGACGCGGGGATAATCGAGGGGCGGGATCTCGCGGTTCTCCTTGGGGCTCAGGCCGCTCAGCCACGCCTTGCGGGCATGGACGATAAAGGTATCGCAACCGGCATCGCGCACCTGTTCGATAAAGGTCTGCAGAAATTCGTAGGAGTCCTGATCGTCGATGCCGATACGGGTCTTCACCGTCACCGGAATATCGACCACATCGCGCATTGCCTTGACGCAGTCCGCCACCAGCGCTGGTTCGCCCATCAGGCAGGCGCCAAAGCGACCGTTTTGCACCCGATCGGAGGGGCAGCCGACGTTGATGTTCACCTCGTCATAGCCGCGCTCCTCGGCCAGCTTGGCACAGCGCGCCAGATCGGCCGGATTGCTGCCCCCCAGCTGCAGGGAGATGGGATGCTCCTGCTCGCTGTAACCCAGATAATCCCCCTTGCCGTGGATGATGGCACCGGTGGTCACCATTTCGGTATAGAGCAAGGTCTGGCGACTCATCAGTCGATGAAAGTAACGGCAATGCCGATCAGTCCAGTCCAGCATGGGGGCGATGGAAAAACGCTGCGCCTGCATAAAAATCATCCGGGTTGGCTAAAGAAAGGGGCGGATTTTATCACAACGTGAAGCAGCCCCAGAAAATGAATTTTGTCGCCGCGCCATGCGAGGCCCTGTGATAGTATCCGGCTAATAGAAAGGGTATCTGCGCGATCATGAATCAAGACCAACTTTTACAACGAGCCGAGCGACTCTGTATACAGCGAGGGATCCGCTTCACCCCGACCCGACGTCAGGTATTTCGCCTGCTGGCGGCACACGGCAACGCCATCAGCGCCTATGATTTGTTGGCCCAGCTGCAACAAACCGAAGCCAATGCCAAGCCGCCAACCGTCTATCGGGCACTCGATTTTTTGCTCGAACAGGGCTTTGCTCACAAAGTGGAATCGCTCAACGCGTTTATCTTCTGCTGCCACTTCGATCACGCTCACCCGATGCAGCTGCTGATCTGCGACGAGTGCGGGGATGTGGTCGAACTTCACGATAGTGCAATAGATAGCGCGTTTTCCGAGCAGGCCCACTTGCATGGCTTTACGATTACCAATAAGACAATAGAGGCACATGGCCAATGTGCTCGCTGTACGCCCACTGTAGGAAGTCATCATGAAGGCTGATTTTGTAAATCCGTTCCTGCTATCTCTGCTCAATGTGCTCTCGACCATGGCGCAGCTGGAACTAAAACCGGGCAAACCGAAACGCAAGATGGATGAGCTGGCGCGCGGCGACGTCTCCGGTCTGATCGGCATGGTCGGCCCGCAGACCCGCGGCTCCCTCTCCATCAGCTTCGAGAAGGGGCTGGCGCTGGAGATCATGCGTCGCATGCTGGGGGAAGCTCCCGCCTCCATCAATGAAGAGGTGACCGACATGGTCGGTGAAATCACCAACATGGTGACCGGCGGTGCCAAGCGGATGCTGGGCGAGAAGGGCTACGAGTTTGACATGGCGACCCCCATCATCGTCTCCGGCCCCAACCACACCATCACCCACAGGGCCGATGGCACCAAGATAATGATGCCATTCGAATCCGATTTCGGTCGCGCCACTATCGAAATTTGCTTCGAGTAATCCTATGTGGAAAGCATTGAAATGGATTTTCATCTGCTGGGCACTACTGTTGATCCTGTCGGACATTCAGATCAGCACCTCCCTCTACAAGTACGAAGATAACAGGGTTCTCATCAACTTCCCGCGCTGGGAAACCAAACAGCCCTGGGGCACCTTCGAGTGGCATGCCGGACGGGTAGAAACCCACTGGTATGGTCTGGATGGCAAACCCAAGCCGGCAGGCCCGCAAATCTGATCCGGTAACGGATCCGGCAGAAACAAAAGAGGCCAGCAGATGCTGGCCTCTTTGCTATCTCGTTGATCCTGAATCAAGCCGCTTCGGCAGCCAGCTTACCGCTTGGTCGCATCAAGATGCCGACGATGCAGGCCAGCAGAGTTGGCAGCAGCCAGGCAAGTCCCTTGTCGAACAGCGGCAGGAAGGCAAAGCCGTCCATCGCCATACCAGCAGCGCCCAGTCCGTCCAGACAGCCAAACAGGAAGGCGACCAGCAGCACGCCACGAAACGCCAGCCGTGGCTGGGCAAACCACCCTTTGAGGAAGGTCACCAGCACCAGTGCAATGGCAACCGGGTAGATGGCTACCAGCACCGGGATGGAGAGACTGATAAGCTCACTCAGCCCCACATTGGCCACCAGCGCGCAGAGTGCCCCCAGCAGCATCACCCACTTGTGGTAAGTCCAGCCAGTCAAATCTTGGAAATAATCGGCTCCGGCACAGAGCAGGCCTACTGCACTGGTAAAACAGGCCAGAGTGATGATGGCCGCCAAAATAAGCTGCCCTGGCTGACCAAACAGGCTCAGCACATAGGCATTGACGATGGCACCGCCGTTGCTGATGTCGCTCGCCACTCCGCCGGCACTGTTGCCAAGCTGGAAAAGAGAGAGATAGACCGCCGACAACCCGACCGCCGAGATCAGGCCCGCAATGGTGAGGTATTTGAACTGGCTGCGATAGTCCTCGATCCCCTTCTGGCGCAGCAACCCGATGATCAGTGCGCCAAACATCAGGGATGCCAGGGTATCCATAGTGTTATACCCCTCCAGCATCCCCTTGGTGAGCGGAGCGCTGATGTAGTCACCGCTGGCATCGGGCATGGTACCCTGTGGCGCGATAAAGACCCCGACCGCCAGAATGAGCAGCATCGCCATCAGGGCGGGAGTCAGGTACTTGCCAACCGCATCGAGCAGTTTGCCCCGATCGAGCGCCACCATGATCACCAGCGCAAAGAAACTCAGGGTGTAGATCAGCAGCCCCTCATGACCGGCATCGCCGAGCCAGGGCTTGAGCCCCATCTCGTAGGCGACCAGACCGGTGCGGGGAATGGCAAAGGCGGGCCCCATGATGATATAGATAGCGATGGCCAGCGCCGTCGCCGCCCCGGCGGGCAGATAGCGGGTCATTCCGGTCCAGCCACTCGCGCGGCCCCCCGAACTCCCCTTGGCAACCGCAATCAGGGTGATTAACGGCAGCCCCACCGCCGTCAGTAGAAAACCGCACATGGCGGCCAGCAGATGCTCACCAGCCATAAAACCCGCAAGCGGCGGAAAAATGATATTGCCAGCCCCCAGATAGAAGGCAAACGTCATAAACCCCAGTCCGAATACGTCGGACAACTTCAATGATTTCGTCAAACCCAACCTCATCTGCCTTGTCAGCTTGTTTTTGTTGATTGCACCCACTGCCTGGCAGATAACCGGATAACAATACTGCTCGCTCCCCTGCGGTCAGCAGACCGGATGAGGAGCACCACCTTTAGCATAAAGAAGAGATGCGTGATCTCAATCACACATTAATATCTTGAAACAATTTATCCGCTCAAAATTAATCACCGAATGACCGAATTACCCAGACTGGGTGTAAACGCGCAGATAAACAGGGGATAGGGCCGCAAGGGAGCTGAAATTAGCCTGTGAGGATGGCCGGATACCATCCACCGGGCAAACCGCCAGCAGAACAGAAAAACAAAAGAGCCTGCACGGGGCAGGCTCTTGGCAATATCACATCGGGCGTGATCAGGCAGCTTCGGCAGCCATCTGTGTCGGACGCACCATCACGCCAACTACGCAGGCCAGCAGGGTCGGCATCAGCCAGGCGAGGCCCTTGTCGAACAGCGGCAGGAAGGCAAACGCATCCATCTTCATGCCGGCAGCACCCAGACCATCCAGGCACCCGAACAGGAAGGCAACCATCAACACGCCACGGAACACCAGACGGGGACGGCCGAAGTAACCCTTCAGGAAGGTGACCAGCACCAGCGCCACGGCAACCGGATAGATGGCAACCAGCACCGGAATGGAGAGGCTGATCAGCTGGCTCAGGCCCACGTTGGCCACCACGGCACAGATAACGCCCAGCAACACCACCAGCTTCTTGTAAGCCATGCCGGTCAGATTGTGGAAGAAATCGGAACAGGCGGAGATCAGACCGACTGCAGTGGTAAAACACGCCAGAGTGATGATGGCCGCCAGAATGAACTGACCCGGCTGACCAAACAGGCTCAGTACGTAGGCGTTGACGATGGCGCCACCATTGCTGACATCCGTCGCCACACCGGCTGCCGTGTTACCCAGCTGGAACAGGGAGACGTACACCACGCTCAGACCAACGGCAGAGATGAGGCCGGCAATGGCCAGATACTTGAACTGGCTCTTGTAATCGTTGATGCCTTTCTGGCGCAGCAGATCGACGATCAGGGCGCCAAACATCAGGGACGCCAGGGTGTCCATGGTGTTGTAACCTTCCAGGATCCCTTTCACGAAGGGGCTGTTCTGATAGTCACCGGACGCGTCAGGCATGGCGCCTTGCGGCGCTACGAATACCCCGACCGCCAGAGTCAGCAGCAGCAGCATCAGTACCGGAGTCAGGTATTTGCCGATGGCGTCCATCAGCTTGCCCTGGTTCATGGAGACCAGAATGGCCACACCAAAGAAGATCACGGTATAGGCCGCCAGACCCGCTTGCCCCATATCACCGATGAACGGCTTGAGGCCCATTTCGTAGGCAACCAGACCGGTACGGGGCGCGGCAAAGGCCGGGCCTATGATGATATAGATGGCAACGGCCAGCGCAGTCGCAACACCGGCAGGCAGCAGTTTGGTCATGCCAGCCCAACCGTTACCGGCTTTCGCCACGGCCAGAATGGTTACCAGAGGCAGGCCCACGGCAGTGACCAGGAAGCCAAACATCGCCAGGGAGAGGTGCTCACCAGCCATGTAACCGGCCAACGGCGGGAAAATGATGTTACCGGCGCCCAAGTAGAAGGCGAAGGTCATAAACCCTAATCCGAGTACATCGGACAATGTGAGTGATTTCGTCAAGTTCAACCTCGTCTGTCTTGTAAATTATTGCTTGTTATAGTTTTTATCGGTCGCTGACCGGGTGTGTTCAGGGGGTATAAAAAAAGAGCCCCGCATGTTTTTTCATCGCAACCAGTGGTTTTAGCTGGTCTGGAGCGGGCGCTCGATCTGGAACCAGCATAATGGCGTGAAAAAATAGTTCAAGACGAAATTTACATCTTCAAATAGAAGGGGTTGGTCAGTTGGATATATCTGTCGGAATAGGCCCCATCAGCAGAATGGATCACAATTTCACCCCTCTCACACCTGTTTAATCCTCTGCCAAGTAGCAATAAAACACGATTTGCCTCTTTACCCTCTCTGGTGATAACAGCTGTATAACAAATGCCATGCAGATCATAATTCGCCGAAATGCATAAAATTTCATCGGCCATCGCCGTCGGCAGCACCAGCGCCACCTGCCCGTTCGGGCTCAACAAACGATTGCAGGCCGCCAGTAATGCGGGGCTGTCGAGGGCGCCGGTATGGCGGGCCAACGCCCGCGCCGGATCGCTAAATGACTGGCCTGCCACGAAATAGGGAGGGTTGGAGACGACAAGATCGTAAGGGGCGGCCTGATAATCCTGAATGGCACTCTCTATGATGGTCACCCGATCTGCCCAAGGAGAGGACGCCGCATTCTCCCGCGCCTGGCTGGCCGCATTAATATCCAGCTCGACCGCATCAAGACGGCAGTCAGATCTGCTGCGCTGGGCCAGCATCAGGGCGATCAGGCCGCTGCCGGTGCCGATATCGAGCACTCGACGCGCCTGTTCGACCGGCGCCCAGGCACCGAGCAAAATGCCATCGGTACCCACCTTCATGGCGCAGCGATCGTGATTGATATGGAACTGTTTGAAGGTAAATCCGCGACTACGTCCCATCTGGCCCCCGTCATCTGCAAAAATGGTGGGCGATTATAGCGGCTAAGACACACTCACCAATAGGAGCCGACGAGATAATCGCCTATAATCTGCCGTTTCCTTAATGACCGAGTATTGCCATGAGCCAGTCCTTTGATGATTTCGACCTGCACCCAGCCCTCAACCGGGCCTTGGCCGAGATGGGATTCACCCGCCCCACCACCATCCAGCAGATGGTGCTGGAGCCAGCCCTGGACGGCCGCGATATTCTGGCATCCGCTCCGACCGGTACCGGCAAGACAGCCTCCTTCCTGCTGCCGGCACTCCAGCACCTGCTGGACTTCCCGCGCCGCAAGCCGGGCCCCTGCCGCATGCTGATCCTGACCCCGACCCGCGAGCTGGCGCTGCAGGTGACCGCCCACGCCAAGGCGCTGGCGGCCCATACCAACCTCAGCATCGAAACCATCATCGGCGGCGTCAGCCATGAAGAGCAGCTGCCTGCCCTGACCAAGACCACCGACATAGTGGTGGCCACCCCGGGCCGTCTGCTCGAGTACATCGAGAAAGAGGAGTTCGAGAGCCACGACATCGAAGTGCTGGTGCTGGATGAAGCGGACCGCATGCTGGACATGGGCTTTATCAAGGATGTGAACCGCATCGTGGCCGAAGCGCGCTACCGCAAGCACACCATGCTCTTCTCCGCCACCCTGGAAGGGGCCGGCCTTGAGAAGTTCGCCAACGAGATCCTCAAGGATCCGGTGGAGCTGCACGCCGAGCCGCCCCGCAGCGAACGTCGCCCCATCACCCAGTGGATCCATCTGGCCGATGACGCCACCCACAAGCTGGCGCTGCTGACCCATATCCTGAAAGATCCGGAAACCCAGAAAGCCATCATCTTCGTCAAGACTCGCGAGCGTCTGGCGGAGCTCTCCGGCCAGCTGCAGGCTGCAGGTATCTCCTGCGCCTGGATCCGTGGCGAGATGGAGCAGAGCAAGCGTATCGAGTCGATCCGCAAGTTCCACGAAGGGGAAGTGCCCTTCCTGATCGCCACCGACGTCGCCGCCCGTGGCATCGACCTGCCGAACGTCAGCCATGTCATCAACTACGACATGCCCTACGGCGCCGACGTTTACGTTCACCGTATCGGCCGTACCGGCCGCGCCGGCAATCGTGGCTGCGCCATCAGCCTGGTGGAGGCCCACGACATGGCGATGGTCGCCAAGATCGAGCGCTACACCGAAGAGCGCCTCAAGCGCCGGGTGATCGACGAGCTGCGCCCGAAACATAAAGAGGCGCGGGTACCGGTGAAGAAGAAAAAGCCGGTCGACAAGAAGAAGTCCGCCAAGAAGAAAAAGAAGAAGTGATCGCCTGGCGATAAAGAGAAGGGCCATCCCGCGGGATAGCCCTTCTGCATTCTGCATCACTCTGACGAGTGGTTATGCCGCCACTCTGCGCATTCCCATATGGGGGATATCATCTTCGAGATAGCCTTCCCCTTCCGCCACAAAACCGTGCTGGCCATAGAAGCCCTGCAGATGGGCCTGCGCCCCCAGCCAGATGCTGTGGGTCGGCCAGCGTGCCTCACACGCCTTGACCGCCTCGCCGATCAGCTGGTGACCGAGACCACCGCCGCGCGCCTTGGGTGAAGTTACCACCCGACCGATGGCGGCGCCGCTCTCATCGCCGATACCGGGCGCCATGATCCGTGCATAGGCGGCCAGCAGATCGCCCTGATAGCCGAGCAGGTGCCAGACCCCTTCGCGGCGATCGAGCCCGTCCAGATCCTGAAAGGGGCAGGTCTGCTCCACCACGAACACCTCGGCCCGCAGCGCCAGCAACTCATACAACTCGTCTGTGGTCAGTTCAGACCAGGGTTTCAGGATCCAGTTCATCGGCAACTCCTTATCAGTTCGGCCTGCCAGCATAATCGTGGCGCCAGCGCCCTGCATTAACCTTTGTTAAGTTCTTTCAGCCGTTTGCGAATGCGGCTCAGGCTGATGGGGGTAATGCCGAGATAGGCGGCGATCTGGTGGTCGGGCACTCTGGCATCGAGCGCGGGAAAACTGTCGAGAAAGTGCTGATAGCGCGCCTGCGGGCTGCCGGTGAGCAGCAACAGCTCCTTCTCCTCCTTGATGCGCAACTGCACCTCCAGCAAGTGCTGATACCAGCGCGGCCAGCCGGGCAGCTGGCGCAGGTCGGCCAGACTGAACAGCTGCAGACGGCAAGACTCCAGCGCCTCCACGCTGTAGCGGGCTGGCTCGCCACTAAGCAGGTGGTGGAAGTCGAGAAACTCGTCCCCCTCCCAGTAGAACTCCTTGATGTACTCGCGGCCATCCTCCAGCACCAGCTTGGCCCGCAGCAGCCCCTGCTCCACCCTGACCAGCAGATCCGGGCTGTCGCCGGCGTGCCAGAGGCAGCTTTTCGGGCGGAGGGTCAGCGGGCGGGCAAAAGAGAGGAGGCGCGCGGCCTCCTCTCTATCTGCGACCTGCGCCCAATCGAAGGGGGGTCTGTCAGTCAGCATGATTAACAGCGACGCTGACGCACAGCTTCAAACAGGCAAACGCCGGTCGCCACCGAGACGTTGAGGCTGGATACCGCCCCCGCCATCGGGATGCTCACCAGCTCGTCGCAATGTTCTCGGGTCAGACGACGCATGCCTTTACCTTCAGCACCCATCACCAGCGCCATCGGGCCGGTCAGTTTGGCCTGATAGAGGTCGTGATCGGCCTCGCCAGCGGTGCCGACGATCCAGACACCGCGCTCCTGCAGCTCGCGCAGGGTACGGGCCAGGTTGGTGACCTGAATCAGCGGCACCACTTCGGCCGCGCCACAGGCGACCTTGCGCACAATCGGGGTGAGACCCGTGGCCTTGTCGCGCGGCACGATCACCGCATGAGCCCCGGCGGCATCGGCGCTGCGCAGGCAGGCGCCGAGGTTGTGCGGATCGGTCACGCCATCCAGCACCAGCAGGAAGGGCTGGCTCTGTTGTGCCGCCAACTCGTCCAGCAGGCTGGCCAGATCGTGCTCGGCCAGCTTCGGCGCCTCTTTCACCCGGGCCATGATGCCCTGGTGATTGTTGCCTTCCGCTTTGTCATCAAGGGTCTTGCGGTTCACGCTCTGCACGCGCAAGCCGAGGGACTCCAGCTCAGCCAGCAGGGGTTGCAGCCGGTCGTCATCCCGCCCCTTGAGGGCCCACACTTCGATAAAGCGCTCGGGAGTGCGCTCCAGCAGCGCGGATACAGCGTGAATGCCGTAGATCAGTTCAGTACTCATTTAGTGCTCTTGGCCTTATCGTGAGCTTTTTTGCCCGGTCGTCTGTTGCTGGGTTTGGCACGGCCACCCTTGGCGGGTTTACCGTGGTCCTTGCCCCCTTTCTCCTTGCGCTTTTCGTGGCGCTCGGCGCTCTTGGCCTTCTCTTTCTTGATCTCGGCCTGCTTGCGCGCCATCTCTTTGGCGTTCTTGCCGGTGGCCTTGAGCGGCTCTTCCACCATCACGAAGTCGATCTTGCGATCATCCAGGTTCACGCCCATCACCTTGACCCGCACCTTGTCGCCCAGACGGTAGCGACGGCGGAAGTTCTCGCCAATCAGCTGCATGTGCAGGGGATCAAACTGGTAGTAGTCGTTGGTGAGGGTGCTGACGTGCACCAGACCGTCGATGTGGATCTCCGCCAAACGGACGAAGAAACCAAAGCCGGTGACGCTGGCGATAACGCCGTCAAACTCGTCACCCACGTGATCCAGCATGTACTCGCACTTGAGCCAGTCGGCCACATCGCGAGTGGCATCGTCGGCACGGCGCTCGGTCATGGAGCAGTGCTCGCCCATCGGATCCACTTCTTCCAGCTGGTAGTGGTAACCACCGCTCGGGGTCCACTTGTGGCGCAGGTTGGCCTGCTGCTCCTTGGCAGTCTGGTACTTGATCGCGCGGTGCAGGATGAGGTCGGGGTAGCGACGGATCGGCGAGGTGAAGTGCGCATAGGACTTCAACGCCAGACCGAAGTGACCGATGTTGTCGGCCTGATAGATGGCCTGACGCATGGAGCGCAGCAGCATGGTGGAGAGCAGCTCCGCATCCGGGCGCCCCTCAAACTTGGCAGCCAGCTCGGCAAAGTCTTTCGGCTCGGGCTCGAGTCCGCCCTTGAGCTCCAGACCCAGTTCGGCCAGAAAATCGCGGAAACCGGTCAGACGCTCTTCGCCCGGACGGTCGTGCACCCGGAACAGGGCAAAGGCTTCGTTCTTCTCGATGTAACGGGCAGCAGCCACGTTCGCCTGGATCATGCACTCTTCGATGATCTTGTGGGCATCGTTGCGCACCAGCGGCACGATGCGGTCGATCTTGCGCTGGGCGTTGAAGATGAAGCGAGTCTCCTCGCTCTCGAACTCCACCGCACCGCGCTGATGACGGGCATGCTTGAGCGCCTTGTAGAGGTTGTTCAGCTCCTCGATATGGCCCACCAGCGGATCATACTGCTGGCGCAGCTTGGGATCGCCATCGAGGATCGCGGCAACCTTGGTGTAGGTCAGACGGGCGTGAGAATTCATTACCGCTTCGTAGAACTTGTAGCCGGACATGCGGCCAGCGGCGGAGATGGTCATCTCGCACACCATGCAGAGGCGGTCAACTTGCGGGTTCAGGGAACACAAGCCGTTGGAGAGCACCTCAGGCAACATGGGCACCACAAACTCGGGGAAGTAGACGGAGTTGCCACGCTGATACGCTTCGGCATCCAGCGCCGTGCCGGGCTTAACGTAAGCGGAGACGTCAGCAATGGCAACCCACAGACGCCAGCCACCACCGCGTTTGGCTTCACAGAAGACGGCGTCATCGAAGTCGCGGGCATCTTCGCCGTCGATGGTCACCAGCGGCAGGGCGCGCAGGTCGATGCGGCCCTCTTTGGCTTTCTCCGGCACCTGCTCGCCGAGACCGGCAACCTCTTTGGTCACCTCCTCCGGCCAGGTGTGCGGAATGCCGTGGGTACGCAGGGCAATTTCGATCTCCATGCCCGGCGCCATGTTCTCGCCCAGCACTTCCAGTACGGTGCCGACGGCATTGATACGGGAGGTGGCGCGCTGGTTGATGCGCACAACCACGACCTGGCTCTGACGAGCCCCTTTGTTTTCCCCTTCCGGGATGATGATGTCCTGGCCGATACGGCTGTCATCCGGCACCACGAAACCAACGCCATTCTCGACGAAGTAACGGCCGACAATGTCTGCCTCACGGGACTTGAGCAGGCGCACCAGACGCGCTTCCTGACGACCCTTGCGGTCGATCTCGGTCGGCTGCACCAGCACGTAATCGCCATGCATCAGGCGTTGCATCTCTCGGTTGTTCAGATACAGATCCGGACCACCACCTTCCGGACGCAGAAAACCGAAGCCATCCTTGTGGCCGATTACATAACCTTTGACCAGATTCAGGCGATCCGGCAGGGCATAACATTGGTTGCGAGTGAATACCAGTTGTCCATCACGCTCCATGGCGCGCAGACGACGACGCAAGGCTTCCAACGGCTCTTCATCTTTCAGCTTGAGGACCTTGGCCAACTCTTCACGGGACATGGGCTTTTCATGGCCCTTGATGAGTTCCAGGATCAACTCGCGACTGGCGATGGGGTTATCGTATTTTTCGGCCTCGCGTTCGAGGAAAGGATCTTTTTGAGACATAAGCAGGCCTTAGGGTAGGTGGTAACGGTGCCATTATATCGGAGGGGGGGGCGAATGGCATCCATCGGCTGCCTTTTGGCCAATCTCTCTGTCATACTATCTTCAGTTCGCTGGCATGATGAGACACAGAACTCATGAGTAAGGACACATTTGCCCAATCCGCCGCCTATCTCAAACAGGCAGTTCCCCTGATGATCAAGTACCAAATCCCAACTACGCCGGACAACTACCACCTGTGGTACAACTATGTCTCGGCCAGCATGCCCGAACTCAACCAGGCGATCGATCAAGCCATCAAACTGCAGGGAACCTGCTCGCTCACTACCTGCGAGCGCCTCTATCACCAATATCTGGCTGCGCAGGACGAACAGCAGATGGAGGCGATGAAGCTCAACCTTGCAGCCATGGCCAACGAGCTCGGCCACTCCATGCAGGATGCCATCTCCGATACCGGTATGTTTCAGGAGATGCTCGACAAGAGCTTCGACAAGTTAAGTAAGATCGACGATGAGGGGCTGAGCCTGGAAGATACCATGGGCATCTTGCGAGACTTGGTGCGCGAATCGCGGGATGTACGCATGTCCACCATGCACTTTCGCAGCCAGCTCAGCAATGCCGAGAAGGAGATCAAGGAGCTGCGTGCCGCGCTCAACGAAACCCGCAAACTGGCCAACGAGGATGCACTCACCAACCTGCTCAACCGCCGCGCCTTCGATCTGGAGCTGGAGGGGTTGATCCGCAGTCAGCACCCCTTTTCACTGATCCTCGCCGATATCGATCGGTTCAAAAATTTCAACGACGAGTACGGTCACCTGCTCGGCGATCAGGTGCTGCGTGCCTTTAGCAAACGGCTGCGCGATGCCTGCAAGGAGGGGGTCACCGCCTATCGGCTGGGTGGGGAAGAGTTTGCCATGCTGGTTCCCCATCGCTCGCTGGCACTGGCTAGGCAAATGGCAGAGAGCATGCGCCGTTCCATAGAGCGGATGTCGATTCTGGATCGCAAATCTGGCCGCCGCATCGACCACATCACCGCCTCGTTTGGCGTGGGCGAGTTCAACGGTCAGGAGAGTGCAGACTGTCTGGTCGAACGTACCGACAAGCTGCTCTACAAGGCCAAGGAGCTGGGGCGCAACCGGGTGATGCCGCTCCCTTCCTGATTTGTCCTCTGTCCGACCGCAATGCCAATGTAAAAAGCCAGTCAGCTCAACTGACTGGCTTTTTGGCCTCTCTTGCTCCAACAGGGGCTGTTAATTCCAGCCCCTGTGGAGAGCTGCTCAGTGTGAAAGATTACTCCTGCACCTCGCTGACACCTTCGACTTTCACATCAACACGGCGATCCGGAGCCAGGCAGACGATCAGCTCACGCTTGGACTTGCTGACGCAGCTGTCGCCGGTAACCGGTGAGGATTTACCACGCCCTTCCACATTGATCTTGGCGGCCGGGATCCCTTTACCAACCAGATAGTTGGCGACGGTCTGGGCACGCTGCTCAGAGAGTTTCTGGTTGTAGGCATCGGAACCGATACGGTCGGTGTGACCAATTACGGTTGCCACGCCATCTTTGGGTCGAGCCTCTTCAATCTGGCTGTAGAGGCTATCCAGAGCCTGACTGGCCTCTGGCTTGAGGGTCGCCTTGTTGAAGTCAAACAGCACATCAGAGCTCAGGGTGAACTGCTTCTCGACCATCACAGGCTCGGGAGCCGGGGCTGGTGCCGGAGCGGGTGCCACGGGGGCAACCTGACCAAAGCGATAAACCGCTGCCAACGACAGCAAGCCGTTATCCATTCTCAGGCCGGTATCATCACGGCTGCCATACGGGGTGGTGTACTGGTACTCTAGGCGAGCAGCCCAGTCGAGGTTAAACGCATACTCGGCACCCAGAGCACCGACCATGACAAAGCGGCTGTCATCCTTGTAGAGATCGCTCTTGGTATCAGCCCAGCCATAACCGCCACCGACACGACCATACAGATCCAGATTATCGGTAACCGGGAAACCCAGTTTCAGGGTCAGTTGGGCCAGCTGTGCTTTCACTTCATCACTGAAAGCGCCTGCCGCCGTAGTCGCATCGTATTTGTAATTGCCCAGGTAGTCGTAACCCAGCTCCAGCCCCAGATTTTTGTTGATCTGATAGCCGCCGAACACACCCGCACCCAGGGCATCGTTGGTCTCATTGCCAAGCGTCAGGGCATTGCTTTCATCAATGCCGTAGAAGTTGGACCAACCCAGTTTGGCACCACCATACCAGGTGTTGTCCTGACCGGCCGCCTGGGCATTGGCCGCCAGCAAGCCGGTAACCAGCAAGGTAATCAATGATTTTTTCATATCTGAGCCTCTGCAACTTTGTGTAGGAGGAGGTTGATTGATATCAACTCGTCTTCTAGGCGCAATCGCCCAAAAGCGATCACTGCAGATAAACGTTAGCCTATTTTCAAGTCCCTGATATCAATTAACAAAAAACACTGTAACGCAAACTTGTTACAAAAACAGCAACAAGCGTCTGTTATTTGAGCGTACAATGTCGCAAAACGAGCGTTCTACCCAGACTGACGGGTGAGAAAAGGGCCAGCCTCCGCCAGCCCTTGCATGTATCAGCGATGGATAAACTCGTAGTGCTGATCGATAAAATCAGCGACTCGCTGGCTCAATACCTTGTGCACCGTCCTGGTCGGATGCACCTGATCCCAGAACATATGCTCATCGCAGTTGAGAGTCGCTGCTCGCCCTTTTGCCTGCCCGCTCACCACCGCCTGCGCCAGGATCGGGTTACCGGCAATAGCCACTCTTTCGGAGACACTTAAAGCCGGGGTCGCAGCCACCTCGGCGGCGCTGCCGGAGAATGGCTTCCAGGTATAGCCGCCACCGTAGCAGGCGTGTTCTGTGTCACTCAGCCCGAACTGCTGAGGATCGCGCATCATCTCATCAAACTGCTTGTCCACTTCGAACAGCTTCACGATGCCAAGGGGAGCCAGCTCGCGAGTGAGGTTCTGCAACTTCTGGTTGTGGTAGCTGGCCACATGGCGCACCTTCTCCACCACCTTCATGCTGCGGGCTGACGGGGTCTGCCCCAGATCAGGAATGTTGAACAGCAGGATCTGCTGCGCGCCGTTGAGCACCAACCGGTTGGATGCCAGCCGGATGGTATCGATCACCCGATCCGCATCCCGCTCGCTGTTCCAGCCATAGGCCAGATAGTCGTTGGCACCGACCCAGATCACCACCAGATCATCGGGGCGGAACTTGTCCTTTTTCAGGAACTGATCGATCTCGTAATCGAGGTTGTTGATCACCTGATATTTGGGATCCCAGGACCAGAAACCGAGCCAGCCGTTCAGAGCCCCCAGATGGTTATAGGCCACCGCGGTCGCACCGCCTTCCGCCTCGTTGGCCACGACCAGACCGGGGAAACGCTCGTCACCCAACTGCTCCAGCCACACCGGGCCGTTGCTGAAGCGCCCATTGAAGTAGGGTGGGCTGGAGGGGAGATACCCCCGCATCTTTTTGTACATCTTGCCGGTGTCGGAGAGGCTGTCACCAAACATCACAACCCGGGAAAAAGGTTGGCGTCCCTCTGCCGCTTGCGCGGTCAATGCCATTAACCCCAATAAACAAACAAGCCATTTTTTCATATTGTTATGCTCTTCGATTAAGCAGGTGAGACCTGCGGACTTCTCCTCGAGTGGCGACAGGCATGGGAAGAGTCTGCTGCCACTGACTTCTGGTGAAGGCGACAGATTACAGTTCCAGATGAAATCACACATGTTCCGCCACCGATGAAATCGCTTGCGCTCACAAAACAGACAATCACACCAGCCTATTTCTTTCACGCTTGTTTCACGCCCCCCCCGGCACAATGCCCTCATACCAACGACAGGAGTATGAAATGAACAAGGCAAGCGCAAGCGTAATCGGACTGTTGACCCTGATGTCTGTCTCCTCTTTTGCCATGGCGGCCTATACCGGCCCGCAAGAGCAGAACAAGGTTTCCGTTGCTCAACTGAAAGATCTGGCCGATGACAGCTGGGCCACTCTGGAAGGGAAACTGGTCAAGCACCTGGGCGGCGAGAACTATCTGTTCCGCGATGCCAGCGGTGAAGTGGAGGTCGAAGTGGATCAGGATGTGTGGCGTGGCACCGAAGTGGGCCCGGATGATCAGATCCGCATCCATGGTGAAGTGGACCACAGCTGGAACAAAACCGAAGTGGAAGTGAAAACCCTGGAGAAAGTGGGCGCGGCCCCGCAGACCAAGGGCGGCTTTATTGCCAAATAAGGCCACTTCAACGACGAACGGGCCAGACGTTAAAAGGGCGCTTGATATCAAGCGCCCTTTTGCATGGTTAACCCAGCGTCACCGCTTAACCGGCCCGACTGGCAAAGGCTCTCTTGAACCCTTTCTCGGCCTGATTGACCTTGTAGAGGTAACGGCGCGCCTCCTCTTTGGGATGCTGCTCGGTCAACACCTGATAGACCGCCTCGGGGGAGAGCCGGTTGATCCGGCCCGGCGCCGCCTTGCGATCGCTGGAGAAGGTATTGAGTACCCCGCCCGCACCACCGTTATAGGCGGAGATCACCGCATAGCGACGGGAGCGCGGATCCTGAATATCCGCCAGATAGACGGTCTGCAACAGGTGCAGATAGGCGGTACCGACATCGATGTTGTAGGCCGGGTTGAACAGCTCCTCCCGGGTCGGCTGGCCGTTCTTACCCTTGACCCGAACATAGACGTCACGACCCGCGGTGGCCGGGATCACCTGCATCAGGCCATAAGCGTTGGCATGACTCACCGCATAGGGGTTGAAGCTGCTCTCGGTCTTGATCACCGCATAGATCAGGCTCTCCGGCACGCCGTATTTGCGCGACGCTTCCCGGATGATCCCCGCATACTTGTAGCCCCGTCGATCTTCATGGTTGGCCACCATGGGTATATCGACGAAGAAGATGGTGCGAATACCCAGAGTGCGCTTCTTCATCGCCGTGTTGAGCAGGTAATCGGCATAACGCTCGGCGCGCCAGGAGGCGCGGATTGGCTGGCGCTGATTGTCCAGCACCTGACCGTAGAGGAAGGGCTCGCCGCCGGTCAGAATTTCCCGGTCGGAGTAAAGATCCACTTCGGCCGGATCGTCCGGCGTCAGCAGAGTCTCGATGATGGCGCGACGCAGGTGAGCGCGGGGATCGATGCCCGAGACCGTCTCCACCATGATGTGGCCGCTGGAGAAGTCGATGTGGGCCCGGCTCTTGTACTGATCCGTGTATTTTACGTAGTCAAACTTGCCCGCAAACAGCGCCTCCCGCCCCCATATCTCGTTCACGTTATGGGAGAGCGCGCTGATCATATGTTCAAAACCGCGGATATCCTTGCCGTTGACCAGATCGTCATCCTCACTCCCGCTGGGCTTGGGGGAGGATGAGCAGGCAGAGAGAAACAGCAGGGTGCACAGCAGCCAAAAAATTCGGCCCATAGGATCCTCAAACCGGGCAGCAGAGCTGCCCATCATTCATTTGCTGCGACTTCAGGAGCGGTCACGCCAGTGTGGCGCCATTACCGCACCTGTTCACACGTACAACAGCCGGAGAGCTTACTGGGCAGGCGGGGTGTAACCTTCGATCTGCACTTCACCTGCATCAAACAGATAGCTGACCATCTCTTTTTCCAGCAGTTGGCGATGCTCAAGATTCATCATGTTGAGCTTTTTCTCGTTGATCAGCATCACCTGCTTCTTCTGCCACTCGGCCCAGGCTTCCTTGCTGATGTTGTCAAAAATTCGCTTGCCGAGCTCACCGGGATAGAGTTGGAAATCCAGACCCGGGCCCTCTTTTTTCAGGCGTTGGCAAAATACAGTACGGCTCATGTTGACCTCTATGGTTGTAACTCTGGATAGGCGAGCAGACGGGCCGTGGCGGCCGCCAGCCCCACCTCGGCAGGATGGCGTAAGTTATACCAGAGTCGGTTATCTGCTTCCATGAGCCGCAGCGGCTGCGCCTCATCAATGTCAATCAGCAGCGGCCGAATATCGAGATGGAAGTGGCTGAATGTATGGCGAAAACCGGCCAGTTCCCGATAGCCGTGATGGCTCAGGCCAAGGGACGCCAGCAGACCATCCACCTCCGCCAGCGAAGCCACCTGCGGGAAGCAGTAGAGCCCGCCCCAGATCCCCTGCGGCGGCCGCTTCTCCAGCAGCAGCTCATCGCCGTGACGGATCAGCAGCATGATGCCATCGCGAGCCGGAATGCTCTTCTTCGGCTTGCTGTTGGGATAAGCGGTGGGCTTGCCTTGCGACAGCCCCTGGCAATCGGTCCGCACCGGACAGCGATCACAGGCAGGCTTGCTGCGGGTGCAGATTGTCGCCCCGATATCCATCATCGCCTGATTGTATTGCGCCACACCCAGCTTGGGAGTGAGCCGGATGGCGATCTCCCACAGCTCATTCTCCACCTGTTTTTGGCCCGGCCAGCCCGGCAGCGCCAGCCAGCGGGTGAGCACCCGCTTCACGTTGCCATCAAGGATGGCGTGAGGCTGACCAAGAGAGAGCGACAACACGGCCCCGGCGGTTGAGCGACCAATGCCCGGCAGCGCCACCACCTCGTCAAAGCGCTCGGGAAAGAGGCCGTGGTGGTGATCGCGGATCTGCTGGGCCGCCTTGTGCAGATTGCGGGCCCGGGCATAGTAGCCAAGCCCGGTCCAGTGGTGCAGCACCTCGTCGACGGGGGCATCAGCCAGTGCCACCACATCGGGGAAGCGTGCCATAAAACGTTGGTAATAGGGGATCACGGTAGCGACCTGAGTCTGCTGCAGCATGATCTCCGAGACCCAGACCCGGTAAGGGGTCTTCTCCTGCTGCCAGGGCAGGGTTTTGCGGCCATGAAGCTGGTACCACTCCAGAACCCTGCTTGCGAAGGTTGATTGATTCACGTTGTTCTCATGTCGTTGATATATGGGGAACTCTGCGGTTCCTTCGGCTCATCTGGCCTGCGCGGGCATAAAGTCATCCGGCACGCCAGCTGTCTGGTGCGGCAGCGTAAGGCCTCGTCACGCCCAAGTCAAAGCCGCGCTGACTGGCGCTGCGGGCAGGTGGTGGTCAGGCAGCAAAGCGGTAACAAAGACGATATACTCGGGCCCACGATTGATGACGGGAGAGACGGTTTGCAGACTTATCTGGTTGGGGGCGCAGTGCGGGATCGCCTGCTGGGATTGCCGCAGGGCGACAGGGATCATCTGGTGGTCGGCGCCACCGTGGAGCAGATGCTGGCGCTGGGGTTTACCCAGGTCGGTCGTGACTTTCCGGTATTTCTTCACCCCAAAACCCAGCAGGAGTATGCCCTCGCCCGTACCGAACGCAAACAGGGTCAGGGCTACACCGGCTTTGTCTGCCACGCCGCCCCCGATGTGACGCTGGAACAGGATCTGCTGCGCCGGGATCTCACCATCAACGCCATCGCCGAAGATGATCAGGGCCAGCTCCACGATCCCTACGGTGGCATCGAGGATTTGGAAAAGCGGCTGCTGCGCCACGTCTCTCCTGCCTTTGCCGAAGACCCGCTGCGCATCTTGCGGGTCGCCCGCTTCGCCGCCCGCTTCCACGCTCAGGGCTTTACCATAGCGCCGGAGACCCTCGCCCTGATGAGCGAGATGACGGCCGCTGGCGAGCTGGCCCACCTCACGCCAGAGCGGGTCTGGAAGGAGCTGGAAAAAGTGCTGCTGGGGCCAACCCCGCAGATCTTTATCGAGGTGCTGCGCCAGTGCGGCGCCCTCAAGGCACTCTTCCCCGAAATCGACGCTCTGTTCGGCGTCCCCGCCCCGGCCAAGTGGCACCCGGAGATCGACACCGGCATCCACACCCTGATGGTGCTGGAGCAGGCGTGCCGGATCTCCCCCGAGCTGACCGTCCGCTTTGCTGCCCTCTGCCACGACCTTGGCAAGGGAGTAACCCCCAAGGAGTTCTGGCCAAGCCATCACGGTCACGGCCAGAAAGGGCTGCCGCTTATTCGCGCTCTGTGCGAGCGGTTCCGGGTACCCAATGAGTGCCGGGATCTGGCGCTGCTGGTGAGCGATCTGCACACCCACATCCATATCGCCTTTGAGCTCAAGCCCGCCACCCTGCTCAAGGTGTTCGACAAGGCTGATGCCTGGCGTCGCCCCGAGCGCTTTGCCCAGCTGCTGGATGCCTGCCGCGCCGACTTCCACGGCCGCACAGGTTTCGAGGAGCGGGTCTACGCCGAGCCGGACTATGTGGCAGAAGCGCTGGCTGCCGCCCAGGCGGTGCCGGTGAAAGAGATAGTGGCGGCCGGTTACAAGGGAGAAGAGATCAAGGAGCAGCTGGCCAAAAAGCGGACCGATGCCATTAGCCGCATCAAGGATGAGTGGACCTTTATCGAGGAGTAACCTCGGCCCCATAACAGACGGCCGCCCTGATGATGAGCTCCGCAAGGAGAGCATCGCCAGGGCGGCCGTTTTGCATCCAGATTGATATGTGAGGGGACGCTAACCCCTGCTGGTGCCGTTATGCAGGACCAATTCGCTCCATCAGGCTCATATGGGATGAGCCATCGTGGCGCTTGAGGTTCTGACGATACTCGAACTGGCGCTGGCTCTCCTGTTTAAGCCCCAGCATCAGCGAATAACACATGGCCAGCATGATCACCGAGAAGGGCAGCGCGGCTATGATGCTGGCCGCCTGCAGGGCAGCAAGACCGCCAGAGACCAGCAAAATCGCAGCGACCAGCCCCTGCCCCAGACCCCATACGGCGCGGTGCAGCACCGGCGGCTCCTGATCACCGATGGAGAGCAGTGTGGTGATGACCAGCGTGCCCGAATCACTGGAGGTGATGAAGTAGGTGCAGATGAGTAGGGTCAGCACGGCCTTGGTGATCCAGCCGAAGGTATCCCAGTGCAGCAGCTCGACCGTCTTGTAGAGCGCCAGCGTCACATCCTGATTGACCGCAGCGACCACGCCGCCACCGCCAAACAGCTCCAGATTCATCGCCGTGCCGCCAAACACGGTGAGCCAGAACATGCCGAGCAGCGAGGGTACCAGCAGCACACCTAGCACAAACTCGCGAATGGTACGCCCCTTGGAGATACGGGCGATAAACATGCCGACAAACGGCGCCCAGGCAATCCACCAGCCCCAGTAAAACGCCGTCCAGCTCGACTGCCAGGCCGAGGTGCCGTTGGCCTCGGTGTTGGTCCAGAAGCTCAGTTTGACGATGTTCTGCAGGTAATCACCGATGTTCTGCACATAGGCGTTGAGGATATAGGTGGTCGGCCCCAGCACCAGAAAGAGTGCGAGCACGAACACGCTCAACCAGATATTGAGCTCGGAGAGGATCTTCACTCCGCGCCCGACCCCGGAGACCGCCGAGAGGGTGGCGATCAGGCTGATGCCACCAATCAGCCAGAGCTGGTTGGACTGCGATACCGCCATACCAAACATCTGGTTGAGGCCGGTATTCATCTGGGAGACCCCCAGACCAAGGGAGGTCGCCACCCCGAAGACGGTGCCGAACACGGCCAGCACATCGGCCGCATGGCCCCAAAAACCGTAAATCCGCTCGCCAAGGATGGGGTAGAGCACGGAGCGGATCGCCAGCGGCAACTTGCGCCGGTAGCTGAAAAAGGCCAGTGACAGGCCGACGATCACATAGATGGCCCAGGGGTGCAGGCCCCAATGGAAAAAGGTGAGGCGCATGGCGATCTGGGCCGCCTCCGGGGTCATCCCTTCGGTAATGAACGGATTGCCCTGCAGATGATTCATCGGCTCGGCGATGCTCCAGAACACCAGACCGATCCCCATGCCCGCACTAAAGAGCATGGAGAACCAGGCGAAGTAGCCGAACTCCGGTACCTGGTCGTCGTCACCCAGCCGGATGCTGCCAAAACGGCTGAACATCAGGTAGACAGCGAAGAACAGGAACAGGGCGACCACCAGAATGTAGTACCACTTGAACCCGGCAATAATCTGATCCTTGGCACCGACAAACCAGGCGGCCGCGGTATCGGGAACAAATACGCCAAACAGCAAAAACAGGGTGATCACGGTGAGGGCCGTCATGGCCATGGTCGGGTTGAGGCCTTTCAATAGCCCTTTGCTTGCTCGCATCCAGCCTCCTTAGTCGTTGTTGAAAAAGTCTTCGCCCACATGATCACCGGCACCGCCGATGGCGCGATAGACCAGTTTGCCAGCCGCCTGTTCGCGGTGATCTACCAGCGAAACCGAGGGCTGGCCGTTCACGGCGTGACGCTTGCCGAGGAAGATGGCCATGGGGACACCCAGATTGGAGACACCGCTGGTGATCCAAAGGCGGTTGAAGTCGTAAGAGCCACCGATGAACTCCAGCTGGGCCAGGCCGGTATCGAGGCCGGTCAGATAGAAGTTCATGGCACTTTCGTCAGGAAAGAGGTGCACCAGCACATAGGCGTAGCGCAATTCATTCACCAACTCCTTTAGGTTGAAAGTACCTGTCTCACTGCAAGAGAGGGGTAACTCACCATCATAGTGGTGTACTTTGAGGTTGTTGGGGTCTTCATCATAGGCAGGCTGATAGCGCACAAAAGCCGAGGTATCCGGCAGTTCATAGCGCACTCTGACCACACGTAACTCGGCCACCAGAGACTTGATATCCAGCTCGTCATTCATCATTTCGCTCCTCAAATGTCAGGGTGAATTCCGTGAAATGCCCGTCAACCTAACACAGAATTAGTTAGAGCAGAAATTATTACATCAAAAACCATATTGACCTTGTGACGAATTAGGCGGAAAATTTTGCTCCTCTCCATAGCCTTCCAATGACGCACACCCAATGGAAAAACATGATGAAGTGCTGGTCGCCCTGCGCCAGATTATTCGTGCCATCGACATGCACTCCAGGCGCTTGATCAAAGAAGCCGGGCTCACTTCCCCGCAACTATTGCTGCTAAAAGGGATCGACGAGCTGGGACAGATCTCCATGCGTCAGCTGGCCGATCACACCAACATGAGCCAGGCCACCGCCACTACCATCATGGACCGATTGGAGAGCCGTCAACTGGTGCAGCGCGTTCGCAGCAATACCGACAAGCGCAAGGTTCACGCGACACTGACTGACGCAGGCCGCGCCCTGCTGGCCCAGGCCCCGACCCCGCTGCAAGAGCGCTTCATCCAGCGTTTTCAGGCGCTGGAAGCGTGGGAACAGACCCTGCTGCTCTCCTCCCTGCAACGCATCTCCACCATGATGAATGCAGATGAAATCGACGCTGCCCCGGTGCTGAGCGTCAGACCCCTGACCGAAGAGCAAGCTTAAACAGCCACAGAATGACAGACATAAAAAAAGCTCCCGACCGGGAGCTTTTGTCTATCAGGCACCGGAGATAATTACTCTTCCAGGCTGATACCGATATTGGAGACGCCATCCTGAGAGGCGAATGCTCTGATAGCCAGGATACGATCGCTGTCGCGCTCATGGGCAACCCGCTTGAGCAACTCGACCTGAAACTCCAGCTCGGCCTCCATGTACTCGTGCTCGTAGAGCTCCTCTTCTGTCAGATCCCGCTCCTCCAGCAGCTCGATAAAACCGGCCACAGTGCCAACGGAGGCATGGCTGGCATCGTTGGCCTCTTCGCCAACCCGGCAGATCACCGAGTTGTAGGCGCAGCCCAGTGCCACACAGGCATCCAGCGCCGGATAGGCGCCGTAGGATTCAAACTTGCGGGGATCCGGGATATGGGCTTCTAACTCTTCGAGAATGGCTCCCAGATTGACACGTGAGCCCTTGACGGTCAGATAGTTCCACATCTGATCCAGCGCGTGCCGGAAGGCATCTGCATTGCCAAAACCGGAAGCCTGGCTGAACAGGGCATAGTTGGGGTACATGCGCTCTGCCAGCGCCAGGGTGTAGACGGTCTGTTGCCAAGGCTGTAGCTCGGCCAGTCGCTTATAAAACTTGTCACCAAACACTGGAGTCGGATCCTTTGCAAAATGTGGGGCAGATTGTAGCCCACGAGGGGCGTGGCGAAAACGAAAAAGCGCCCTGGTCGGCTATGTTGCGCTGGCAACTCGGGTAAGATGGGACGAGAGCGGCATCTTGTCGCGCCGCAAATTCTGATAAGGAACAAGAGTATGAGCCAACGTACCCTTCTTTTGCTCAGCCAGGATAATGCTCACTACGAACGTCTGCTCAAGGCGGCCAACCTCCCTCATCTGCGCATTCTGCGGGCCGACAACCCGAGCGATGCCGAACAACTTATCGGCGAGGCCCATATTCTGCTGGCAGAGCCAGCCCGCGCCAAGCCACTGCTGCCCAAAGCCAACAAGCTGAGCTGGTTCCAGTCCACCTATGCCGGGGTCGACGTGCTGCTCGATCCGGACAGTCGTCGCAACTATCAGCTCACCAACGTGCGCGGCATCTTCGGCCCGCTGATGAGCGAGTATGTCTTTGGTCATCTGCTCAGTCTGACACGCCAACTTCCTCTCTATCGGGAACAACAAAGACAACGACTCTGGCAGAGTCACCCCTATCAGGGGCTCAAAGGGAAAACCATGCTGATCCTGGGTACCGGCAGCATTGGCCAGCATATCGCCCACACCGGCAAACATTTTGGTATGAAGGTGCTGGGCATCAGCCGCAGTGGTCGGGAGCGTGCCGGGTTTGACCAGGTTTATCAGCTGCCTGCGCTCAACAAGATGCTGGCGCAGGCCGATGTCATCGTCAGCGTGCTGCCTGCCACCCGCGATACCCGTCATCTCTTCAATGCCGCCCGCTTCGAACACTGCAAACCGGGCGCCATCCTGTTCAACGTCGGTCGTGGCAGCGCTGTACACTCGGGCGATTTGCTCACCGCACTGCGTACCGGCAAGCTGGCAATGGCGGTGCTGGATGTATTCGAGCAGGAGCCGCTGCCCGCCGACAGTCCACTGTGGGGACAACCCAACCTCATCGTCACCCCCCACAACAGCGCCTACAGCTTTCCAGAGGATGTGGCCCAGATATTTGTACGCAACTACATTCGCTTTATCGATGGCCAGCCACTGGATGGCAAGATTGACTTCGACAAGGGTTACTGACCAACACTGCGCATGCAAAAAAGCCCCGCCAGTCTGGCGGGGCTTTTTCATTTCAGCTAGTGGCTACAGCGATTAACCGGCGGCCAGCTCCTTGCGGTAGCTCTTCACCTTGGCCAGGAACTGGCGACGCTCCTTGCCACTGAGCGGTTCAGCCATCGGCAGCTTGGCGGTCATGGCATTAACCGGACGGTTGTTGATCCGCAGCTCGTAATGCAAGTGAGCACCAGTCGAGCGACCGGTATTGCCGGAGAGGCCGATCTTGTCGCCCATCTTCACCCGCTGACCGGTTTTGACCAGCAACTTGCTCAGGTGCAGATAACGGGTAGAGAGGGTTCGACCGTGCTTGATGACGATATAGGTACCCGCCAGCGGGTGGCTGGTCGCCTTCTGGACCACACCGTCACCCGTGGCCAGTACCGGGGTACCCACCGGAACGGCAAAGTCGGTCCCCTCGTGGGGACGGATAGCACCAGTCACAGGATGCTTGCGCGCGGGGTTGAAGTTTGAGCTGATCCGGTAACGACTGTGGGTCGGATAACGGCGGAAACCACGCTCCAGGCTGTTGCCCTGACCATCGTAATAGTTGCCATCATCGGAGAGCCAGGCCGACACCGTCTTGCCCTGACTGATCATTTCCACACCCAGCAGCTGGCTGTTACCGGTGCTCTTGCCCTCGACTGTCTCCTGGCGTACCAACACCTTGAATTTATCGCCCTTTTTCAGATCCTGGGCAAAGTTCATCCGCCACTGGAACAGGTTGGCAATCTTCTGGATATGATTGGCCGGAATCCCCGCATTGCGGGCACTGACATAGAAGCTGCCGTTGATCACGCCGTTGTAACGCTGAGGTTGCCACTCGACCTTCTCATTGATCATGGAGGCGGTATAGGCATCATCGCTGCGTGCCATCACCAGAGTCTGCTTGATGTTCAGGCGGATTTTGAGTTGCTGCAGGATGTTGTCCTGATCGATCAGCAGCTCTATGGTCTGGCCCGGTTTCAATCTGGCCAGATAGTTCTTGCTGTCCGCATCAAGTACCTTGTAGAGAGTAGTGGTAGAGAGTCCCAGATTGTTAAAAATGGCGGTCAGGTTCTCACCATTACGCACCCGGTAATCCTGCCACTGCGGTGCGGTATCAACAGGGATGTCGTCATCCGGCGCACTCTGATCAACCAGTTCGTGATCGGGGATTTCGTTAAAGTCGGTGTTGTTTTCGTTGGTTGCCGTACCGGCGGTATCAATGGGCAACTCAAGACGCAGCGGCCGCTCGAGGATGTCACCCGGAGCTGGCAATAATGCCACTGCTGACAGGGTCATGGCCGTCAGCATCAGCATGGCGTAAAAGTGTTTGCGGGGAACCGGTGGTTCCCAATTGGCAGCCTGTACTACCAAGGGACGGAGACGTTTCATCCGCTATCCTGTATTTAGATCTAAAGAGTGTGAGTTGCGATGTCAGTTGTGACAAAACCGTATAAAACTGTTTGTTGGACACAAATAGTTACAAATAGTTCATCACAATCTGCATGAACCTCACATTTTATGCATAACACGCCCTGATGGGCAGAAATGATCGCCTTTTTTAACTATTTTTTCCTATTTTTAAGAGCCGGGTCGGACTCGATTCGGCATTAAAAATTCAAATGTTGCGATAATTTTTCCATGGAGTGGATATGTCGTTAGCAAAACTGTTAATCAGAATAATTGTCGTCCTGTTCCTGATCGGTGCAGCGCTGCTGTTTGCACTGGAAGTCACGACAGTCCGCCAGTCAATCCTTGATCAGATGTCGGCCAATCTGGAGACCGCCATCACAGCCCTTGGACTGGTACTGCAAGGCACCCTGCTCAATGATGATCAGGTGCTGGCCGAAACCATCGTCAATGCCATGTTCGATGGCGGTTTCGTCAGCTCGGTCATGCTGGTGGATCCGGATGGTCAGGTGCTGTTTCAGAAGGTATTCCACTCTACCCAGCAGAATGTTCCCGGCTGGCTTCCCTCGGTTATCGGCATGCCCCCCGTCAAGATTGAGCAAGAGTTGACCGATGGCTGGCGCATGCTGGGCACTCTGACCCTTGAGGGACATAGCGGCTACGCCTATCAGCATCTGTGGAATGCCATCAGTCGCACCGGCATAGCCCTGCTGGCGGGGCTCGTCGTATTTACCCTGGTCATCTCTCTGGTGTGCAAGCGCCTGCTGCAACCACTGGAGCAGATCAATGTGCAGCTGATCCGGCTGCGCAAACACCAGTTCAACAGCACCCTGCCCACCCCTTGGTTGCAAGACCTTAAAGAGGTGGCACTTTCCATCAACCAACTGGTCTCCGAACGCAAGCGGGATCTGCTGCAACAACGGCTCAAGATCACCCAACTGGGAAAACAGCTTGCCCCAACCATGCCACAGCCACTGCAAGGGCTAAGCCCGCTGCCAGAAGGCGGGCAACTGCAAAAATTTGTCTCCACACAAGGGGAAATCGCCCTCTATCAGCGTTTCTTGCCCAGTCAGCCCCTCGGAGCCGACAGCGATCTCGCGACCATCCATAGCACCCTGGAGTTATGGCAGCGCTCCCATATAGAGGGGATCTTGCTACCCCTCTCCCTGCTCAATCATCCGCAATGGTCAGAAATCGCCCCTCTGCTAAGCCAGGGCCGCGGCAAAACACTGGATTGGCGCTGGGATGTGGCCACATTCCCTGCCCATGGCCAAGTCACATTGGCTGCGTTGCAGGAAAAGGGGTGTGAGCTCGCCTTCAGCGCCATTCCCCTCAATGCGGATACCTTCAATCAACTTGACCCGCTCAATCCCATCTTTATCAGCTGTCAGCTGACCGATGAACCGCTCTACTGGAATCTGCTCTCCCAGACCATGCATGCCGCCGGTTATACCCTGCTGGCAGAATCGGGAGAGTGTCGCGACATCGACAAACTGCGGACCTGGGGTATCGATGGTTATGCCAAGGAGACGCAATCATGAAGAAGCTCGCCATGCTGTTGCCCCTGCTGTGGCAACCCTGCCTGATGGCTGAAACCGTCACTATAACCACCGGGGGTGAGCAGGGGATTTATCACCAGATAACCAAAGAATTTTGCCGTCTGGCTCATGAGGTCGACGAGCAACTTGCGTGCAAGCTGCAGAGCTCATCGGGTTCAATAGAAAACCTGAAGCGACTGAAGAGTGGCGAGTCCTCCTACGCCATGGTGCAGTCAGACTGGCTGTATCAGGCAAGCAAGGGCTTGGGCCCTTTTGCCACGCAGCCGCAACCTGAGCTGCGCGCACTATTTGCCACCCATGCAGAGCCCTTCACCATAGTGATACGTGCCGATGGAGATATCACGTCACTGGAACAGCTCAAGCTCGCCCCCATCGATATGGGGTTGAAGAACTCGGGTACCCGCCAGACGGCGCTGGCCCTGTTCAACATCTTGGGAGCGAAAGAACAGGATCTCGATCTGAAGAGCATGGCCAACCTGCCGGATGCGCTCTGTAGCAAGCAGATCGATGCATTTGCACTGGTGATGGGACACCCTAACCGGATTGTGCTCGACACCGCCAAACGTTGCGCGGTCACTTTCCTCCCCATCGATGGGGCCACCCGGGATCAGCTACTCAAGGGTGTCAAATATTACCAACGCAGTCAGGTGCCTGCCCGCATCTACCCCGGCAATCTGAAGGCGACGCCCACCTTTGCTATTGCCGCCACCCTGGTTACCAATGCCACCATGCCGGAAGAGTCTGTCTATCGCCTGACCAAGGCCATGCTGACCCAGCAAACCAAATTCAATGAGCAAACTTATGGCTACGCCAATATGTTTCACCGGGCACGCAATAAAACCGGCCCTGTGCTGAGCATTGAACAGCATCCGGGCGCGGCGAAATATTTCGATGAGTTGAAGGCGGCGGGCAAGCTATAGCTGACGACGGGGAGAGCGCAGTTGCTCGCTGGAGAAACGGGTCTTCATCGATGTCCACTGCGCCAGCCGATCGGCACTCCCCGCCAGCGTCCCTTCCCGCCGTGACTTCATGATCCAGATGCTTTTGGCATCGAAACTGTAAACGGGAATGAGATCGGTACGCTTGCTACCCGGCAGGATCCGGCTGTTGATGTTGTCGAGCACCAGTGGATCAGCCTTGGGTGTCGGGAAGTAGAGCGTCACCATGTGGAACTGGTTGTAACGCACCGCCTTGACGTAGGCCAACCGCAGCTTCTTCTCATCCACCCCCAGCTCCATCAGGGTGTAGTACTTGGAGATGCTGTAATCCTCGCAATCCCCACCCCGGGCACCGATGAACTCCAGCGGATTGGCCCAGTAATCCTCATCTCCCCACAGCTTGGGGTCTTCACTGTAGGTGAGATTGTTGAAGTAGTTGTTCACCAGCTCGATCTTCTGCTGATCCGTGGTTCCCGCTCTGGGAGTGAGCAGACGAGAGAATGCCTCGGCCCGCTGGATGGCGCGGCCACCGTACACCTCCTGCAGTTTGGCCCGCAGATCGGGGCTGGCAATATATTCGGAAAGGCGCGAAGCCTGCACACTGGCGCAACATAGCGCCAGTGTGCAGGCCGGGATCAACAACCATTTCATACCGGACACTCCATGTCAGATGCTGGAGGTCAGTATAGTCCGTCCGGATGAGAGACTCAGCCGCTAATCAGCGACATTGGGCAAATGCGTCTGCCAGTTGTTGCATGAATTGGGGATAACCATCCGGGCCGAGCTGCACCTGTTCACCCACCTCATCAAGCAACAGCACCTTGGCGCCAGTATTGCGTGCCACCGATTCGATCACTGCCGGTGAAAATTGCGGCTCGGCATAAATGCAGCTCGCCTGCTTCTCTTCCAGTGCCTTGCGGATATCCACCAGGGTCTTGGCGCCCGGGCGACGCTCAGGGCTCACGGTAAAGTGACCTTTTGAACTCATGCCGTAATGGCGCTCCCAGTAGCCATACGCCTCGTGGAAGACAAAGTACCCCTTCTCATTCACTGCCTTCATCTGGCCGGCAATCACCTTGTCCTTGGCATCCACCTTGGTATCAAATGCCGCGAGGTTGGCGTCATAGCGAGCCTGATTGGTCGGATCCAGCTTGCCCAATTCACTTGCGATCGCCTTGGCAATTACCTTGGCCTGCGTCGGGCCAAGCCAGATGTGGGGATCGACCCCTTCGTGATGATGCCCCTCATGCCCTTCATCATGGTCACCGTGCTCGTGGGCGGCATGATCGTGATCATCATGGTCATGGGAGTCATGACTATCCTGAGTCGCGTAGTTGAACAGCGGCATTCCCTCAACCTGAGTCAGGGCCAAAGCATGGGGATGATTGGCCAGCGGCTTGGCCATAAAACCTTCCAGCTCGGGGCCAACCCACACCACCAGCCCAGCACTGTTGATGTTGCGAATATCGGAAGGGCGCAGGGAGAAATCGTGGGGAGAGGCACCGGTCGGCAGCAATACCTTGGGCTCGCTCACCCCGTCAGTGATCGCCGCAGCGATGAAGCCAAGGGGCTTGATGGTGGTCAGAACCTCAATGGCACGAACAGGCAAACTCACCGCCAGCAGGGCAGTGAAAAGCACAATAATTCTCATTGGTGAATCTCGTCAGGGGGTGAGTATGTGATAATATAACAGCCGCTTTTTGTTATATTATAACTCTCACTGGCTGTAAACCCCGGAGTTGTCATGAACCAACTGGTAGAGCTGAAAGAGGTCTCTCTCTCGTTTGATGGACGCTCTGTGCTCGACAAGGTCTCCTTTACCCTCAATAAAGGCAAAATCACCACGCTCGTCGGCCCCAACGGGGCGGGCAAGAGCACCCTGAGCAAGCTGGTGCTGGGCCTGCTCACGCCGGATTCGGGCAAGATCACCCGCAGCCGCGATCTGAGAGTCGGCTATGTACCACAGCGCCTCTATCTGGATCCCACCCTGCCGCTGACAGTGCGACGCTTCCTGCAACTGGGCAAAAATAGCCGCCTCTCCATCGAGGAGGCACTGACCCGGGTGGGCGCAGAGGGATTGCTGGAAAACCGGATGCAAAAACTCTCCGGCGGCGAGATGCAGCGCGTGCTGCTGGCTCGCGCCCTGCTGGTCAAGCCCGAGCTGCTGGTGCTGGACGAACCGGTGCAAGGGGTTGATATCACCGGCCAGATTGAACTCTATGCCCTCATCGGTCAGCTCGCCGCCGAGTTCAATTGCGCCGTGCTGATGGTATCCCACGACCTGCATCTGGTGATGGCCAGCACCCACGAGGTGATCTGCCTTAATCGCCACGTCTGCTGCCATGGCGAGCCGGAAAGCGTGGCCCGCCATCCCGAATTTGCCCGCCTGTTCGGGCGCCCGGAGCAGGAGGTGCTGGCGGTCTATACCCACCATCACCACTGCGACGGCGAACACCATCATCATGAACCGCAGGCCCCCGTCATCCGCCTGCCTTCTCGCAACAACGCTCACAGTAAATAGCGCAAGCAACAGGACATTCAAGTGGACAGCTTTCTGTTATACGCCCTCGCGGCCGGTCTCGGCATTGCCCTGCTGGCCGGCCCCCTAGGTAGCTTCGTGGTATGGCGCAAGATGGCCTACTTTGGCGACACCCTCTCCCACGCCTGCCTGTTCGGCATCGCGCTGGGCATTCTGCTGCAGGTCGATCTCACCCTGGCGGTAGTGGTCTGCTGCCTCGCCATGGCAATGCTATTGGTGATCATGAGTCGCAACCAGCAGGTGGCGACCGATACCCTGCTCGGCATTCTGGCCCACAGCGCCCTGTCTCTCGGTCTGGTTACCTTGAGTTTTATGGATAACGTGCGGGTGGATCTGATGGCCTACCTGTTCGGCGACCTGCTCTCGGTACAACCGATGGACCTGCTCTGGATCTACGGCGGTGGCGCGCTGGTGCTGCTCACCCTGTGGCGACTTTGGGATCCCCTGCTCTCCATGACCATCTCGGAAGAGCTGGCGCGGGTCGAGGGGATCCGGGTCGACGTGTTGCGCTGCGTGCTGATGCTGCTGATCGGGCTGGTGATCGCCGTAGCGATGAAGTTTGTCGGGGCGCTGATCATCACCTCCCTGCTGATCATCCCTGCCGCTACCGCCCGCCGCTTTAGCCAGACACCGGAGCAGATGGCCGGCTTTGCCGCGCTGATTGGCTGTCTCGCCGTGCTGGGTGGATTGACCCTCTCCTGGTATCAAGATACTCCGGCAGGCCCCTCTGTCGTCGTCTGCGCCACCAGCCTGTTTGTCCTAAGCCAGTTCAAGAACGCTTGATGCCGCGCTAGAGCGGCATGCTCTGGCGTGTCTCCATCATCAGCCACTGGCGCAACCGGCTGATGGCGGGCTCATGGGCCCGCGAGCGCTTGCAGGTAAAGTAGAAGGCATCCCCCGTCTCCAGCTGGTGTACCGGCAAGGCCACCAGCTGGGGATCATCGGGCCGCAGCATGTAATCATTCACGAATGCCACCCCCTGATCCCAGGCCGCCGCCTCCATCGCCAACAGCACATGGCTGAAGTGGTGCATCCGTGCCTCGTCCGGAATAACCAGCCCGCCGGCCTTGGCCCAGCGCTGCCAATCCTCCCCCCGCGCCTTGTAGATGGACTGCACCGACAGCAGCGGCAACTGCCAGATGGCCTCAGGCCACTCCCCGCTGATCTGCTGCAACAGGCGGCGACTACAGACCGGAAAGAGCCGCTCCTGATAGATAAGATCGTGGCAGTAGCCCCGTCCGTGGGGTGAGACTGTGATAAAGCAATCCGCCACCCTATCAGATAGCTCAGGATCTTCCGCCACCATCTCCAGACTCAAATCCAGCTCGGGGTAGAGCTGGCGCAATCCAGCCAACCGCGGGATCAGCCACTTAACCGCAAACGAGCTGTAGACCGCGAGGCGCAACCGCATCTCGCCGCCACCGCGCAGCTGTTCGCTGCTCTGGGCAATCTGGCTAAGCCCGGCAGCAATCCCTTCGAAGTAGCTCTCCCCCTGGGTTGTCAGCGAGAGCAACCGCCCCTGACGCAGCAGCAAGCGCTCACCCAGAAAATCCTCCAGCAGACGGATCTGGTGGCTGACCGCACTCTGGCTGACGTTCAGTTCCAGAGCGGCGCGGGAGAAGCTGAGCAGCCGGGCCACCACCTCGAAATATTGCACCGCACGCAGGGGAGGAAGCTTCATTATCTAAATATCTCATGAATGGTCATTTTTTATCATTTTACTGGATATCAACCGGCACGCTACCCTCCCCTCATCTGAAGTGGGAGGTGGTATGAATGCAGTAGGGATCGGCATCCTTTATCTGGTGCTGGGCAATATGGTGGCGGTTTTTTCCGATGCGCTGGTCAAGGTACTGGAGCCGGATCAGCCCATCTTCCAGTTTGTCTTTTTCCGCCAGCTCTCGGCCGCCATTCTGCTGATGCCCTGGCTGCTCTGGTCATGGCGCCGCAATCCACCGGTGGCCATCAAGTGGCACCTGCTGCGGGCCCATATCTGGGCGGTCGGCGTCTGTCTGATGGTAGTGGCCCTCACCCGCTTGCCGCTCGCCACTGCCAACGCCCTCTTCTATGCCGCGCCGCTGATGATGGTACCGCTGGCGGTGTGGATGGCGGGGGAAGCGATCTCGCGCCAGAAGGTGCTGACCGCAGTCATCGGATTTATCGGGGTACTGATCGTGCTGCGCCCGACCGAAGTGAACTGGGCCGCACTGGCGGCGCTCGGGGTAGCGCTGTCGATGGCGCTCAACAATCTGCTGATCAAGCGAATCCCGCTTAAGCAGCCCATCGCCCAGACCCTGTTTTTCACCAACGTGCTGAGCATGCCCTTCATTCTCGCGCTGGCCTTGTGGGAAGGGGGCGACTGGCAGTGGCAGATGTGGTGGCCCGCCTTCGGCTCCTCGGCGCTGATCATGGTCTATGCGGGATTGTGCGTGGTGGCCTATCGCAAGGCGGAAGCGAGCAAGATCGCCTCGGCGGAGTACACCGGTCTGCTGATGGCGGTAGCCATCGGGGTATGGCTGTTTGACGAGCAGCCGGGTCTGCCGCTGCTGCTGGGCTGTATCTGTATCGTCCTGCCGCTTATCGCCATGGCGCGCAGCAAGCCAAAGCCGCTGGCCGAGCCAGCGCTCTAATACTCAGGGTCGTTTCAGCAAAGGGGCGACCCTTTGCTGCAGATGAGGGATGACCTCCTGCTCGAACCAGGGATTCTTTTTGAGCCAGAGGGTGTTGCGCGGTGAAGGGTGAGGCAACGGCAGCCAGCCTGGGCCATAGTCAGCCCAGCTGCGCACCGTGTCGGTGAGCGATCCCTTGGCAGCTCCCCGCAGGTAATGGGCTTGTGCATACTGGCCGATCAGCAGGGTCAGTTCGATATTGGGCAACAGCATCAATACCTTGTCGTGCCAGGTGGGCGCACATTCTGGGCGCGGCGGCAGATCGCCGGATTTTCCCCTGCCGGGATAACAGAGCCCCATCGGCATGATGGCGATGCGGGATTCGTCGTAAAAGGTGGCCTTATCGACCCCGAGCCACTGACGCAGCCTGTCACCGGAGGGGTCATCCCACGGGATACCGCTGGCATGCACCCGGGTGCCGGGCGCCTGACCGATGATCAGCAAGCGGGCACTCTCGGCCCCGCGGATCACCGGACGAGGCCCCAGCGGCAGATGAGCCTCACACAGACGGCAGGCCCTGATTTGCTCAAACAACTTATCGATTCGCTGCATGACGTTGATAGTACCAGCATTTCCCTGTTTTCCCTCTTGTGGAAACAGGGCGCGCCCCATACTATCGCCATGAGTGTTTAATTTAATAAACGGACAATAATGAAAAACTGGCTAGGTACCGGCACCGCGACCCTCTCCTTCATCCTGTGGGGGATGCTGCCGCTCTATTATCAATTCATGCCTGAGGTCAACATGTGGGAGCTGATCTCCCACCGGGTGCTCTGGTCTGTGGTGCTGCTGGGTGCCCTGTTTTTGCTGCTTGGCCACAAGGTGCCCTGGGCACAACTGCGCAGCGAGCCGCGCCAGCTCGGCCTCATTCTGCTGGCGGGCCCCGTGATGTCCATCAGCTGGTGCATGTTCACCTGGTGCCTCACTACCGGGCAAGTGCTGACCACCAGCCTCGCCTTCTTTATGACCCCGCTGTTCAATATCGTATTCGCCGTCATCTTCCTCAAAGAGCGACTCACCCCGCAAAAGCATCTGGCGGTCGCCCTGGCACTAGCGGGGCTCGCCTACATGCTCTTCTGCTACGGCCAACTCCCCTGGTTCTCCCTCATCATGGGGGCCAACTTCGCCTGCTATGGCCTTATCAAGAAGAAGATCCACTACGACACCGGCACCAGCCTCTATCTGGAAGCCATGGTGCAACTGCCCGTCGCGCTGATCATCATCGGCACACTGGCGTGGCACGGGGAAGGGGCATTCGTGAACGGGGATTTGGCCGACAAGCTGCTGCTGATGGGCAGTGCGCCCGCTACTCTGCTGCCGGTGGGGCTCTTCTGCTATGCGGTGGCGAGAACCCGGATGAGCACGGTGGGGCTGCTGCAATATATCGAGCCCAGCCTCGCCTTCCTGCTTGCCATCTACTGGTTTGGTGAGGCGCCGGACCCCATCAAGGCGGTCGGTTTCGCCTTTGTCTGGGCAGGTCTGCTGGTGAGCCTGTTGCCGCTGCACCGACTCAAGCGCCGCCCTCAGGGCTTACCGCGATAGGACTCCAGCACCTTGTGCCAGCGGGGATCCTTGTCCATCTGCTCGGCGATGTCGTTGAGGGTGGCATGCAGCTCTGGGCGAGATTTGGGCAGCAGGATATGGCGGGTATAGCTGGATTGGGGGAATGGCGAGATAAACAGCTTGCCCTGATAGTGGTTTGAGTCGATGAAAAAGCCCAGCGCGGAGCCAGGCACCATGGTCACATCGATGCGGCCGCGCACCAGCAGCTCAAGATTGGTCTTCACCTTCTTGGCATCGTGACGCTCCAGCTCTCCCCTTGCTGCCGCATCGTCGATCCCCTGATAGCGGTAGCCCTCCACCCCGCCGAACACCAATCCCTTGAGGGAGTCGGGTCCGCGATAGGTGATCGGCTTGTCGATGTTCGAGATTAGCTCGTTGGTGTCGCGCATCACCGGAAAGGTCCAGAGATAACGCTCGCGATGGGGATCCCCTACCCAGGCGGGATTGACCCAGACCACCAGACCGTCAAAGTCGGGATCCGCCATCTCCAGCGCCAGCCGGGCGCGATTAACCAGCCAGAGCTCGATTCTGGGTTCCCCCCCCAACTTTTCATTGAGATACTTGACCAGCTCGCGGCTCAGTCCGGCATCCACTCCGGTATTGAAGGGCGGATGCTGATGGTAATCGTAGAGACGGATCGTCTCCCCCAGAGCCGGAACCGACAACAGTAACCACAACCAGAACCAGACTCTCATCGCACCTCCTTGCACTGCTTTTGAGTTTGGCACAGAGAAGTACAAATGATAAAACCTCCTGACGGGATATCCCCGCACGCCTCTCCCCCCTCTTCTCGCTGGTTTATCTATATGGTGCGCACCGCCACCGGCCTGCTCTATACCGGGGTCAGCACGGATCCTCAACGTCGTCTGCGTCAGCACCAGAGCGGCAAGGGGGCTCGCGCCCTGCGCGGCAAGGGCCCCTTGACGCTGGCTTGGCAGCAGGAGGTCGGCGAGAAGGGGGCAGCCCTGCGCCTCGAATATCGCCTCAAGCAGCAGCCAAAATCCTTCAAGGAGCAGCTGATCCACAGCCCGGCACTCTGGCAGAGCTGGAGCCCGCAGTGGTTACCCGAAACGACCCGACCTTAAGGGTTACAGCTAAAAAAAGGCCACTCGATGAGTGGCCGAAAAGGGGAAATCAGGGAGCATTTCATAACTTGTTGCACAACTACAGATAGGTATTGTTGCGCTGACGACGGTGGCTGATGAGCCAACAGACTGCCAGCGCGACCAGCAGCCAGGGGGCCAACTTGACGATCAGGGCAAGCATGCCGCTCAGCAGCCCCAGTAGTACAAACACGCCGCTCACCAGCAGCATGGCTACCAGGGTAAAGCCGGTCAGCGCCATGACCAGCAACACTCCCAGCAATATGAAAAATTCCAGCATAACTTGCTCCTTACGGGCTCTCTGTGCCGCCGGGCTGCCTTGCGGTCAATCCAGCCAGCGTTTCAATTCATAACGGGGCGGCATCACCAGCACCGCCAGCAGATAGGCAGCCAGTGCCAGCGGTGGCACCAGGATCAGGGCGAGCAGGGCTACCACTCGCACCGTCACTCTGGAGATCCCCAGCCGTTGGGCAATGCCGGCGCAAACGCCAGTCAGCTTGCGATGGACAAGATCCTTGGGCCAGGGAGTCATGGTTATACCTCCACCTTCTGCCCCTTGAGACGGGCCAGCTCGCGCTCGATCTCGTCATTGAGCTCCAGCTCGCGGAACTGGGCCTCCAGCGAGGGATTCTGCCCCAAAATGGCCGCCTCCAGCTGGGCTTCCAGCTGTTCGACCCGGCCTTGAAAACCGTCAAAGCGCGCCATCAGCTCATGCATGCGCTGGTTGTCCACCTGAGCGCGAGCACGAATGCGGCTGTGGGCCGTCTGCTCGCGCAGGGTCAGCAGTTTCTGCTTCTCCCGCGCCTCGGTCAGCTTGGCTGCCAGTCGCTCGCTGTCGGCGGTGAGCTGGGCCAGCACCTCGGCCACCCGAGCCTTGTCCTGCTCCAGCTGTTCACATTTTTTGACCTCCGCCAGCTTCTCGGTGAGGGCGGCGCGGGCCAGATCCTCACGACCCTTCTGGATGGCGAGCTCGGCCTTGGCCGACCACTCCAGGATCTGCGCCTGCAACCCCTGCTGGTGACGCTCCAGCTGTTTCTGTTCGGCAATCACGCGGGCGGCCTGGGTACGCATCTCGACCTGCACCTGCTCCATCTCTTCGATCATCAGGCGCAGCATCTTCTCCGGCTCTTCACTCTTGTCGAGCAGGCTATGCAGGTTGGCATTTATCACGTCGGTCAGGCGGCTGAATACGCTCATGGTCTGGCTCCTTGTTGATGGGATGGCTATCTCTTCCCATTGCATTACAAGAGCCGTGCCAAGAAAAATTATTGTTGTTTTACATATAGATGGGAATTTACTGAGGAAATTCAAGAAGGGATTGTTGGTGAGAATAGCCAACCTGGTGGTGATTTTTACCAACAAAAAAGGGAGCCTCAAGCTCCCTTGTCGATTCGTCTGCGCTATCCGTCAGGCGGCATGGCTGTGGCCCAGCTTGCTGTCCAGTTCAGTCAGCTTGGCCTCCATCCGGGCGCGGCAGGTATCGGAGAGATCGCGAATGCCGCTGGCACCGTGCTCCTTACTGCAGACCGGCGCCATCACTTCCACCAGCACTTCGCCGTTGTCCCAGCGATTGAGGTCGACCTGACCGAAGTAGCTGGAGCAGACGATGGGCACCACGGGCACTTCAGCCTGTACCGCAGTGTGGAAAGCGCCCGCCTTGAACGGCAGCAGGCCACGTCCCTGGGAGCGGGTCCCTTCCGGGAACATCCAAATGGAGGTGCCGCGGTTCTTGATGCGATCCACCACCTGACCTATGGTGCCGATGGCACGGGAGCGGTTGGAGCGGTCGATCAGCACGTTGCCGGAGAGCCAGAAGATAAGGCCGAACAGCGGCAACCAGAGCAGGCTCTTTTTGCCCACTGCCACCACGCCAGGCTGCACCGCACCGGTCACGGTGAAGATGTCGAAGTTGCTCTGGTGGTTGCAGACGTAGACTGCCGGGCCGACCGATTTGACCTCATCGGCCACCGTCACCTTGACTCGCAGCCCGATCAGCGGGCAGACCGCGTGATACATGCGGGCGAAGACATAGACGTTGTTGGGATGGCGCGGACGAACCAGACAGAGCAGCAGGCCGAACAGGAACCAGAAAATGAGCAGCAGACCAAGCAGCAGCACACGGGCAATTTTGAGCATCGAACACCTCGAGTTTTAACTCGGCGCAGTATACTGATCCCCCTTTTAGCGAACAAGCGTTCGCCAAACAGAACCGACCACCCTCCCCGTCACGCCACCCACAGTGCTGCTCATCAATACGCCGCCGACTTGCCCCACCCGCCATTGGTCGTTAGGATGGCCCCATCTTGATGGACGGGGCGAACATGATGTTGCAACAACTGGTAGCGAAACATCTCCTGCTGCTGGTCTGCCTGCTGGTGCTCAATTGTGCGGCCCAGCCGCTGGTCCGGCTTGCCCTGCTCGATCAGGCGCTCAGCTGTCAGGCACTGCCCGTTCCAGGCTCGGCAACGGATCAAGAGGATGCCAAACCGGCCAGCCCGCAGCTAGGCAGTTGCCAGCTCAACGGCAAGTGGCTGAGCGCCGCCACCCTGCTCTGCATCGAACAGCTCTTCTTTGCCGTGGCGGTGCTGATCGCCCTGCTGGCCCCCCTTTGGCGCTACACACCGCCACTGCCCCCACCCATAGTCATCTCGCCACCCGAACGGCGTCTGCACCTCACCCTCTGCATCTGGCGGGAATGATTCCGGCTCTTTGCCATTGGTCATGACTCATGTTTGCGAGACCATCGCCGCCTTCTTGCACCAACGGGGCACGACTGCGGCGTACTGAAAACAGATTTACGGCATGGCGTTGTTGCAGGGGAATACCTTGCTGCCCCGACGCAACCACGACGACTGCCGACTAGCTTGCACAAGGCTGGCCACTTCAGGCTGGCACTACCCGATTTTAAGGAGTATCCATGAAACCGACTCTGAGCGCCCTGCCCCTGCTGGCCTCTCTCTGCGCAACCCTGCTGGCTCCGACCCTGCACGCGGCCCCCTTCACCCCTGAACAGGAAGCACGCATCAAGGAGCTGATCCGCGAGACTCTGATCGCCAACCCCAAGATCCTCGACGAGGCGGCCGAGTCCTGGGAGAAGCAGAATGCCGCAGCCCAGGAGGCCCAGCTTGGCAACTTCATCAAGGGCAACAAGGATGTGCTGTTCAACAGCGCAACCAGCCCGCGCCTGGGTGCCAAAAACCCCAAGCTGACGCTGGTGCTGTTTACCGACTACAACTGCCCCTACTGCAAGCAGTTCGATCCCCAGCTGACCAGGCTGCTCAAGGCCTATCCGAATGATCTGGGGCTGGTGATCAAATTGCTGCCGTTCAAGGGGCAGAGCTCCGCCAAGGCAGCCCAGTACAGCCTGACCCTGTGGCAACAGGATCCCGCCCGCTTCTTCGCCCTGCACGACAAGCTGATGAGCAAGCAGGGGATGCTGACCGAGGCGGACATCAACAAGGCGCTGGCGGCCACCGGCAATGTGGCACTCAAACCGGAGGGTAAAGCCACCGAGGAGCTGCGCAACAGCCTGCGCATTGGTACCCTGCTGGGTGTACAGGGCACACCGGCGACCCTGATCGGCAACCAGCTGGTGTCGGGCGCCATCCCCTATGAGGAGCTGGAGCAGCTGGTGAAGGCAGAGCTGGCCAGGCAGAGCTAAGGTCGGGGTCGCCCGCAGGGGCAGGAAGCGCTCGCACTGCGACAATGGTGAGCCCTCAGGTCACCCCGTCTCCATGCAAAGAGCCCGGTATCACTACCGGGCTCTTTATTTCAGGAAAGAAAGGTGACAAACCAGCTCTATTGGGCGGGCGCCATCATCCCCTGCCCGAGCCGCCCTCTGGCACTGGTACGCTCGGCTTCGTCAAGCACACCATCTCCGTTCTTGTCCATTTGGGTAAAGAGAGCCTCATGATGCGCCATGAACTGTTCCCTGGTCGTGTCCTGCATCGGCCTCATGTTGCCCATGTTCCCCATCTTGCCAGGCATGGCCTTGCCTGACTGCTGCATTGCCTCGTGCATCTTGGCCATGGCTGCCTCTCTCTCGGCAATCGAGAGGGTGCCATCCTTGTCACTGTCCTGCCGGGTGAAACGCTGCTCGGCTCTTTCCATAAACTGTGCCTTGGTAATGTCCCCCTTGATGAACATCAAGGGCTCATCGATTCTCTCATCGGCAGCGATGGCGAAACCGCCAAGCAGCACCATAGGCAGAAGATAAAATTTGAGCATGGCTGTCCATTCCTTAGTAAGGGTCTCGGTACGCGAGGCCAACTGACGATCGCCAAGATAATCCCCGGCGCCTCCTGTAGTGTAGTCCCTGGGCTATTCCCGACAGGGAGACAGATCCCAAGGTGCCCCGTCACGCTTTTCTGCCAGTGACCTTGCGTCCTATTCATGGCGATGGCGGGAGGTTTCCGCTAAAATGACGGGTTTTTGCCGTGCCTGGTTTGCCAATCCCCACCATCAGGCACTCGCAGCGTGAATCCTATGATGCCAGTGATGCAGGATCTGCCATGAACAACTACTTTCGGGTGCTGGGCGTCAAGTCCAACGCCAGCGAAAACGACATCAAGAAAGCCTATCGTCGGCTGTCGAACCAGTACCACCCCGACAAGCTGCACGGGGCCAGTGAAGAAGAGAAAGAGCAGGCAGCCATCAAGCTGCACCAGGTAAAGCAGGCCTATGAAGTGCTGTCCGATCCGAAACAGCGAGCCGCCTTTATCAAGGATTTCAACAACGTCATCGTGACCGACCCCGCCTCCGCCATGCAGGAGATGTGGGATCAGTTCTACCCCTGAAACAGCAGGCAGAAGAGCAACTATGCAAAAGAGATGGGACCAGGCGCGGCTCAAGTCGCTGCAAAGCGATGCCAGCGAAAACATCGAATCCTACCGGGATCAGGACGACCCCAAGGGGCTGGAACAGTTCACCGACCAGATGAAGAGCCTGCTGCTGGCCGATATGAGCATGCTGGAGTTTATGCCCGAGTATCTGCCGCTGGCCCTCTATGGCCGGGTGCAGTTCCCGGCCAAGGCCAAGTCGCAGTGGAACAAGTGGCTCACCAGCGGCGAGCAGCCGAGCTGGGACGAGTTCAAGGTGAGCGTCGGCTTCAACAACGCCGCCCTGCCGCTGGTCAAGGCGGTGCGGGCCCAGAGCGAAGATCAGCTGATGGAAGCCTGCGCCGTGCTGTTTCTGCTCGACAACCCGCTGCCGCGCGGCAGCCACCGCGGCGATGACGACTATGAGCTGCGCGACGAAGAAGATGAAGACGGGGAAGATGCCGACGCCGACTACCATGGCGGCAGTGACCGCTATGGTGATGACAACGGCGATCAGGATATGTACGACGAAGTCCGTTTCTAATTGGGGCAAGGCATGAGCAACAGTCTGATAGAAATTACCGCCATCGAGATCAAAGAGCTGGCCGTTATCGAGCCGAAGCAGGCCAGCGAGAAGTTCGAGCTGATCGCCAAGACCATGTCTGACGACCAGCTGGCAGAAGTGATTGAAAACATTGATATCGTTACCCTGACCCAGATTAACGGCCAGCACGACATCTCCTTCCCCTCCATCATCTCCGAGCTGATGACCCCGGAGCGGATCCGCGACATCGTCTGCCAGCAGCCGCTCTATTGGGAAGAGGCGATCAAGAACAACGCCGACGAGCTGCAACAGCACACCTTCGACTTCCTCAACTACCTGATCCGCACCCAGGATAGCGAGGCCAAACAGCGCGAGATCCTCGAGTGCGTGGCCGAAGACCCGGCCGGTCTCTTCTACCTCGCCATCCCCTTTATCGAGTTCTATCGCGGCGATCGCTATGAAGAGGACGAAGGCTATCGCGACGTGCTGCATGCCGAAGAGGAAGATCTCGAAGAGTCCCTGCGCTACAGCGAGCGCCAGCAGAGCGAGGATGTCCACGACTACGCGCTGGACGACCCGCGCAGCCTCTTGATGCTCATTCGCGAGCTGGCCCCAGAGGTGGAGAAAGCCATCAAGGCGCTGCTGCGCAACGAGCACTCCACTTGGGACGGCATCATCAACAAGTTTGCCGCCGAGCTGGTGATGCAGGCCAAAGAGAAGAACAAGGTCGAGGAAGACGAGTACGGCGACGTCGACGACATGTTCAGCTTTCTCGATTAAGGAGCCCATTCATGCAGTTAGTCATTCGCGATGCCAACCAGGGCCCCTTTCTGACTCAGGTGCTGCGCTTTGGCCGCGACAACGAACTCTTGAGTCAGCAGCAGCTGGCCGCCATCAAGGGCAAGGCGGTGCTGATGAGCCTCAAATTCGCCGACAAGTACTACAACAAGTACAAGATGCACCTGCTGGAGCAGGCGGCCCACGACGTCATCGGCGTGGTGAGCCTCGGCCTGCAGGAGCTCTCGGCGCGGGATCCGGCCAAGGCACTGGCGCTGCTGCAGGCGCCGGAAGGCCCCATCAAGCCGTTCCAGAAGGGCTGGTCGATGCTCATTACCGTCAGCCCCAAGCAAGGCGGCAACAGCCTCTACGGTGATGTGGATGCGCGCCTCTTGGACAAGATCTCGAGCCCGCCCGATGTGGAGGAGTGGCAAGGGTGGCAGGAGTACGAGAAGGCGCTGACCGAGCACAACAAGAGCCGCCTGATGGAGCTCATCGACCAGCACTTCTTCGCCTGCGAGAGCGACCACCCCACCATGGAGGACAAGCTGGCCGAAGCGCTGCTCTACCGCATCCTCTGCGGCAAGGGCAGTGGCGCCGCCCCGCTCAAGGTGAAGCAGGATCTCAAGCGCAAGCTGGCGCGGGAGATTGAGCTCGACGAGGGCTGGTATGACACCGACTACCTCGCCGCCCAGCTCGCCCTGATGCTAAGCGCGCTGCCTGCCGACATGGCCGCCGCCCTGCGTCAGGAGCTGAGCCCCGGCTTTGTGCCCAACCTGCTGCACACCCTCGGCTTTGTGCGCCAGTACCAGCTGCTGCAAAAAGAGAACGCCTCGCCGGAGAAGCTCGACAACGTCGAGATGCGCGCTGGTCTCAAGCACCCGCTGCTCGGCTGGCCGCTCTACCACGACTTCTAAGGCCGCTTTCGCCGCCCATCAGTCGCACCACAACGCCCGGCCTGCCGGGCGTTGTTCTATCCTCCCCTCACCTCTCCCAAGCAAAGAGAGAACACGCGCAAGTCACCCTGAGGCAACCCCTTCTCTTCCCGATATTTATTCACTCAAGACCCGAGGATGAATAAACAACCTGCAATACAACAACTTGGCACCAGCTGCGTTTCGGGGCAACAAAGCGGGACGAAGATCCCGTTACAGCGCCATAATCGGCACCAAATAGCCGACTGGATCACATCAACCGTGTCGCAATCACGTGGTAAATCGAGCTAAAACCACGGCTCAATCACGCATAAAAAGGCGGAATAGATCAATAAAAAGCAATTAATCGCGCCAGATTAAATTTCAGGTATGGCTATTTGCACCGCTTGGCCGCTAAATGACAGACCGGCCTTCAGACCAGCATGGAAGCGCACAAGGCTAGCCGGCAGCAGACCGGTACGCTCTCAGGATGAGTTGTGATTTTCTCTTCTCACAGGAGACAGACCGTGAGCGCTTCGAATCAACACCCCACCATTCCCCCCGGCTCCGGGGCGCTGTTCTTTATCCAGACCTTCTCGACCCTGGGGTTTGCCGTGCTCTACTCCACCCTGGTGCTCTACGCCACCAAGCGGCTCGGCTTCAGTGAATCCCAGGCCAACGCCATGATGGGGGTCTTCGGGGCCTTCAACTATGGCCTGCACCTGTTTGGCGGCTATCTCGGCGGGCGCTACCTCAGCAACCGCAACCTGTTCGTGATGGGGATGGTGCTGCAGGTGATCGGCTGCTACTTCATCGCCGAGATGGGGATCACCGGCCTCTACTGGGGGCTCGCCATGTTCCTCACCGGCAGCGGCCTCAACGTCACCTGCCTCAACATGATGCTGACCCAGCGCTTCGCCCCGGATGATCACCGCCGCGAGAGCGCCTTCCTGTGGAACTACGCCGGCATGAATCTGGGCTTCTTTATCGGCTTCACGGTGGCGGGCTACTTCCAGCTCACCGAGGATTACCGCACCCTGTTCCTGTTTGCCACGCTGGGCAACATCATCGCCATCATCGCCACCTTCGCCTGCTGGCCGATTCTGGCGGATATCAGCACCCCGCTGCGCCACGTCAAAGGGAGCGGCTTCTACCGCCGCATGCTGGCCGGGATCGCCATTCTGGCCATGCTGGTGCCGGCGCTGCGTCTGCTACTGACCCACGCCAGCTTCAGCGGCAGCTTCGTGCTGATCCTGGGGGCCGTGGTGCTGGTGCTGCTCTGCGTGATGACCGCCCGCCACCCAGACGCCGCCGAGCGCAGCCGCATGGTGGCCTATCTGATCCTCGCCCTCGGCTCCCTCATCTTCTGGTCGCTCTACCAGCTGGCCCCCATGGGGCTGATGCTCTTCTCCGAGCACAACATCAACCTCAACGTGTTCGGGCTGCGGGTCGCCCCCCAGTGGATCCAGAACATCAACACCATTGTCATCGTCATCGGTGGCCCCCTGATGGCGCTGCTGTTCAAGCGACTGCGCGAACAGGGGTGGAATATCGACATCCCCTCCCAGTTTGCCGCCTCCCTGTTCTGCATGGGGCTCGGCATGCTGGTGCTGCCGATCGGCATCCATCTGGCGGGGGCCGACGGGCTGGTCGCCTTCAAGTGGATCGCCATCAGCTATGTGCTGCAGAGTTTTGGCGAGCTGCTGATCTCCCCCATCGGCTACGCCATGATTGGCAAGCTGGCCCCCGCCAGCCTGCAAGGCTTGATGATGGGCTGCTGGATGATGGTGACCGGCGTTGCCTCGGTGCTGGCGGGCTATGTCTCCGGCGCCATGCCGCAAAATATCGGCAGCACCCCGGTGGCCACCAACCCGGGTTACAGCTCGGTATTCAATATGCTCGGCTGGGGCTCGCTGGCGGGCGGCTTGGTGTTGCTCCTGCTGGTGCCCCGCCTGCGCCAGCTGATCGCCTCGAAAATCACCCCGCCACCGGCGGCGACAGCTATCCCCGTCTGATCGGGCTCGGGCCAGCCATTTCAGTGGCCCCTACCAGTGCGAACGGTTGAATCAGCGGCACAGCTGTTAATGCAAAGGGCCCCGCCATCATGGATGGCGGGGCCCTCTCTTTTGGCGGGTTGGATGGTTCTTTTCAGGTTGGCAACCTGGCGCCTGTTGTGGCGTTTGCCCCTATCGTCATCGTCCCCTCACCCTAACCCTCTCCCGAGGGGAGAGGGGATCAGCACCTGCCACTCTGTAGCCGAAGCTGTCACGCTTAGCTATCACGCCATGCCACGGTCACTATCAATGGCTGCGATCTCTGCTCCCTTCTCCCACTCTTTGCCATAGATAGGGGGAGAAAGGTCGGTGAGGAGGGGGAACAAGCCATCACAACAGAAGCCACCGGCAAGCCGCAGAGCGTTAAATCAAGCAGAATCGAGTAGGGTCGATTAGCGAAGCGTAATCGTCCGCACCGCAATCTCGGTGTCTATGGACATAGAGAAGAGATCAGCTGGCGCACCGGCAAAATTGTGGCAACCCGTTTTCGCGATCATCTGATTACGCTTCGCTAATCAGACCTACGGGCCTACGATCCGGCTAATCAGACGTTAGACTCTGCAAATAAACACAATCACCATAGCGTTGAGGTTGATAAATCACCACGATATGCATCTACTTTTTCAGCCAAATCTTTAATTGAATCCAACAACTCTTGGTGGTCATTATTAGGAGAGTATTTAATAACCTTCAAATTGTAGTTTTTTGAAAGTAATGCTTCATGGTTTGATTTTAACTTCTCTGAAAGAACCACATAATGAGGTGGTGCTGCTTCAAATGCCATAGAATAATTTTCCAAAACTAAAGACAAATCAGGATCATTCATTCCACAACCTATGAATAAAAATGTATGTGTGAAAATCAATGAATCAATAGCCTTGTAAAAATTAGCATGTTTATTTCTAATCCCTGCATAATCCTCTCTAGTAAAGATCAATTTATCAGGTGTATCTATACACCCATGGATTTTCAATAATAACCTTTGTTTTTCATTGCCTCTTAATACACGAGGAATATCTTCATCAAAGAAACGCTTTATTTTTATATTATTTGGAACTGCGACATTGGGATTTCCTTGCGCATGGCCAATTTGTGAATATATGAACTGATCATATATTTTATCCACATTAGGAGTCATAACAATAGAGGCGTCGAGAGAAAAAATTGCTTTATGTAGTTCGTTAGGCTGGTACGCAGGAACGAGAAATGATTCTTCGAGATAATTTGCCCAACCATGGCCTAGTTTGTCCTTCAATATTTGACAGCAGCTTAAATAATCACCTTTTTTTAAAAAATCCTTTGCTTCTTTGGCATCTTGGCGATTTATGCTTTCTATTCCCTTCTCCAGAAACTGAGTCCATGATGGTGGCTTTTGGCCATTCTCACCTATAGAACCCATCGACACACCTGCACCGATAAAAATTACAGCTCGCCTTCTAGCTATTGATGAAATAACATCCTTTGGCCAGTTGATCATCCCATTGCCTCCAAATTAGAGACAAAGTTATGAGCGATATTGTTAAATATTTCATAGGCTTCGTTTACTTTAGCAAAATGGGCACCAACAATACCATCTGCGGCAGCTAAACAAAAAATAGGCTTATGACTAACTTGAGACATTGGGACCAAACTATGTAAATTAGGAATGCTACCTAGCTTATAATCAACCCCCTTTTTATAATTATTTCCTATCAAATTCTCTTCTACATGCAACGATATCGAAGACATAATTTTTTCATATGCTTTAACAGCTCTTTTTTCCCCTTGGGCATCTCTTTTAGCTGTGTACTGCTGATTTGTATAGCCCAAGAACTTCAGCCTAAAATCAATATCATCTACTTCAAGGTCATCCGGGTCATCAATAAAGTCCAATGTTTTAGAAAGTTTTCGTCCCCAATCCTTAATCCAAATTGATATATTTTCAGTAGCTCTAATGCTGAATATATCCATCGACAGAGGTAAAACAAAATAATCTGATGCAATCAAGACAGAGCGATTGATCGAACCTAATGAAGGACCAAGATCAAAAAATACATAATCATAATCTTCGCAATGTGATAAAAACTGCCTAAAAATATATGTTGTTCTTAATCCACGAACTCCACCTGTGGTCCAATCTGATGCAAGTACATCTTCGATTAAGGCTAGCCGGGGGTCACCAAGTAGAATATCTACACCAAAGGATTCAGAATGAATAAACTCAATGCTCTCAGAAAAACCTTTCCCTTGTGATAATGGCTTTGCCATATCGTATACTGTACTAGATTGTTTTTTATTATAGAGGCGAGTTAACTCACTCTCTTTTAAAACATACTGAGTTGCATTAGATTGAGGATCTACATCCACAATGAGTACTTTCTTTTCTAATTCTTTTGATAAGAACGCGCCTAAATTACAAGTGAGTGTTGTTTTACCAACACCACCCTTATTTGTAAAAAATGCTACTGCCTTCATTAAACCCCCTTGTTATCAAAAAATGAAGGAGGGCAAAGCCCTCCTATTTTTTATTCTGTATCTATTTTATTTTCGAGATCTACCACAGGCAAGCTCTCTATTTCTATCCTGTCTACCCGCTGCAAACCGCGGGGCAGCTTGGCGCCACGGCGGCCGCGCTCGCCGCGGTAGTAGTCAAGGTCAGATGGCTTAAGAGTGAGCTTGCGCTTGCCGGCAAACAGGGTGACCGACTGGCCCTGCGGGATGACGGCGGCCATCACCACAAACTCTTCCCGTGCTTTCACCCGAGCCGACGGAATGCTGATCAGCTTGTTGCCCTTGCCCTTGCCGAGCACCGGCAAGGTATTGAGCGGGAACAGCAGCATGCGCCCTTCGTTGGAGATGGCCATGCAGAGATCGGTTTCTGGCGAGCCGATCTTCTGGGGTGCCATCACCTGACCCCCTTCCGGCACGGTGAGCAGCGCCTTGCCGTTCTTGTTCTTGCCGATCAGATCGTCATAGGTGCAGACAAAGCCGTAACCGGCGTCGCTGGCGATCAGATACGGCTCGCCTTCGTTGCCCATCACCAGATGACGCACCTCTTCACCGGCACCCAGCGCAAAGCGGCCGGTAAGCGGCTCGCCCTGACTGCGGGCGGAGGGCAGAGTGTGCGCCTCCAGCGAGTAGGTGCGGCCAAAGCTCGACAGGAACACCGCCTGCTGGTTGCTGCGACCAAAGGCGTGGGTGAGGTAGTTGTCCCCCGCCTTGTAGGAGAGCCCCTCGACATCCACGTCGTGGCCCTTGGCGGCGCGCACCCACCCCTTGTCGGAGAGGATGACGGTGACCGGCTCGCTCGGCACCAGCTCTTTCTCGGTCAGCGCCACGGCGGTGGCACGCTCCACCAGCGGGGTGCGACGATCGTCGCCGTACTTCTCGGCATCGGCCAGCAGCTCTTTCTTGAGCAGGGTGTTGAGACGGCGCTCGGAGCCCAGGATCAGCTCCAGCTTGTCGCGCTCTTCGGCCAGTTCGTTCTGTTCGGCACGCAGCTTGAACTCTTCGAGCTTGGCCAGATGGCGCAGTTTCAGCTCCAGAATCGCTTCGGCCTGGGTCTCGGTAATGTTGAAGCGCTCCACCATCACCTTGCCCGGCTCATCCTCGGTACGGATGATCTCGATCACCTCGTCGATGTTGAGGTAGGCGATCAGCAAGCCTTCGAGGATGTGCAGGCGAGCCAGCACCTTGTCGAGGCGGAACTGCAGACGGCGACGCACGGTCTCGCGACGGAACTGGATCCACTCGCTGAGGATGGTCTTGAGGCACTTCACCTGCGGCCGGTTGTCGAGGCCGAGGATGTTGAGGTTGACCCGGTAGTTCTTCTCCAGATCCGTGGTGGCGAACAGGTGGGCCATCAGCCCCTCTACATCCACCCGGTTGGAGCGCGGCACGATCACCAGACGGGTCGGGTTTTCGTGGTCAGATTCATCGCGCAGATCGGTGACCATCGGCAGCTTTTTCGCCACCATCTGGGCGGCGATCTGCTCCATGATCTTGGCGCCGGAGGCCTGATGGGGCAGCGCGGTAATGACGATATCGCCATCCTCCTCGCTCCAGACCGCCCGCTGCTTGATGGAGCCCTTGCCGGTCTCGTAGATTTTGCGGATATCGTCGCGCGGAGTGATGATCTCGGCGTTGGTCGGGTAATCCGGCCCCTGAATGTGCTGCATCAATGCATCCAGCCCCGCATTGGGGTTGTCGAGCAGCTCGGCACAGGCGTAGGCCACTTCCCGCGCGTTGTGGGGCGGGATATCGGTCGCCATCCCCACCGCGATACCGGTCACCCCGTTGAGCAGGATGTGCGGCAGACGGGCAGGCAGCACCACCGGCTCCTTCATGGTGCCGTCGAAGTTCGGCGTCCACTCCACCGTGCCTTGCCCCAGCTCGGAGAGCAGCAGCTCGGAGAAGCGCGACAGGCGCGCCTCGGTATAACGCATGGCGGCGAAGGATTTGGGATCGTCCGGCGCCCCCCAGTTGCCCTGACCGTCCACCAGCGGGTAGCGGTAGGAGAAGGGCTGGGCCATCAGCACCATGGCTTCATAACAGGCGCTGTCGCCGTGGGGGTGGTACTTACCCAGCACGTCACCCACGGTACGGGCGGACTTCTTGTGCTTGGAGAGCGCCGACAACCCCAGCTCGCTCATGGCGTAGATGATGCGCCGCTGCACCGGTTTGAGGCCGTCGCCGATATGCGGCAAGGCCCGATCCATGATGACGTACATGGAGTAGTTCAAGTAAGCCTGTTCGGTAAAGGTGCGCATTGGCTGGCGCTCTACCCCGTCCAGACTGAGCTCGATAGCATCACTCATATGTTTTTCTCTTGCTATGGCGCGCCCCTGGAGGGCACGCCTGAAATGCGGGTCGGCAGGTGACCGACGGCTTAGATGATGGCGAGGTTGCCCTTCTCTTCCAGCCATTCGCGGCGATCGCTCGCCCGCTTCTTGGCCAGCAGCATGTCCATCAGCTGCAGGGTCTCATCAGCCGCATCCCCTTCGCTCTCTCCTGCCGGCTCCATGGTGAGCTGCACCAGACGGCGAGTGTTGGGATCCATGGTGGTTTCCCGCAGCTGCTTCGGGTTCATCTCACCCAGCCCCTTGAATCGGGTCACCATCACCTTGCCTTTCTTCTTCTCGGCCTCGACCCGCTGCAACACGCCGTTCTTCTCGTCCTCGTCGAGGGCGTAGTAGACCTCTTTACCGATATCGATCCGGTAGAGGGGCGGCATGGCAACATAGACGTGGCCCTTCTCCACCAGCGTGCGGAAGTGCTTCACAAACAGAGCGCAGAGCAGGGTGGCGATGTGCAGACCGTCCGAGTCCGCATCCGCGAGGATGCACACCTTGCCGTAGCGCAGGCCACTGAGGTCGTTGGAGTCGGGGTCAAGACCGATGGCGACCGAGATATCGTGAACTTCTTGCGAGGCGAGCACCTGACCGGCCTCCACCTCCCAGGTGTTCAGGATCTTGCCGCGCAGCGGCATGATGGCCTGAAACTCGCGATCCCGCGCCTGCTTGGCACTGCCGCCCGCGGAGTCACCCTCCACCAGGAACAGCTCGCCCTGCATGGGGTCGGCGCAGTTACAGTCAGTCAGCTTGCCGGGCAGCGCCGGGCCTTGGGTAATCTTCTTGCGCACCACCGTCTTGGCGGCGCGCATCCGGCGCTGGGCGCTGCTGATACAGATCTCGGCGATCTGCTCTGCCAGCTCGGTGTTGCTGTTCAGGTAGAGGCTGAAGGCATCCTTCACCACGCCGGAGACAAACGCCGAGCTCTGACGGGAGGAGAGCCGCTCCTTGGTCTGACCGGCGAACTGCGGATCCTGCATCTTGATGGAGAGGATGTAGGCGCAGCGATCCCAGATATCTTCCGGGGTCAGCTTGACCCCCCGCGGCAACAGGTTGCGGAACTCGCAGAACTCGCGCATGGCGTCGAGCAGCCCCTGACGCAGACCGTTGACGTGAGTACCGCCCTGCGCAGTGGGTATCAGGTTCACATAGGATTCGGCGAGGCATTCTCCCCCTTCCGGCAGCCAGCAGAGGGCCCAGTCCACCGCCGACTGTTCGGAGCTGAACGAGCCGATAAAGGGCTGCTCCGGCAGGCAGGTGAACTGCTTGACCGCGTCGACCAGATAATCCTTGAGGCCATCTTCGTAGCACCACTCCAGCTTGATGCCGGTGTTCTTGTCGAGGAACTTGATGGTGAGGCCGGGGCAGAGCACGGCCTTGGCTTTGAGCAGGTGCTCCAGCTTGGTGACCGAGAACTTGGGCGAATCGAAGTAGCTCGCCTGCGGCCAGAAGCGCACCCGGGTACCGGTGTTGCGACGGCCGCAGGTGCCGGTGATGGTCAGCTCCTGCACCTTCTCGCCACGCTCGAAGGCAATGTCGTAGACCTGACCGTCGCGACGTACCGTCACCTCGACCCGATCGGAGAGGGCGTTCACCACCGAAATACCCACCCCGTGCAGACCGCCGGAGAACTGGTAGTTCTTGTTGGAGAACTTGCCGCCCGCGTGCAGCTTGCAGAGGATCAGCTCCACCCCGCTGACACCCTCTTCCGGGTGGATATCGACCGGCATGCCGCGGCCGTCGTCGATCACCTCGAGGGACTGGTCTTCATGCAGGATCACCTCCAGATTGCGGGCGTGACCTGCCAGCGCTTCATCGACGCTGTTGTCGATGACCTCCTGGCCGAGGTGGTTGGGCCGGGTGGTGTCGGTATACATGCCGGGGCGGCGACGCACCGGCTCAAGGCCATTGAGGACCTCAATGGCATCCGCATTGTATTGAGTAGACATGGAGGGCCTTGCGAATTGACGTTTGGGGAGAATCTTACTCGTTGGGAGGGTATTGGACAAACTTGGCTGCGGGAAAGGGTGATCCGGAGGGGATTGTGCCCCTCCCAAGCCAGTTTCAACTCCCTTCGGCGGGGCCCGGCAGCGCCTGTTGCAGTTGGGAGAGCGAACTTTGCAGCCGCCACACCATACCTGCCAGCTCTCGCGCCGTGCCATCGCCATGGTTGGCCAGCCCCAGACTGATCCGTTGCAGCTCGGCCAGCGTGCGGTCGAGGGAGGCGTGCTGCACCCCCTGCTCGGTGAGGATCCCCTTCAGGCTGCGGATACAGTTGTCACGCACCAGATAGAGAGGATGTTCGTCACCGCGCCACTGGCGCAGTTGCCAGACGATATGGCTGCAGTTGAGCAGCACCACGCCCCAGCGCAGCACCCAGAGACGGGCGGTCTGATCCTGACTCTGACCGAGCTGGCTGATGCAGTGGTAGATCAGCGACTCGAACTGGCTCTCGCTCTGGCGCGGGGCCGGCTCCAGCTGATCCATGAAGTGGCGGCGCAGGGAGCGGATAATCCGGCGGCTCTTGCGCCGATCCGAGCTGGGTCGCAGCAGCTGAAACGCCAGCGCGGCACTCATCACCCCCAGCATCTGGGCGAGGCTGCTGTTGATAAACTGCTGATAGTCGTAGCTGGGTGGATTGGTGATGGCGAGAAAGGAGCCGAGCAGCACGATCATCTGACCCCAGAGGCCCGCCTGCCGCACCTGCTGCAGTTTGCAGAGCTGCATGGTGAGCAGCGCCGGAAAGAGCAAGAGGCAGAAGATCCAGAAATCGTCGATGCGGATCATCAGGCCAAACTTGACCGCAAAGCAGATGAGGCTGAGCAGCAGGATCGCCCTGAGCATGGTGTTGGCCCCCTGAGCCGGGGCCGGGGTCGCCGAGTAGAGCACGCAGCAGATGGAGAGCATGGTGAGCGCCGAGCTGCCCGCATCCCATTGACTGTTGATCCAGAAGGTGCAGCCGAGCAGCACGCAGAGGAAGGTGCGCCCGCCGTTATAGGCGGCCTCCAGCGTGTCGGTATGGCTGGTGAGGGAGGTGTGGCGGGGCGGCGCCGGCCACTCCTGATCGTCGTAGCGGGTCAACCGGTCAAGCCAGCGCTGACACTCCAGATAGCTCCAGCAGAAGTGGCGCAGCCGCAGCAAAAAGGTGCGCAGTCGATAATCATGCTCGCTGGTCGGCATCAGGGGAGCCAGTAACCTCGCGACCCGATACTTGTCGCACCCCGGCTTGCCAAGCTCGGCCAGCAGGGTGGCGAGCAGCGCCTGAATACCCTCCGGTTGTTCCGGCCAGTTGTGCAGCATGCGGCGCTGGCTGGAGATAAGGCTGATCAGGCGCAGCTGGCGATGGAGCAGGAAGTTGAGCAGCCGGTTCTGGCGCCGCAGCCGGTGATGGCTCCAGACCGCCTGAATGCGTAGTACGTTCATGGTGAGGATCTGGCCGATCAACCCCTCGTGGGAGCTGCGTACCTCGTGCGTCATCTCCCCCAGCCAGAGCAGCTGGGCATGCTCCAGCAGGCGGGCTTGGCTCTTGCGCAGGGATTCCAGCAGGGTTTCGCTGTCGGAGGTGCTGGGCAGGATCATCATCATCAGACCGCCGCAGAGGATGCCGATGATCACCTCGCTCACCCGCGCCTGGGCAATATCGAAGATATGGTGGGGATCCGCCACATTGACGCAGGAGAAGGCGATGATGGCGGCAGTGTAACCGCCGAGGGCGAAGGCGTAGGAGACGTTGTTCTGATAGTGGTTGGAGATGTAGGTGCACAAGCCCAGCCAGAGGGCGATGAGAAAGCTGAACAGCCAGGGATCGCTGATGCCAAGACCGGTGATCATCACCGCCGCCATCGCCCCCATCAGGCTGCCAACCACCCGCCCCAGACTCTTGCTGATCACCCCGCCCACAGTGGGAAAACTCACCACCGCGGCCGAGCTCATCGCCCAGTAGGGGGAGTCGAGCTGCAGCACGAAGGCCAGCCAGAGCGACAGGCACATGGCCAGCGCATTGCGCAGGGCATAGCGCCACTGCCCCCCTGTCGCCTTCCCCCAGGGGGTACGCAGCCAGAATGACTCGCTCACCCTACTCGCCAATGGTGATGGTGCAGGTGGTGCCGGCGATCAGCGTCACGTCCGCCGGCACATCCAGCAGCCTGATCCGCACCGGCACCCGCTGGGCCAGCCGCACCCAGGGCACGTTGGGTTTGACGTCGATCAGCAGGCCGTTGCCGCCATCGACGCTCTGATCGTGGATGGCGCGCCCTATGCTCTCCACCTCGCCGCGCAACCGCTGTTCACCGCTGTAGAGCACCACTTCAGCCGGTTTGCCCGGTGCTATGTGGCCGAGCTTGGTCTCTTCAAAGTAACCCTGCACATAGAAGGAGTGAGTATCCACCAGCGCCACCAGCGGCACGCCGGCGCTGGCATAGTTGCCGACCCGGGTCTGCAGGTTGGTGATGTAGCCATCGCTCGCGGCATGCACCCGGGTCTTGGCCAGCGACCACTCCGCCTTCTCCAGATTGGCCTGTGCCACCTGATAGGCCGCCTGCATCGCCTGGGCATTGAGGCGCGCTTCGTCCATCGTCTCGGCGGAGATGACGCTACGCGACAGGCCGCTGCGGCGATTCGCCTCATGCTCGGCCTTGTCGAGATCCGATTTCGCCTTGGCCAGCGCCGCCCGGGCATTATCGAGGGCGATCCGGTAGGGCTCGGGGTCGAGCGTAAAGATCTCCTCCCCCGCCTTCACCAGCTGGTTGTCCTTCACCGCTATCTTGATGATCTTGCCCGACACCTCGGGGGTAATGCTGACCAGCTCGGCGCGCACCTTGCCATCCCGGGTCCAGGGCCCCTGCATGTAGTAGTTCCACAGCCACCAGCCCGCCGCCAGCGCCAGCGCGCAGACCAGCAGGGTGGAGAAGTATTTGAGGGTCGCGAGAGGTGATTTAGCCATGTAACAGCATCCATAGAGCGCCGCTGACGGCGAGGATAAAGAGGGAGAGATCCATCAGCAAGGGGTGCCAGACATCCCCGCCATAGAGCCAGTCACGCAGCAGATGGTGCACCGGCAGCCAGCAGAGCAGGCCGAGCAGCACCGCCTTGAACAGCGGCGGAAAGTAGAGAGAGGCGCCCAGTACCAGATCCGGCAGCGCAGAAGGAGTTGTCACAAACGTGCTCCCTGTTGGCAGTGAAGTTCAGAAGAGTTCGGCCATTCCCTGCCCCGGGCGAGGCAAAGTAAACAGGCCGCTAAAGATTAACACTGCCCCGCAGGGTGCAACAGGTACATATGAGCCCCTTTTGTTCAGACCTGTCGATCCGCTGGATGATGCACGCCATCGCGCGTCGGCACCGCCCCCAGCTCGAACGGGTTGACCCCTTCGAGACAAGCGAGGTTGTAGCCATACTCGGCCGGGTTGGAGCGGCGCTGATGGTGGGTATAGATGCCGCAGATACTGCAGAAGTAGTGTTTGGCGGTGCGGGTATTGAACTGGTAGCAGCGCAGCACCTCCTCCCCTTGCAGAATGCGGATGCCGGACAGCGGCACCGAGGCGACGATAGCGCCCCGACGTCGGCATAACGAGCAGTCACAGCGGCGCGGATCAACCACCCCATCCGGCAGGGTCAGCTCCAGCACCACGGCGCCGCAGTGGCAGCTGGCCTTGTGTTTCTCTTGAATCGGGGTATTGCCGATGCGCTTGATCATCCAGCCTCCTTGCAGACGGGTTCACTTCCTCAGATGTCAATCAAACAGGGTATCGCGCCGCCCCTGCTGCAAGTGCTCATGGAGGGTGCGCAACTGGGAGGCCACCACCCGATGGCGGGAGAGCGGGGGCAAGTCGTCGATGGGGAAGTAACCCGCCCCTTTGGTTTCATCGGTTTCGCCCAGCAGCTGGCCGCCGGCCACCTCGCACAGAAAGAAAGCCTTGTGGGCGTGAGGCAGCTGGGGCGGATGAGGATGTTTTAGCTTGTCGAACAGGGCCAGCAGTTGCACCGCACGGCACTCAAGGCCGGTCTCCTCCACCACTTCACGCACCACGGCATCCGCCGGCGAGTCACCGATATCGCACCAGCCACCGGGCAGAGTCCAGCAGTCGTCGCTGCGCTCCTGTACCAGCAGGATATGGCCCGCATCGTTCTGAATGAAGGCCCGCACATCGAGCTTGGGGGTGGGATAACCACTGTCGAGGGCAATCCAGTCGCTGATGGCTTCCGGCGCCAGCTCGCCCTGGCTGGCGATAAGGGCCACGGTGGCCGCTCGCAGCGCCTCGAAACGGCCGATATCGAAGGGGTCTTTGGAGTAGGTGAGGCCCGCTTGCGCCGTGACCAGTACCTGTTCCAGAAAGGCGGCCAACGGCGGTTGCATGATTAAAGCCCGAGGAAACGGATGATCTGGGCGGGGTAGCGCTCGAACGCCACGAAGGCGTGGTCGCCGCCGCACTCCAGCGAGAGGCGGGCAAAGCGGTATTCGTCCAGCGCCTTACGGTAGTCGAGCACCTCATCCCCCTGCTGTTGCAGCACCCAGAGTCGCTCCGGCGCCGTCACCGGTACCGCCAGTGCCCGCAGCTCGTCCATATGTTGAGGCAGCAGTTCGTACTGCTCACCCGTATAGGGATTGGTCTGGGGGCCAAGGTAGTCGCAAAGCAGCTCGTGCGGGCACACCGCCGGATTGATCAGCGCCGCGCGGCAGCCGTACTGCTCGCTGACCCGGGTCGCCATAAAGCCGCCGAGGGAGCTACCCACGGCGCCGAGCTTGTAGTCACTACCATAACGACGCTGCAGATCAGCAATGGTCTGCTCGATAGCCGCCCAGGCCGTCGCTGGCGTATTGGGCTGGGCCGGAATGATCACCTCGATGTCGGGCCGGTTGGCGGCCACCCAGGCAGCCATCTGCTGCGCCTTGGCGGAGCCCGGTGAGGAGTTGAAACCGTGCAGATAAAGGAGAACCGACTTCATGCAATGCTCTCCTCAATAACCGGTGGCGTTGGGGTCGGGCACAAACTGTCCCACCGGCAGGCGCCACACCTCGCTGGCCACCCGCCCATCCGGATAGAGGGTGAGATAGCGCCAGCCCGGGCCGGATTCATCCAGCGCAAAGCCATCAGAGAGAGGTTTGAACTGGATGCAGGTCGATGGGCTGGCAATCAGCCGCACCCCGCGGTGCACCTCGTCAAACTCCTGATGGACGTGGCCAAACAGGATGGTCTTCTGCTGCGGATGACGGGCCAGTACGGCGAACAGGTCATCGGCATTCTTGAGATTGTGTTGATCCAGCCAGGCACAGCCCACCGGCACTGCCTGATGGTGCAGGGTGATAAGAGCGTGGCGATCAGGATATTGACGCAGGGCACGGTCGAGGGCGGCCAGCTGGTGATCGCCAATCATGCCGTGGGGTTTGCCGCGCACCTGGGTGTCGAGCAGGATCACCTGCCAGTGGTCGCCCACCAGCTGTTTGGATTCACTGATCCCGGCGGCATGGAGATATTCGGTCATCAGCGGGCTGTCATCGTGATTACCCGGCAGCCAGTAGATGGGGCGGCCCAGGGGCGCCATCATGGAGGCGAAGCGCTGATAGGATTCCGGGCTGTGATCCTGCGACAGATCGCCGGTCGCCAGAATCACCTCGTAGGGGTGTTCATTGGCCTGCACCTGTTCCAGCACGGCGGCCAGACTCTCTGCGGTGCGCACAGCCAACAGCCGCCCTTCGGCACTCGCGAAGAGGTGGGTGTCGGTAATTTGCAACAGGCGCACACTGCCGTCCTGCGCCTGGGGGAGCTCTGTTTCCAAAATCACGCTTCTTTTTATTTGTTCAACTGGAGATATTGATCGGGCTGGTACCATGTCTGAGACAAAATTTTAGCCATTCGGCCAGAAACAGATTTACCTGCTCCTTTTCGTCCCGCTGGTGCATCTTTTTATTGGGATAATCATAACGTGGTTGCAAACGGGAAATCTGTTGCGCTGCACACACTTCCGCCATCCGCACATCATGATACAAACGAATCTCTATCTGAGCTTGTAAATATTCGGGCAATTCGGGGTTGTGCTGGCTCAGGATCACCTGATTGGTGAAGCGACTCTCGCCAATGATGGTGAGCTGGAACTGCAGATCGTTGCCGACCCGATAGCGGCGCTCGGCGCCGACTTCCCCATCAGGCGGCAGCAGTTTCATCAACGCCATGTAATTGACCTCGCAGGTACGCTGCAAGGACATCAGATCAGGCACATAGCGCCTGCTCTGTTGCAGGGTCAGCGCCACCTCAGCGATCCGCCAGCCAGCGGGCGCGCAGCTCGCCATGGTTGAGGGCCAACCACTGCAGGGCAATGACCGAGGCCGCATTGTCGATACGTCCCTCTTTGAGCCAGGCATAGGCCTGTTCGCGGCTCACCACGTGCACCCGGATATCTTCGCCCTCATCAGCCAGACCGTGCAGTCCCTCGGCCTTGCTGGCATCCACCTCGCCCACAAAGACCTCGATCCGCTCGGTGCTGCCGCCCGGGCTCACCAGATAGCTGATGGCATGCTCGCAGCGGGCCACCTCGATCCCGGCCTCTTCCACCGCTTCGCGGCGCACCACCGCCTCGGCGGTCTCCCCTTCGTCGATGATGCCGGCCACCAGCTCCAGCAGCCAGGGGGTCGGGCTGGTCTCCATGGCGCCGATACGGAACTGCTCCACCAGCACGATCTGGTCGCGTACTGGATCATAGGGCAGCAGCGCGGCAGCATGGCCCCGCTCGAACAGCTCGCGCACGATGGGCTGGTTCCAGCCGCCCGCAAATAACCGATGCTGCAGACGATAGACATTCACCTTGAAGAAGCCGTTATATCCAGCTGATTTTTCAATGATTTTCACATCATCGGCGGCGTAATGCCGATCTTGCGGCAAGGGTTGCTGCGACATCCGGGGCTCCCGTCAGCTTGACTTGTATCAGTTTGACCATAAAATCCGAGGAACATGAATGAACGTTCATTCACTCGGCGTGCCATGGTAATGAGGGGTGGATTTTAGCAGCCACAGACCATTTGGCTAGGCGCGCGGGGAGAAAACTGCGTCCGGTTCTTGACGTTCCCGTCACCGGACCTGAGACTCTTAGCATTAAATTTTGCTTATAGTAGAGTGATTAAGCTGCAATCAAGCTTGGTCGGTGACAATATTTGCCTCTCCAGCAACCAGTTTGGGTTACTACATAAGGTTAAAACGATCTATGAAAAGAACACTTTTGTCAGTCATGGTGTTGCTGGGCGTCAGTGCCGGTGCCCACGCCGAAAACCTGCTCGATATCTATCAACAAGCCCAGCTGAAAGACCCGCAGTTGCTGCAGTCCAAAGCCGTTCGCGACCAAGCCTTCGAGAAGATCAACGAATCCCGAGCCCCTCTGCTGCCCCAGATCGATCTGGGTGCCGGGCTCAATTATCTGCAAAACAAGAACGACACCCAGAGCAATACCAACGCCAAGGGTGAGGTGACGCTGTCGCAATCCCTCTATCGTCGCAGTAACTGGGTCAATCTGGATATCAGCGAGAAGCAGGCCACCCAGTCTGATGTCGCCTACAACCTCGAAATCCAGAACCTGATGGTGCGCACCGCCAAAGCCTACTTTGATGTGCTCAAGGCGATGGATACCCTGGAGTTCGTCCGTGCCAACAAGGTTGCGGTAGAGCGTCAGCTGGAGCAAACCCAGCAGCGTTTCGAAGTGGGCCTGACCGCCATCACCGACGTCCATGAAGCTGAAGCCTCCCGCGACCAGGCGCTGGCTGACGAGATCAATGCCGAAAACTCGCTGGACAACAGCTACGAGACCCTGCGCGAGCTGACCGGTATCGATCACCGCAATCTGGACGTGCTGAACACCGATCGTTTCAGCCCGCAGAAGACCGCCTTCGGCTCCGACAAGTGGCTGGAGCTGGCGCTGGACAAGAACCTGCAACTGCACAGTGCCCGCATCAGCAAGGACATTGCCAAGGAGCAGATCGATCTGGCCAAAACCGGCCATGAGCCGACTCTGGATCTGGGGGCCGGACTGCAAACCAGCAATACCGATTACAAGCTGGATAGTATTCAGAGCGGCGGCAATGACAATCAGGCCAATATCGGTCTGACCTTCAAACTGCCCATCTACAGTGGTGGCGCCACCAGCTCCAAGGTAAAACAGGCTCAATACAACTACGTTGCGGCCAGTGAACTGCTGGAGAAGAACTTCCGCTCGGTGCAGAGCACAGTGCGCTCCTCCTACAACAACGTGAACGCCAGCATCGGCTCGGTACGTGCCTACAGCCAGTCTGTGGTCTCCGCCGACAGCGCCCTGAAGGCAACCGAAGCCGGTTACGAAGTGGGTACCCGTACCATCGTCGACGTGCTGGACTCTACTCGCAAGCTGTACGAGGCCAAGCAGAAGCTCTCCGAAGCCCGTTACAACTACATTCTCAATATCCTGAGCCTGAAACAGGCTGCCGGTATTCTGGAAGCGCAGGATCTGGTGGAAGTGAACCAGGGTCTGATGCCTGCCACGGCAAAAGCCAAAGGCTGATAGCCGCTATCGGACATGAAAAAGGCGACCGCAAGGTCGCCTTTTTGTTATCCGTATTTCTGCCGGTTTGCTACCGCCGATAGTGAGCCCCGCCAGATTGCGGGGCTAGCAGAACGTTAGCCGCGCTCGCGGATCGTCTTGATGATGTCGGTGGTGGAGCAGCCATCCTCGAAGTTGAGAACGCGCACCTCGCCACCATTGGCGGTCACCTCGGCGTAACCGGCGATATCTTCCGGCTTGTAGTCACCGCCCTTGACCAGCAGATCCGGCAGGATCTCGGCGATCAGGCGCTGCGGGGTATCCTCGGAGAAGGGCACCACCCAGTCCACCGCGCCCAGCGCAGCCAGTACGGCCATGCGGCGCTCAGTCGGGTTGACCGGACGACCCGGCCCTTTCAGGCGACGAACCGACTCGTCGGTGTTGACCGCCACGATCAGGCGATCCCCCAGCTTGCCGGCGTTGGCCAGATAGGAGACATGGCCGGCGTGCAGGATGTCGAAGCAACCGTTGGTCATCACCACCTTCTCGCCGCGCAGACGGGCGGCACGAACCGCCACTTTCAGTTGGGCTTCGGACATGACGCCGAAGCCGGTCTCCTGCTCGGTGTAGAGGGCGTTGGCCAGCTCGACCGGACTGACGGTAGAGGTACCCAGCTTGCCGACCACGATACCGGCTGCGGTATTGGCCAGCGCACAGGCTTCGTCCAGGCTCTTGCCTGCCGCCAGCGAGGTGGCGAGGGTCGAGATGACGGTATCACCGGCACCGGTCACATCATAAACCTCGTGGGCCTGAGCTGGCAGATGCAGCTCTGGCTGACCTTCGCGGATCAGGGTCATGCCGTTCTCGGAACGGGTGACCAGCAGGGCATCCAGCTCGAAACGCTTGACCAGATCCAACCCCTTGGCGACCAGCTCCTCTTCGCTCTTCACCTTGCCTACCACAGCCTCGAACTCGGACATGTTGGGGGTCAGCAAGGTAGCGCCGCGATACTTCTCGAAGTCGGTCCCCTTGGGGTCGACCAGCACCGGAATACCGGCGGCTCGGGCGCGCAGGATCATGCCGGGCACGTCGTTGAGAGCACCCTTGCCGTAGTCGGAGAGGATCATCACGTCGCTGTTTGGCAGCGCCTGCTCGACCTTGCTCATCAGCAGGGTGGCATCGACGGAGTGGAAGGGCTCTTCAAAGTCCAGACGCAGCAGCTGCTGGTTGCGGGACAGCACCCGCAGCTTGGTGATAGTCGGGAAGTCGGCCAGACGAACGAAATCACAGGCCACCTTGACGCCAGCCATTTGGCCAGCCAAGGCATCGGCAGCCTCGTCCTGACCGGTCAGGCCAAGCAGCACGGCGTGGGCGCCAAGGGCAGCGGAGTTGAGGGCCACGTTGGCCGCGCCACCGGGACGCTCCTCAATGTGTTCAACCTTGACCACGGGCACCGGCGCCTCGGGGGAGATCCGACCGGTAGGGCCATGCCAGTAACGGTCCAACATGACATCGCCAACGACCAGAACGCGGGCTTTTTCAAAATCGGGCAGGGTGATCTTCATCTGTATCGACTCTCAAAACCTGAAAAATCAGCGGGCGATTTTATCACACTCTTTTATCCGGTGTAGAAAAAGCCGACCGCAGTTGCCGCCGCTGTCACGCTAACCGGACGCAGGCTACCCCTCTGACCAGCACACAGCCATTCGCCCCCGCCCCCCCTTTTCGGCTAGAATCCCCCGATTGTGTTTGCGAACAAGAGATTAGCCATGGCCCATGACAACGCTCCCCGCCTGGAGCCCCGCCTGTTTCATCCCCGTTACTGGGCCAGCTGGTTCGGCCTCGGCCTGCTCTGGCTGCTGACCCTGCTGCCGTGGCGCAGCCAGATGTGGCTGGGCCGTCAGCTCGGTCGCCTCGCCGCCAGGATTTTGAAGTCCCGGGTCAAGATTGCCCGTCGCAATCTGGAGCTGGCGATGCCCGAGCTGACCCGGGATGAGCGGGAGAAACTGCTAAAAGCAAACTTCGAGAGCGTGGGCTGCGCCGTGTTCGAGGTGGGGATCGCCTGGTTCTGGCCAGACTGGCGGATGCGCAACCTGATGAAGGTGGAAGGGGAAGAGCACGTCATCGCCGCCATGGAGAAGGGACAGGGCATGCTGCTGCTCTCCTGCCACTTCCTGACGCTGGAACTCAACGCCCGCTGTTTCGGGCTGGTGCGCCCCGGCGTGGGGGTCTATCGCCCCAACACCAATCCGGTGCTGGAGTATGCCCAGTATCACGGGCGCTGTGCCTCCAACAAATATCTGGTAGACCGGATGGATGTGAAGGGGATGATCAAGGCGCTGCGCAACGGCGACGCCCTCTGGTATGCACCGGATCACGACTACGGCAGCCACGCCAGCGTGTTCGTGCCCTACTTCGCAGTAGAGCAGGCGGCCACCATCACCGGCACAGCCACCCTGGCGCGGGTGAAGAACACCGTCACCCTGCCCTGCTACAACATCCGCACCAGCGAGGGTTACACCCTGCATATCGGGGCGCCGCTCGCCGACTACCCGAGCGGGGATGACATGGTCGATGCCACCCGCGCCAACCGCGAGATTGAAGCCGCTGTGCGCAAGGCGCCAGAGCAGTACATGTGGCTCCATCGCCGCTTCAAGACCCGCCCCTCCCCCGAGGATGCCGGTTTCTACTAAACCGCAGCCCCCGACATGGGATAGCTCGTAAAAACCGACAAACCGCCTGCTGGCGGTTTGTTTTTATCTGCTGTCAGCCCTGTGCGGCAAGCAAGATCCCCCTGCGTCAACCGCACCATAACCTCCAGCACGACCTCCTGCAATCTGCCGACCATTTCCCACAAAAGAGCCCTCATCACTGCCTGCAAAAACTGAAAGCGGGTTACAAATCTATTGATTCATTGGTTATTAGAGAGAGATTTAGATAGATCCATCGCCACTACCCACTGATGAGTAATTGAGTGATTTGTCCCATTCGAATACAAAAACTGAATTTGTGATGCAAATCACCTTTGCACGAAGGAGCGGCAAAGCTGAAGTGGTGATCTAAATCACAAAAAATGGTCATTCAAAACAGAAAAGATCGAAATGTAGCCGAATTACAGCTCTCGAACGTGATCAGGATCACTGGTTTGGGAGGGGGTATCGCTGGGTATCTGAGAGCTGGATCACAAGACACCCCGTTTTCAGCCTAATTTGATCGCAAGCTGGTAGATTGAAGTTGCTTAGACGACCGAGATGGCGGTTCGGCAAAACCGGCCATCCCGACTACCACTTTTAATCAAACAGGCTTAAAACGGGGTCCCGACATGTTATCACCGGATACCAAAGTCAAGATACAGAATTTTGGACGCTTCCTGTCCAATATGGTCATGCCCAACATAGGCGCCTTTATCGCCTGGGGCTTTATCACCGCCCTCTTCATCCCCACCGGCTGGCTGCCCAATGAAACCTTGGCCAAGCTGGTCGGCCCCATGATCACCTACCTGCTGCCGCTGCTGATTGGCTATACCGGCGGCAAGCTGATGGGCGGTGAGCGCGGCGGCGTGGTTGGTGCCATCACCACCATGGGTGTCATCGTGGGAACCGATATCCCGATGTTTATGGGCGCCATGATGGTCGGCCCGCTCGGTGGCTGGGCCATCAAGCGCTTCGACAAGGCGATGGACGGTCGCGTCAAGAGCGGCTTCGAGATGCTGGTCAACAACTTCTCCGCCGGCCTTATCGGCATGCTGCTGGCCATCCTCGCCTTCTTCGTCATTGGCCCCTTCGTCAAGGTGCTCTCCGGCCTGCTGGCCGGTGGCGTCGGCTTCCTGGTGGATAACCACATGCTGCCGCTCACCTCCATCTTCGTCGAACCGGCCAAGATCCTGTTCCTCAACAACGCCATCAACCACGGCATCTTCTCGCCGCTGGGGATCCAGCAGGCCACCGAGCACGGCAGCTCTATCTTCTTCCTGATTGAAGCGAACCCGGGCCCGGGCATGGGCGTGCTGCTGGCCTACATGGTGTTCGGTCGTGGTGCGGCCAAGCAGTCCGCGGCTGGCGCCTCCATCATTCACTTCTTCGGCGGCATCCACGAGATCTACTTCCCATATGTGCTGATGAACCCGCGCCTCATTCTGGCGGTGATCGCCGGTGGCATGACCGGTGTCTTTACCCTGACCCTGTTCAATGCCGGTCTGGTCTCCCCCGCGTCGCCGGGTTCCATCTTCGCCGTGTTGTTGATGACGCCGAAAGCCTCCCTGATCGGGGTCGCCCTCTCCATCATCAGCGCTACTCTGGTCTCTTTCCTGGTCGCCGCCGTGTTCGTCCGCGCCCAGCAGCCGGAAGCTGACGAGGCCGATGCCCTCGGTGAAGCCACTCGCAAGATGAAAGCCATGAAGGGTGCCAAGCCCGAGACCGCAGCGGCCAAGAAGCCGGGCGGCGAGCTGATGGCAGTGCGCAATATCGTGGTCGCCTGCGATGCGGGCATGGGTTCCAGCGCCATGGGCGCTGGCATGCTGCGCAAGCGGGTGCAGGCCGCCGGGCTCGATATCAACGTCACCAACCGCGCCATCGATCAGCTCGACGATCAGGTGGACTGGGTCATCACCCACAAGGATCTGACCGAGCGGGCCCGTCGCCATGCGCCGAACGCTCACCATATCTCGCTCACCAACTTCCTCGACAACGGCCTCTATCAGGAGCTGGTACAGAGCCTGAGCCGCGCCGCCAACGATGACGTCGCCAACCCGCAACTGCTGGTGGCCGCCAACGACGACAGCTACGAGCCGCAAGCTGCAGAAGTCTTTACCCTGAGCCGTCATGACGTGCATCTGGGACTGAAAGCGGACAGCAAGGAGGCCGCCATCCTGACCGCAGGCCGACTGCTGGCAGAGCGCGGCTATGTGGCGCCCGACTACGTCAACGCCATGCTGGAGCGCGAACAGCTGGTCTCCACCTACCTCGGCGAATCCATCGCCGTGCCCCACGGCACCATCGCCGCCAAGGAGTTTGTGAAGCGTACCGGCATCGTCATCTGCCAGTACCCGGCCGGGGTCGCCTTTGGTGAGGCTGCCGATGAGGTAGCGCGGCTGGTGATCGGTATCGCCGCTCGCAACGACGAACACATGCAGGTAATAACCCGCCTGACCAATGCACTGGATGAACCCGGTCTCATCGACCGGCTGGCCAGCACCACGGATCCCCAGGCCTTCCTGGATCTGCTGGGTGCTGAACAGGCTGCGTAATCATCTTTCATCGTCTTTGGTTCAAGAGGTTAATATCATGAAAACATTGCATTTTGGTGCTGGTAACATCGGTCGCGGCTTTATCGGTAAAGTGCTGGCGGATGCCAGCCATCAGGTCACCTTCGCCGACGTCAACGACACCCTGATCGATCAGCTCAACCACCGTCAGGAGTACAAGGTCCATGTGGTAGGTGCGGATCAGAAGCTGGACGTGGTACGCAACGTGGCGGCGGTGAGCTCCGCCGGTCACGAGGTGATCGCCCGTATCATCACCGCCGATCTGGTCACTACTGCGGTCGGCCCCAACATTCTCGACAAGATTGCCAGCACCTTGGCCAAGGGGCTGCAGGCCCGCTTCGATGCCGGCAACCTGACCCCCCTCAACGTCATCGCCTGCGAAAACATGGTGCGCGGCACCAGCCACCTCAAGCAGGAGGTACTCAAGTACCTGCCGGTCGCGTATCATGCCACGCTCGAATCCTGCATCGGCTTCGTCGACTCGGCGGTGGATCGCATCGTGCCGCCCGCTGCGGCAGCCAACGATGACCCGCTGGAAGTGACGGTCGAGAGCTTCAGCGAGTGGATCGTCGACCAGACCCAGTTCAAGGGGGAGCTGCCACAGGTGGCGGGCATGGAGCCCACCGACAACCTGATGGCCTTCGTCGAGCGCAAGCTGTTCACCCTCAACACCGGCCACATCGTCACCGCCTACCTCGGCAAATTGCGGGGCTACCGCACCGTGCGCGAGGCGATCGAAGATCCGGTGATCCGCAGCAAGGTACGCCGCGCCATGGAAGAGAGCGGTGCCGTACTGGTGAAACGCTACGGCTTCGACCCGCGCCTGCACGCCGCCTACATCGAGAAGATCCTGGCCCGCTTCGCCAACCCCTATCTGGTGGACGAGATTGACCGGGTCGGTCGTCAGCCGCTGCGCAAGCTGGCGGCGGGAGATCGACTGGTGAAGCCGCTGCTGGGCACCCTGGAGTACGGCCTGCCGAGCGATCAGTTGCAGGAGGGGATCGCCGCGGCGCTCCACTATCGCAATGCCGATGACCCGCAGGCGGTGGAGCTGCAAGCCCTGCTGGCGGAGCTGGGCCCGGCCAAAGCGCTGGCCCGCGTCACCGGACTGGATGCAGAGAGCGAAGTGGTTCGCGCCATCGTCGCCCGTTACGAAACCCTGTAATGACCCTGCTTGCGGCGCATTCAGCCACCACTGAGAGCGCGCCAAGCGCTTGAATGGCAAGGGAATGTGCCCCATATGATAAAAACCGGGAGAGAGGCTGACTCTCTCCCTGTCAGCTGGACCCAATGCACCTATGACCACACACCAGGAAGATGAAGTACTGGAACGACTGAACGAGCAGGATGGCCCCCGCGGCTTCTTTCTCGAAGCCGTGACCATCCTGGAAGAGGCGGTCGACTCCCTGATGCGACGCGCGTTCCGTCAGGAGGAGTATGCCGTCAAATACGCCATCGAACCCCTGCTCAACCAGAGCGGCCCCCTCGGCCAGCTGGAGGTGCGCCTCAAGCTCATCTTCGCCCTCGGCCTCATCTCCCTCGAGCGCTATCAGGATCTGGAAGCCTATCTCAAGATCCGCGACTTTCTGGTGCGCGACCCCAAGGATTACCGCTTCAGCGACAAGCCGATCCGCGATCTGCTCGACCGCCTGCACGGGGTCAATCAGGGCGGCATGATGAAGCTGGAGCCCCCCGCCAGCGAAGAGGATTGGGCGTTCTACCAGATGCAGCTCAACCGGCTCGATCAGATGGTGCGCTCCGCACTGGTACTGGCGCTGGCCGACTGTGTCGGCGAGCTCCACAAGGAGAGCCCCATCTAATCCGGCCCCAAGGCCACCCCGTCACCACGGTTGGCGTCTGGCTGGCGCCCTTTATACCACCGCCAGCCACCATGACGCCGACTGTCGCACATCTCCCCATACCGGCCATGACGCACGCTCCTTCGGGTGTCAATCTGACCAACTTAGCCACTACACTAGCTCCATACTCACTGCCTGAATCGAGGTCTGCATGATTGCCCTCTCTCTGGCCGGGATCGCCCTGGTCTCCGTGCTGGCCCAATGGCTTGCCTGGTCGCTGCGGGTGCCCGCCATCCTGTTTCTGCTGCTCACCGGCCTGACCCTGGGCCCGGTCAGCGGCCTGCTCGACCCCGATGCCCTGCTCGGGGATCTGCTGTTTCCGCTGGTCTCCCTGTCGGTGGCCATCATCCTGTTCGAGGGGGCACTGACCCTCCATCTGGCCGAGCTCAAGGGGATCGGCAAGGTGGTGCGCAATCTCTGCTCCACCGGCATGCTGGTCAGTTTCGCCGTCATCGGCAGCGCCGGTTACTTCCTGCTGGGGCTGGACTGGCGGGTCGCCACCATGCTCGGCGCTGTGCTGGTGGTAACGGGCCCGACGGTGATCGCACCCATGCTCAACGTGATCCGCCCCACCCGGGAGGTGGACCGCATCCTGCGCTGGGAGGGGATCGTCATCGACCCCATCGGCGCCCTGTTTGCGGTGCTGGTGTTCGAGGCGGTGCGCCTCGGCAGTCAGGGGGATCTCATCAGCCATACCCTGCTGGCACTGGCCAAAACGGTGGGGGTCGGTTCCCTGATCGGGGTGGCGGCAGGCTGGCTCACCACCCTGCTCATTCGCAAGGACTGGCTACCGGTCAGCCTGCACAAGTTCGGGGTGCTGGCGCTAGTGCTGGTCACCTTCAGCCTCTCCAACTGGCTGAGCCACGAATCGGGCCTGCTGGCAGTGACCGTGTTCGGCATCTGGCTCGCCAATCAGGAGGGGCTGGATCTGGAGGAGGTGCTGGCGTTCAAGGAGGATCTCGCGGTCATCCTTATATCCAGCCTGTTTATCCTGCTGGCGGCGCGCCTCGATCTGGCCCAGCTCTGGCAACTCGGCCCCATGGTGCTGGCGCTGCTCTGCGTGGTGCAATTCGTGGCGCGTCCGCTCTGTATTCTGGTCTCGACCTGGGGCTCGGATCTCTCCTGGCGGGCTCGCGCCCTGCTGAGCTGGATCGCCCCACGTGGCATAGTCGCGGCGGCGGTCAGCGCCTCGTTCGCTATCAGCCTGCATCAGGCCGAGATCCCCGATGCCGACAAGCTGGTGCCGCTGGTATTTGCGGTGATCATCTCCACCGTGGTGCTGCAGAGCCTCACCTCGGCGCCGCTGGCCAGCCTGCTCAAGATGCGCCAGAGCGCCCCCAATACCTGGCTCATCATAGGGGCCAACTCGGTGGCTAGGGCCATCGGCAAGGCGCTGGCGGATCAGGGGGTGCCGGTACAGCTCTGCGATCCCGCCTGGGAGTTCTGCAAACAGGCGCGGATGAGCAACCTCCCCTGCTACTTCGGCAACCCCCAGTCGGAACATGCCGAGCTGCACCTGCCGCTCACCAGCATCAGTACCGTGCTGGCCCTCTCCCCCAACCGCCACAACAACGCCCTCGGGGTGCTGCACTTCGCCCACCTCTATGGCGAGGAGCAGGTCTACTCCCTGCGCTCCAGCGAGCAGCACGGCAAGGCGAACCGGGAGAGCGCCACCTTCCGCGCTCGCCAGAACCTGTTTGGGCCCGATATCAACTATGCCAGGCTGAGCGGCCTGCTGAGCCGGGGTGGCCAGATCAAGGCGACCCGCCTGAGCGAGGCGTTCGACTGGGCCCAGTATCAGACCGCCAATCCCGGCGCCATCCCGCTGTTCATCATGGATGGCAAGGGCAAGCCCCAGATCGTTACCGGCCCCGTCACCCCGCAGGCGGGTGAGCTGCTGATCGCCCTGCAACCGCCCAGAGAACAGGGCGCCGAATGAGCGAAGCCAACAATAATCCGCTGATCGCCCCTCTGCTGGTGCTATTGCAACAGGCGGCGGGCAGCTACAAGGTGCACGAGCTAATGGCCTCCCTGCGCCAGCAGGGGGCAATTCCGGTACTGGCTGACGATGAGCAACTACAGCTGTTTCGGGTCAACTTCCTGATCATGAACGCCCTCTACCAGTTGCAGGCCGAGATCTGGCAAGAGGGATGGTGGCTGGTAATCAGCACCCTGGATATCCGGCTCGAACCGCTGGCCGGGAATCAGGAGGCCAACCACGGCTTTGCCCTTGGCGAAAATCTGCGTAGCTACTATCTCGACTGGCAGGTGTTCTGGCAGACCGACCGTGCCGAAGTTGAAGCCCTGCTCAACCGCTTCTGGCGCGCTTATGACGGTGAGGGGCACAAAGCCGAGGCGCTGGCCCTGTTGGGGTTGAATGAGGGGGCGAGTCAGGAGGCGATCCGCCGCCGCTGGCGGGAGCTGGCATTGCAGCACCATCCGGATCGGGGTGGTAATGCCGAGACCTTTATCCGTATCCGCTGGGCCTGGGAGGTCCTGCGGGGATGATCCGGTTGCCGTCCGCACAAAGAGAGGCATAGACTGGAGCTGAATCCCCCTTCACAGGAGAGCATCATGACAGTCAGTGAACTTCGCAAGCTCTATCAACAACAGATCCTGCAAGAGGCCGAAATACTCCACGACGTGGCCATCCCCGGCTGGCTCATCGAATTCAGAGGCAATGATGGCGCTCTCTACGAGCTGACCGACACCCTCGGCTGCCCGGTCAGTTTCGATACGGTCGAGCAGGCCCGCGATCATGTGCATCTGGTAGCTGACTGCCCGATGCAGGTAGAACACCTCTATCGCTTCTTCGAACGTTAACTCAAACCGTCACATCTCACCCCTAGCCCCGGTGAGGCTTGTACCAGGCACATAGTCAGCACGTGCCTGCCACAGGCCTCCCCAGAAAAAACTGCTTCGATTTACTCGTGTTGCAGAGTACAAGTTGCACGCTATCTGGCATAGACAGCCATAAATCTGGCTATGGAGTGGCTATCTCTATGGTCACATGGACCAGCTCTTCATGTATCGCCAACCGCGCGCGGATCTCGCTGGCGGAGACAGGCGCAGTCATCAGCAGGGAGAGCACGCAGGCATACTGCTGCTGGCCCACCCGCCAGACGTGCAGATCGCGGATCTCGGCATCCGGCAGGTCGGCAATCACCTCACGGATCTCACCCACCAACGGGGTATCCATCTCGGCATCCAGCAGCACCCGACCGGAGTCGCGCAGCAGACCCCAGGCCCACACCGCCACCAGTACGGCCCCCACTATGCCCATCAGGGGATCCAGCCAGTCGGCCCCCCACAGCATGCCCCCCACCAGTGCCAGGATCGCCAGCACGGAAGTGGCCGCATCCGCCAGCACGTGGATATAGGCGGCACGCAGGTTGAGATCCTGATGGCCGTGGTGATCGTCATGGTCATGATGATCGTGGTCGTGATGCCCATGATGGTGGTCATGCCCATGGCCGTGGTGATGATGGCCGTGATCATCCTTGAGCAGCCAGGCACAGGCCAGATTCACCAGCAGCCCCACCAGCGCGATGGCGATCGCCTGTTGATAGTGGATCGGGCTGGGATCGAGCAGCCTGAACACCGACTCGAACAGCATCAGCCCGGCCACCCACACCAGCAGGAGAGCGCTGGTGAAGCCACCCAGCACCTCGATCTTCCAGGTGCCGAAGCTGAATCTGTGGTCGCGGGCAAAGTGGCGGGCGGCGCGGTAGGCCAGCACCGAGAGGCCGAGCGCCAGCGCGTGGGAACTCATGTGCCAGCCATCGGCCAGCAGCGCCATGGAGTTGTAGAACCAGCCGCCGCCGATCTCCGCCACCATCATGATGACGGTCAGCAGCACGGCCCAGCGAGTCTTCTGTTCGGCCAGCGGATTCCCTTCGTGGACGACGGGTTGGTGGCAGTGGGATGAGGCAAGGGATGACATGGATTTCTCCTGAGGACGACAATGCAATATACTATACCCCAGTATAGTTTTATTGATCGAGAGGATCCTGCATGTCACACACCATTCACGGTAAAAAGAAGCTGCTGGCACGGGTACGTCGCATCAAGGGACAGGCCGGTGCGCTGGAGCACGCGCTGGAGCAGGAGAGCGACTGCGCCGCCATTTTGCAGCAGATCGCGGCCATTCGCGGTGCCGTCAACGGCCTGATGCTGGAGGTGCTGGAAGGGCACATGCGTGAGCATCTGGGTGCCGAAGAGGCGACCCCGGCCGAGCGGCTGGAAGATCTGGATCAAGTAGTGCGGGTATTGCGATCCTATCTGAAGTAGGACCGGTGAATGAGGCTGCGGGCGACCCCGCATCATTCCGTTTACGGCTGTGTGGCGTCTGCCCGCCAGCCCCCGTCCCTTTCGGGCTTGAGCCACCGCCAGCTTTGCGCCATGATGTCCAGCCCGGCTGACAGCCGGTTTTACTGGACAGTCAATTTCAAGGATCCCCCATGTTTGAACACGTCGATGCCTATGCTGGCGACCCCATCCTGACGCTAGTCGAGACCTTCCACAAAGACACCCGCGAGCAGAAGGTGAACCTGGGGATCGGCCTCTATTACGACGAGCAGGGGCGCATTCCGCTGCTGCCGTCGGTGCAGCAGGCCGAAGCCCAGCGCGCGGCCGCCCCTGCCCCGCGCCCCTACCAGCCGATGGAAGGCGCCGCCAACTACCGCACCGCAGTGCAACACCTGCTGTTTGGTGCCGACCATGAAGCGGTCAAGGCGGGACGTATCGCCACCATCCAGACCATCGGCGGCTCCGGCGCTCTGAAGATCGGCGCCGATCTGCTCAAGCGCTACTTCCCGACCTCCGAGGTGTGGGTCAGCAATCCCACCTGGGATAACCACAAGGCGATGTTCGAAGGCGCCGGCATCAAGGTGCACGACTACCCCTACTACGATGCGGCCACTGGCGGCGTGCAGTTTGATGCGATGATCGACTGCCTGAGTACCCTGCCGGCCAAGAGCATCGTGCTGCTGCACCCCTGCTGCCACAACCCGACCGGGGTGGATCTCTCCCGTGCCCAGTGGGATCGGGTGATCGCGCTGGTGGTCGAGAAGAACCTGATCCCCTTTATGGATATCGCCTATCAGGGCTTCGGCGACGGGCTGGAAGAGGATGCCTACGCCATTCGCGCCATGGTGGCCGCCGGCGTAAGCTTCTTCGTCAGCAACTCCTTTTCCAAGAACCTCTCCTTCTACGGCGAGCGGTGCGGCGGCCTGTCGGTCATCTGCAAGGATGCCGAAGAAGCCAGCCGCGTACTGGGTCAGATGAAGGCCACCGTGCGTCGCAACTACTCAAGCCCGCCCACCCACGGTGGCCAGATCACCGCGGCTGTGATGAGCCAGCCCGAGCTGCACGCCATGTGGGTCGACGAAGTGACCGAGATGCGCACCCGCATCAAGGCCATGCGCCAGAAGCTGTTCGAGGTGCTGAGCGCCAAGGTGCCGGGCCGCGACTTCAGCTACTTCATCAACCAGCGCGGCATGTTCAGCTACACCGGCTTCACCCCGGAGCAGGTGGACAGGCTGCGCGAGGAGTTCGCCGTCTATCTGGTGCGATCCGGTCGCATGTGCGTGGCGGGCCTCAATAGCCGCAACGTCGACTATGTGGCTGACGCCATGGCGGCGGTGCTCAAGGGCTAATCCGCATCAGCCCCGCTTTGGCGGGGCTTTCTTGTCTTGTCTCTTCCCTTCGCTTGTGGAGTACTTATGGATCTGATCGCACTCTCTCGGCTGGGAGGTCGCCATCTGGTCACCCTGCATCTGCTGCTCGACAACCAGAGCGTCACCCGCACCGCCGAGCGGCTCTGCACCACGCCTTCCACCGTTAGCAAGACCCTCAACCAGCTGCGGGGTCTGCTGGGGGATCAACTGCTCTACCGCCAGGGCAACCAGCTGCTGCTCACCCCCATGGCCGAGCGACTGGCTCCCACCCTGCACCGGTTGTTGGGGGAGCTGAACGGCCTCACTCGCCAGAATGCCTTCAACCCCCAGCAGTGGCAGGGCTGCTTGCGGCTGGGATTGCGCGAGAGCGTGATGACCTGGCCGGTGGGCCCCATTCTGGGTCAGCTGATGAAAGAAGTGCCGGGCATGGTGCCGGAGATCTGGAACAAGGATGAGCAGGGGCTGGAGGCGCTGGCAGCGGGCAAACTCGACTTCGTGATCCTGCCCCATGACCAGAGCCAGCCGTTACCGCGCCAGCCCGGGCTGGTGTGGGAGACCCTGCGGGAAGAGAAACTGGTCTGTCTGCTGCGCAAAGACCACCCGGCGCTGGCCAAGCCCTGGGATCTCGATGCCTACCTGAGCTGGCGCCATATCGCCATCCGGGATCAGGAGCTGGCCAACCCCTTCTTCGAGCAGAGCCTTGCCCAGCAACAGGTGCGTCGCCAGATTGGCGCCACCCTGCCCGATTTTGCCAGCGCGGCGGCCCTGCTGCCCCAGACCGATCTGATCCTCACCGCCATCGGTGGCTGGGCGGCATGCATCGCCAGCCAGCCGGATCTGGAGCTGCGTCCGGCACCGTTCGATTACGGCAAGGTGAGTCACAGTCTGGTCTGGTATGGCCCGGCCGGTGATGGCTCGGCCCGCCACTGGTTCCGCCAGCGGATCCTGCAACTGGGTCGCGAGCTGGTCGAGCCCTGAGCCAGGTGACAGCGAGAAGAGATGGATGTTTCGCCACGGCGAAACATCCACGGCAATGAGGGATCAGGGACGCTTGGTATAAATGGGACTGGGGAAGGAGGCGACGTTGCTACCCAGATCCGTAATGCGGGCAGCCCCCTGCTTTTTCACCTGATCGATGCGTAACACCTGATGCATGGGGATAAGGGTGTGACGCACATCGGCAAATTCGCTCTTGAGCTTTTCATGGCTGGGATCGACGATAAGCGCCGTGTGGTTGTCCCAGACAAAATCGGCGATCTCGATAAATCCAAACAGTTGGCCCTGATTCACCTGGCGCACATAAACCTCATAGCGCTCGTTGTGGCAAATAAACTGAACCCGATATAACGCCTTGCTTTCACTCATGATTTATCTGTGATGGAGGAGGGACGGATGGGCAATATCATAACGAGCCCCAAGGCCCCCTCCAATAGACAGAAGTCACAGTTGTGTGCTTTTACTACACAGCAAGGGAATCGATCAGACCTCTTTAGATCAGCGGTGGCAAGGTCACCGCCCCCACTCCCGCAGCACGCAACCGACTCGCCAGCCACTCCAGCTCGCTGCGGGTCGCCTCTGGCCATTGCGCAGCCTCCCCCCGTACCCCGTGGTGGCGAAAGCCATTGAGGCGAATGGGCACAGGCCCCAGCCGCTGCAAGAAGGCGGCGAGATCCGCGTCCAGCTCACCATTCGCATCCAGAAAATCGCTCTTGCCCGGCACGTGGAGCAGCCGCAGTTCGGTCAGCTTGCCGTGACTTGCCAGCAGTTGCAGCGATGCCAGCACCCGTTCGCGGCTGTAACCGGTCAGCGAGAGGTGTACCGAGTCACGCCACCCCTTGAGATCGAGCATGGCACCATCGAGCATCGGCAATAGCCGCTGCCAGCCGGTTTCGGCCAGCGAGCCGTTGCTGTCGAGCAGGCAAGTGAGATGGGCCAGATCCGGCGCGGCCTTGATGGCGGTAAAGAGCGCAACCACGAAGGGGAGCTGAGTAGTCGCCTCACCGCCTGAGACAGTAATCCCGCTCAGCAAGGGGCCGTAGCGGCGCAGCAGGGCCAGCACCTCGGCCACCGTCATGCTGGCGGTCTTGGGATTGGCACTGCGCGGGCAGACATCCAGACAGGCATCGCAATCGGTGCAGAGCGCCTCCTGCCAATTAACCTTACCTTCGCTCATGGAGAGGGCGCCACTCGGACAGACCGCAAGGCAGTCACCGCAATCGTCGCACAGCCCTATGGTGTGCGGGTTATGGCAGCCGGGGCAGCGAAAGTTGCACCCCTGCAGAAACAACACCAGCCGGTTGCCCGGCCCGTCGACACAGGAGAACGGCAGCACCCTGCTCACCAGAGCGCTGCGAGTTGGCAAGACATCAGCCATCAGGACGAACTCAATACTCGCCGATGGTCGATTCGTGGGCGACTACCCGCGGAGCCCGCTGACGAATGGCGGTCACTTCACTCGCCTCGGCACCGAGACAGGTGGTCTGCAAGCGCGATCCCTCCTCTGCGAAGCGAGCCACGTCGCTCTTGCGGATCATGTAGCCGGTCACCCGCACCAGATCGCTGTCGGCCACGTTGGCGGTGAACTCGCGCATGCCGATGGCAAGCGCTCCCTTGCAGAGCTGCAGCAGTGCCTGCGGGTTCTGGCGGATGGTGGGATCCAGCGTGAGGATCTCGCTGATCCCCGAATGGTAATAAGTGTGGTGCGGCGCCAGCGCCAGCACATGGCTGGCCGGATCCGGCTCCTGCCCGTAGGGGATGCGCACCCCGGGGGTGACTGCCACATCGATGCTGAGGCCACCTTGCGAGTGCAGCAGGGCGCGACCACCCCAGGCATGGGTTTGCGGCGTCGCAGTGACATATTCCGAGAGCTGGGCCGAGATGCGATAGCCAAGCTGGTTCGCCTCCTCGCCGTGACCATAGCGATCCGGCAGATTCTCTTTATCCATCAGGATATTGACCGCTTCCGCCATGCCGTAGATGCCGAACATGGGGACGAAGCGATCCTCATCCAGCAGCCCCTCTTTCACCAGGAAGCTGTTGAAGAAGCCGGACTCCTGATGCAAGAAAGCGGCCCGCGCTTCGATCAACTGGGAGGCCAGACGGCAGTAGTGGGGCAGCAGGCAGCCTAGGAAGTCATCGATCCCCTGGCACTGCTCGGCGACCCGCTTGAGGGAGATGCGCACCAGGGTATTGGCGCCACCGGCCTGCGGCAAGGCGTTGTAACAGCTGACGATGCCAAAACCACGCTGGTCAAAGGTATCGCGATGGATCGGGTAGTTGGCGATGTGCGGCTTGCTGCACTCGGCGATGTTCTTCACCGCCTGCAGCAGCAGGCTGTCCGGGGTCTGCTCCGGATCGTGGAAGAAGGTGAGGTTCGGCGCCACCTGCTTGAGCTCGTTGTCGATGCGCAGGATCAGGCGGCAGATGCGGTTGTCATCAGGCCCGATGTTGACGTGCATGAAGGCGTCCGGCAGCACCCTGTCCAGATAGACCCAGAACCCCTTCAGCTTGCGATAGAGGGTCTCGTCATCCAGTTCGCCGACAAACGGCAACAGCAGATGGTCGAGCCGCCCCAGCCAGACCGGCATGCCGGTGACGGAGGGGACATGGTGATAGAGGATGCGCAGGGCATTGAGCGCCTCGTCGAAATCCTGCGGCGCCGCCAGCTCCAGCCAGGCAGAGCCCTGAGTCAGAAATTTTTCATAGTCCGGCAGCACATAACGCGGCTTGTAGGGGGCGTGCCCTTCGAACATGTCGCAGATAAATCCCTGCTCCATCGCCTCGGCGACTGCGGCAGGCAGGTCGGGGTAGGGCAACGCATTCTCGGCGGCCAGCGCCAGTGCGTGGCTCTTCTGAGCAGCGGAGAGATGGGGATCGCGCACGATACGCTGACAGGTTTCGGTCAAAGACATGGGACACTCCTTCACGGACAGAGCACATATCCTCACCATTTGCAGGCTTTTTTTGAAGTGACATTCACAACAATGCGAATGTCTCAAAAAGACATCCGTTAAAGGGGATCACAACCAGAACAGAACGGGGGCCTTGTCTGCCGACAAGGCCCCCGTTGTGCGGATCAGGGCTCGATGATGATGGGCGTACCCGGGTCAATGGCATTCCAGAGCTCATCCATCTCGTGGTTAAGTACCGCAATACAACCGTTGGTCCAGTTGGAGGGCTGTACCCGACGGTTACCCATCCGGTTAAGCTGACCATGGATCATGATCATGCCACCCGGGTTCACCCCCAACTCATTGGCGCGCTTGATGTCGTCCAGATTCGGGTAGTTGATATGTATCGCTTTATAAAAGCCGGAGTTGCTCTTCTTGTAATCCAGGGTGTAGCGCCCCTCCGGGGTACGTTGATCCCCTTCCCGCTGCTTGTGCCCCTTGGGCGCCGGGCCCAGTGCAACCCAGTAGCGCTTCAGTTCCTTGCCATCCTTCATCAGGGTGAGGCTGTAGGTAGACTTCTTGACCACCACCAAATCGGCTTTTTCGGTAAAGGCAAAACTCAGCGCGGGCCACAGCCCCAGCACACACAACAATACGGCTCTCATTCCATCCCTCGACAAGCCTCTGGCAGGGCTTTTTATGGTTGTCACATCATCTGAATAGGCTCGCCCGTTGGCGAGCGAGCGCCATGATATTGGATCGCCATCAATACTCAATAGACCCAATAAAACATATCTTGGCTGCGAACGGTGAATGGTCCATGAACGACCTACACAAACATGACTAATTGACAATAAAAACAAAAACATAGCTTACATTTTCTGGCTAGCCATGATGCCGCAGATCGGTAAATATGTAACAATTGAACCTGATTCAGGATGACATCATGCCTCTGCACTTCTTGCCGAACTCTTCGCTGACCCGCCTGCTGCTGGTCAGCGCACTGCTCTGGCTACCCGCCAGTGTCGCCGCCGATGCACTCTGGCTGCGCGAGCCAGCCCTCTCCCCCGATGGCAAGCAGCTTGCCTTCACCTGGCAGGGGCGCATTTTTGTCGCCAGTGCCGAGGGTGGCCCCGCCACGGCGCTCACCGGCAGCGACTACCTGAGCCAGCGGCCAATCTGGTCGCCGGATGGCAAACAACTCGCCTTTGCCACCAATCTCTACGGCAACGAAGATGTGTTCGTGGTACCCGCCAACGGCGGCGAGATGGTGCGCCTCACTCGCGATTCGCGCACCGATCTGCCGCAAGCCTTCAGCACCGATGGCAAACGACTGCTGCTGAGCAGCCAGCGCCTGGGCGCGCCCGATGCCGACCATTTTGTCGCGGAAGGCTACCAATGGGGCGAGCTCTACTGGACCCCGATCACCGGCGGCACCTTGCAGGCCGATCTGCCGCTGCCTGCGACCCTCGCCCGCCCCCACGGGGAGCGGATCGCCTATCAGATGCCCGCGGCGGATCAACCCTTTCGCAAGCATCAGCACTCGTTCGCGGTACCCCGTCTCTGGCTGTTTGATGGCAAGCAGCACAAGCAGCTGACCGAAGATCGGGTGGCGGCCACCGATCCGGTCTGGAGCGACAAGGGAGATACCCTCCTTTACCTGAGCGAGCGCAGCGGCGATTTCAACGTCTGGCGCCGGGATCTCGCCAGCGGCAAGGAGCAACAGCTGACCCACTATCAGGGCCATCCGGTGCGGGGGCTCAGCGCCTCTCGCAATGGCGATCTGGTCTGGTCATGGCTCGGTGAACTCTATCGCCTCGATGCCGGTAGCAGCGAGCCACGCAAGCTGACCCTCACCCCGCAAGTGGCAAGCACGCCGGATGAGGCGAGCGAGGCCCTGACCCTGGCAGACGAAGCGCTGGTCAGCGAAGAGGCGGATGAGCTGATCCTGGTGAGCGAGGGCAACCTGTTTGCCGTCGACCCCGAGCGGGAGCGGGTGCGTCAGCTGACCCGAGATCCGAGCGAGCAATCCAGCCCTCTCTTCGCCGAGCAGGGCCGCGCCCTCATCTATCTGTCGGAGCAGCAGGGGCACGCCGCCCTCTATCGCCTGCGCAAGGGGGACCCTGATCTGCTGTTCAGCGATCCCGGCACTTTGACCGAGAGTCTGCTGCTGGCGATTCCCGACAAGGGGATCAGCCGTCCGGTGCTCTCCCCCGATGGCAAACAGCTCGCATTCGTGGTGGATGGCCAGGCCATCCACCTGCTGGATCTGGCGAGCAACAAGCAGCGGGAGCTGGTGCCTGCCAGCTTCAACCCGTCGCGCCACGAGGTACATCTCGCCTTTGCCCCCGACTCACGCCATCTGGCGCTCACTTTCCGCCCCGATGCGGCAGAGCAGGAGATCGCGGTGATCGATACGGCCAATCCCAAGGCCAAACCGGTCAATGTCAGCCTCAACGGCTATCAGGATGGACAACCGGGCTGGAGTCAGGATGGCGCCATTCTCTACTGGCAATCGACCCGGTTTGGCGCACTGGGGCCCGATGGCGAACCCCTCGTCACCAACCTGCTCGGCATTTACAGCAGCCGCGCCGCCAGAGCCGATGCCATTGCCGAACTGGAGCCGCCGAAAGGGGGATACGGCTTTGAGAGCGATCGTCTCAACCATCGCGAAGCACTGCTGCTGCAACCCACCGGCACCCTGCTCGCCAGCCGCATCATCGGCGACCAGCTGATCTATCTGGTGGAGGAGATGGGGGTCAACAGCGAGAGCGAGATCAAGGGCTACAGCCAGGATCTGCGCAAGGGCAAAACCAGCGAACTGTTTGGCGAGCAGCCCGGCCCTGCGCTGGCAAGCCTCAACCAGCAGGGCACCCTGGCTACCCTGGTGCGGGATGGTGAGATCACCCGGATCCACCTCGACTCCGGCGAAGCCACCAGCGCCCCCTTCGCCTTGCAGCCCACCAGCCGCTGGCAGGAACGCATGACCGCCGCCTTCGATCAGATCGCCCGGCTCACCCGGGACGAGTTCTATCTGGACGATATGAACGGGGTAGATTGGGAGAGCTATGTCGCCGCTTACCGCCGCCTGCTGCCGGGCATCGGCAACCCGCGGGACTTTGGCAACCTGCTGGCGGAGCTGGCTGGCGAGCTCAATGTCTCCCACACCTGGGGCAGCGGCCCCGCCCCCTTCCCGCGCATGGCGGACGAGACCGCCAGCCTGGGCGCCTACTGGCAGGATGGCGAGCAAGGGGTGATGCTCACCGCCCTGCTCTCTGGCGGCCCGCTGGATCAGGAGAGCGATATCGCCCCGGGCGCCCGCCTGCTCGCCATCAACGGCGTCCCGATTGCCAATCTGGCCGAGCTGGATCAGGCCCTCAACCATCAGGCCGGTGCCCGGCTCGCCCTCACCTTCCAGCAGGAGGGCAACAAGCAAACTGACGAGGTAGTGCTCACCGCCATCGACAAGCAGCAGGAGTACCAGCTGCAACAGGATCGCTGGATTGAGAAACGGCGGGAGCTGGTGGCCAGCCTGAGCGGAGGACGGGTCGGCTACGTCTATCTGCCGGCAATGAATAGCGAGGTCTACGATGCGGTGGTGGCGGATGCCCTCGGCAGGCAGCGCAATCGCGAGGCGATGATCGTCGATGTCCGCTTCAACAGCGGCGGCTATCTCGCCAATACCCTGGTGGAGTTTCTGACCGGCAGCGGCAGCACCAAGGGGATGGCCAGCAGTTGGCCCCGTCAGGGCAAGGGTGAAACCGACGCCGCCACTCGCCAGTGGACCAAGCCTTCGGTGGTGCTGGTCAACGCTGGCAGCTACTCGGAAGGCTCCGCCTTCCCCGAGTACTACCGCACCCTCAAGGTCGGCCCCATCGTCGGCGATCCGGTGCCCGGCACCGGCACCATGGTCTACAGCCACGACTCCCGGCTGATCCCGGGCCTCTCCTACGGCATTCCGACCCTGGGGCTGCGCAAACCGGACGGCACCTTCTACGAGAATCAGGAGCTGATCCCGGACCTGCAGGCGCCCCTCACCCCCGCCGACATGGTGGCCGGGCGCGACCCGCAACTGGAGGCGGCAGTACAAGCCGCCCTCAAGCAGTTGCCAGCCAGCGCCAAATAACGGCGCCCATCGAGCTCAACGAAAGCGAAACAGCTCGCGATGCAGATGCCCGTCCGGCAACAGCCGGGTCAGGGCATCTGCCATCCCCTCCGGCCCGCAAAACCACACCTGCTCGGGCGCATCCTGCGCGATGCGAGCCAGATCCAGCCGCCCGGCCGCCTTGTCCAGATGCAGCTGATAACGCACACCGGTGCGATGACAGAGCTCGGCCAACCGTCGGTGGTAGACAGCTCCCGCCAGATCCGGCGCGCACTGGATCAGGGTGATCCCCTCGCCCCGCTCCCCACGGGCAGCCAGCCCCTCCAGCCAGGCGACGAACGGCGTGATACCTATCCCGGCCCCCAGCCAGAGGGCTCTACCTCCCCCTTGCGGGGCGACAAAGGCGCCATAGGGCCCGGTCACCACCACCCCATCCCCGATGCGCGCCTCTGCCACCAGCTGACGGGTATGATCCCCGAGCGCCCGCACCGCGATCACCAGCTGGCGCCGATCCGCTGACACCCGCACCAGGGTAAAGGGGTGCGGCCCCTCCTTGGCGTCAAACTCGAAGAAGGCAAACTGGCCCGGGCGGTAATGGGCGAGCGGCCTCTCCAGCTCCATGGTCAGCTCGCAGGTCTGATCCGCCAGCGTCCGCACCGCAACGACCCGGCCGGGATGGCGCTTCCGCGCCCCCACTTGCCCCAGCAGGGAGTAGAGGGCCCCGATAGCGCCGATTCCGCCGATCAACCAGATCGATACCCCAACCGGCGTCATGGCTCCCACCTGAGGCAACAGGCAGAGCCCGTGCCCCCACCCCGCCAGATAGATGAGCGGCGCCAGCCGGTGGATCAGCCGAAAACGGCCATAACTCACCAGCGCCAGCAAGCTCACTACCACCAACGCGATCAGTAGATAGAAACTCCACTCACCCAGGGTATTGCCAAGGGCATGGAGCGAGATGCCATTACCTGCACCAGCGCCAGCTGTACTGGCCCCACGCCGCGCAGGACGACTCAGCCAACCCGCCGAGACCGCCCACTTGGGCACCTCCACCACCAGCCAATGCGCAGTGAGCGCCAATGCACCGCCGATGGCCATCTGACGGTGCAATCGCAACATCCGATCCAGACCGCCACACCACACCTCCAACTGCGGCAGACGCAAGGCCAGCAACAGCGAAATCGCCATATAGGTCATCCCCAGCAGGCCGGTCAGTAACAACATCTCATGGCGCCAGGGCCACACCCCGTTGGCATCCCCCGCATAACCGAGCCACCAGACCCCGACCGCCAGCAGTGGCAACAGCCACCACACCCGTTTACTCGTCATAACATGCTCCCTGGTTCCATCGCAGCAGGGCCTCGCCCCTGCTCATGGCACCATTGCACACCCGTCTGGTCACAGGACTTTGCCAGAGGGGGAAGCTTGTGTGGCAATGTGTGACAAACGGCAACAGCAGAGGGGCCCGCTGGCCCCTCTGGTCACCCTTGCTGACTGGCCCTCTCTTCATGGGGAATAGCGCAAAATCCACCTCTGCCGTGATTGACGACCTGCCTGCAAAAGGAATCAAATGGGGACGACACATATCTGCGGCGGAAAACCTGCCGCCCACTCCCCCGGACCAGGAGCCCCCCTTGCTTTCATCCACCGAACAACGCTACTGCCCGAGTTGTCAGCGCGAGACCAACCATGTCGTGGTGCTGGTCGACAAATCCTTTGGCCAGCAGCTGACACCGGCGCAAAAGCGCAAAGCGTTTATCAAGGACTTCATTACCGGCTGGGCCGCCGGCCCCTTTCTGGCCAACATGGATCGCTTTGAACGACATGCCATCTGCGAGCATTGCGGAAATAAAGTCATTGATGAATGAAAAAGGGAGGGGCAATTGCGGGCTTCAATACACCAGCCACCTTTTATGGCCGAAACCCAAAAGAAGGCGTTGCGATTCAGGATCACAACGCCATAGACGTCAATCAAACAACACGGTCACCGGCAACCCTTCCACTTGCAGGTTCGGGGGTAATTTTTCATCCAGCGAGAGTGCGACCTTGAGGGTTGCTTACTCCCCTTCAAACGGTGCGGCTAACTGAGCCGGCAACTTGTCCGCCAGCTCGACCTGTCTGGCGACCCTGGCAGCCAGACGCTCCCCGCTGGGCAGCTTGACGACAGCCTTGTGTCCAGGAGCCATTGAAGAGAGATATTTGGGCTGCACATAGGCTATCACCAGCGGGTCTTCTCGCTTCGAGATAAGTGCCAGAGGAGCCCCCGAGAATACCCAGTCCCCCTCCTGTACCAGCACATCTGAAACCTTGCCAGTCGCCGGAGCTCTTGGCTGTTGATGGTACGCCATCGCTTCCATCTCGGTCAGCTCCTGATCGAGCAAGTGACGAGCACTGGCTAGCGGTCCGGTCAGTTGGTCCTCACTGATTTGCAGTTCCTGCGCTATCTTCTCTGCCCTTGCCTTCTGCAGAGCTATGCGTGACTGAGTCCAATTCAGCAGGGCCGTTGCGTACTCTGCACTGGATACCAGCTTCTCTTTTTTATAACCGGCATACTCCTGATAGATGACCTCCTGCTCCCGGCTCCCCCGTTCGGCAATACCAATCTGTTCGTCCAGATTGCGCAAGATAGCCTGTTCAGCCTCAGCCTTGCTCAATTCGATGGCCGCTCTGCGCGCTTTTCGTTCCGCCATGTTGGCCTTGAGGGTTGGAGATTCGAACTGCATCAGGGCATCGCCTTGTGACACCCCCTGGCCGGGAGCCGTGTAGATGTGTCGAATAAAGCCATCCCCATTGGCAACAACCAGTTGCGGCTCGGTGGTAATGATGGCTGGCGCCTGGGTCAGCCACCACTCGCGCCCCAGATACCACAGCAGAATAATAACGGGACTGAATGCCAGTAACAGGATGAGATACCAGCGAGCCTTGAAGGCGACACGCTTGGCGGGGGCATACAATACCCGGATCCCTTCATCCGACGTGGCATCCTGCTTCTTGGGGGGATTGAATGTGACTTTCATCAGAATTTATTTCCTCGTTTTAATACCCACCAGGGGGCCATGCTGCTCTCTTCATGACCGCGCCGGAACATCTCATTCAACAGTGCGATGGCGCACCACAAGCGCATCAGCAAGGTGTACACCGGGTAAAGACACAACCATGGCAGCAGACGTAGATCTGCCTCCGGGCGTTCAGATATAGCCAGCAAAAACACGGCGAAATTAACCAGGGTAAGAAACAGGTAAACCAGATAGAGACAGATCATCAACGCAGCGACAAACTGCCCCGGATAGCTAAGCACCAACCACCAGCTATAACCCATGACCAGCAGGGGCAGCACCACGTTTTGCGCCACCCCGTAGATCAAGGTAAACAAAAAGGTCTTCCAGCCCAGAATACGCGGCGTCAGGGAGAGCTTGTGCTTGCGCAGATAGAGAAACAGCAGATCTCCATCCCAGCGTAAACGCTGCTTGGCAAGCGTGATCACGTCTGCGGGCGCATCGGTGTGACCGATGGCACGAGGGGCGAACCCTATCTTTAAAGCCGGATGGCGTTTGAGGTAATGCTTAATACGGACCGTCAGATCCAGATCTTCTGCGGTATGGGTATCCCACCCACCAATCTGGCGCAAAAAATCACGACGAAACGCACCGAAGGCTCCCGAGATATTGTTGATGAGGTTCCACTCGCTCAGTCCCGTCTTGCCCCCCTGCATGGAGATCATGTACTCAATGCTCTGCATCCGGGTCAGTACGCCATCGTTCAGATTTCGCACCCTTAATGCCCCTCCCACAGCAGGCACATCAGGATCATCGAAACAAGCCACGATCTCATCGATCATGTTGTTGTCAAAGGAGGTATCTCCATCCGCGTTCATCACTATCTCGCCAGTCGCAGCGGAGAGACCGGCATTGAGAGTGGAGACCCGGCCTCCCCTCTGCCATTTCGGTAGCAGGACCAAACTTCTGTTCTCGCACCCCTCGAATTCACGAACACAATTGAGCGCAGCCTGATAGGTATGCGCGTTGGCCTTGGCGCCATCAATCACAGCAATGATTTCCATTTGACCGCGATAAAGCTGTTCCTTGAGCGTCAATATGGTGGAGCGGATCGCCTCCCCTTCCCCATAACAGGTGATGATGCAAGACACTTTGGGACAGCGCCGAGATCGCGGCAGTTCAGATGCCATGGGAAGCTGGCGCGCATACCATTTCAGGATCCCGGTCAACGTCAGCGCCATCAGTGGCACCTCCATCAACAGCAACATGGGCAACAGCAACAGAATCATCCGGGGAGAAAACTGGAGGCTACCCAGTATCTCTATCAGGATGTAGTGCACCGTATTCATCCACTCATGCATCCGGGCTATCTCCATCCAGCCACTGGCCGAGCCATACCGCTGTATCGTCGCCCAACAGGGCGGGCAAAGGTTGTACTTTCACCGCCAGCGTCAGAGCATCCAGTCCTTCGATGAGATTCAATGCCTGAATGCGCTCCTGCAGAATGCGCCAGTCGTCGGCATCAGTATGCGGCAACAGCAATAACAATCGGTCATCGGCATACTGGCAAACGACATCGGTATCACGGAATAGAGCTTGCAAACGGCTGAGCAGAGCGGCCAGTCGCTGCTGAGTCTTTAGCATGCCCAACTCGGCCCGCAACTCAGCCAGATGCTCAACCCGAATAGCCAGCAAGGTATGGCAGCCACCATGGCGTTGCAGCAAGCTGTTGTTCCATTGCAGCAACCAGGGGAAGTGCTCCATGGCCATAGGGGTACCCCAGGTCAACGGCAGATGCAGTTGTTGAGTTCCTTCCCGTGCGATGTGGCGGGCCAGCTTGCCGATGCGATATTCATAGATGGGCGCAACCACCAGATCATCGGGTTTGTGCGCCTGGCCACATTCATGGCAACGCGCCTGGACGGCAGCCTCCATAAAACGGGCATGGCATGACAAACAACGGAATTTCTCAAGGGGCCTGTCATAGTCAACACCGATGTGACGCAGAGTCGTGACGCACTTGGGACAACGCAGCACACCCTGTCGCATGAATGCATCCTGATCATCCACGTGCCCGCAGGTGAAGCAGTGCACAGCTGGCTTGGCCTGGATGGCGATATGAGCGCATTCGGGACACACATCGACAAAATTGAGATGTGCCGAGTTGCAACTGTGACAAAGACGTACCCGGTCCACCAGCTGCTCACTCTGCAATAAACGCTCTGCAACCAGCTGCGGGAGGGCATCCCCTGCTTCGCTGCCCAGCAGGCAATCCAGCAGGGGATAGCTGTACCCCTGACGGCAACCAGCCTGCCAACGTGGCAACAAGCGAAAATGGGAGCGAGGCCAGCTGTACCAAGCCAGCTTTTCCATGTCATCCGGATGCTCTCGAGGGGTCAACAACGCCAACCGTTCAAGCATGTCAGAGGCCCGTTCATCCAGCTGTGTCAGGAGACCGTCGGCCAACATGGGAGAGAGCGGGCTCTTCACAACACAAAATACCGGCTGCAAATAACGTATCGGGTCACGCCGCACAGCCTGCAATACCCTGTCCTGCTCATCTGCAGGCAGGTTGAGCAGTAATACCGGCTGCTGCAATGGATCCCAGCAGGACAGATCGAGAAGTGGCAAGGCAACACGATCCACCGAGCCTCCCAGCAGCGCAATCTGACCGGGGTGTTCACTCGTGCTCATCATGGGGAAATAACCTCTTTCCATTCACTGACAAATAGATACCAAGCCAATAAAACGGACCCGCCTGTTGCCATGCATCGGCAGACTCAGGCAATGTCGCGAGATGCGCATTGCCCTGCACGGACAGCACAACAGCAGTGTCAACGTTATCGACGGATAGCATGAAGCAGGCGAACGCGCAGAAAGAGTTGAGAGCTGACGCCATTTTCATGTGCGGCTCAGCCATCTCGGGGGGAAGAGATCTGAAGCTTTCCGAGCCCGACTCACATCGGGGGTGGCAAGGTGGGCGATTTTGCAGTTGTGGACAATTTAGTCAACCCGGAAAGATGAGAATAACTAGCAGATAGTTGAATGGATCAATCTTTATGCACAAAGATGACTACAAAAAGCACTATTAACAGAAAAGACAAAAGAGCGTAACTCAGTGAATCTACTATCTTGCAGCCTGCAATTCCTATTCATGTTCATATGAATACATATCTGATGGCAAAATGCGGACCCAATCGGCAAGGCGACAAACTATGTCGCGCACCTGCCAATAATATGGCAGCGTCTGCCACGGTTACGACAACGAATAACCATGAAAAGCACAGCTCCCGGCCTGATCACCGGGAGCTGTGCGGATTATTCGGCTGAAACCGGTTTGTAATGGTTGACGATCCACGCCTCGAAGTCGGCCAGCATGCGGGTTTCCGACTCGTTGTTGTCGGCGATAAGCTCGGCGCCGTGGACCACCCGGATATGGGCATCGAGCGGGCTTTCCTCGCCAGCCGCGGGGCGCTGCTGGGCTGCGGCCATGCAGGCTTGCGCCTGTTGCCACGCCTCAGCGGCGCTCAGGTTGCACGCCTCGGCCAGCGGCACGGCACTGAAGCCTTCACCAGTCAGGCTGCGCAGGGTCTCATCATGAGTCATGCCGTTGCCCGGCCCCCAGTAGTGGGCGGCCAGATCCGGCCCGATGCGCGGGTTGTCGGTGAGGTAGCCATCGCGCTTGAGGAAGTAAGCGCGGGTCTGCTCCACCGCCATCAGCGCCAGCAGGTAGCCGTGATAGGCGCAGGCCGACTCCTGATTAAGGAGGTGCGGAATGGCCAGCAGCGGGCGCGGGCTCTCGACACCGAGGATCTTGCGCTCCCACTTGCGGGCCAGCGCCAGCACAGCCTCGGGAGTACGTTCAGCCTCATCCATGGCGTAGAGATCCCGCTCGAAGTAGGCCACCAGCGCGATCTGACGTTCGTTAAAAGCGCGAAACGGCTGACGGGCGGCGATCATCTCCTTGATAAGCGCATCGGGGATCGCCTCTCCTGCCGCATTTCTGGCGTAGCGTTTGAGCCAGTCGGCATCGTCCAGCAGGCTGTCGCAGAACATCGACTGGGTCTCGGCATAAGCCATAGAGGTGGGCGGAAACTCCTGTGAGAAGCAGGGGGCGTTGCCGGTGACATTGGCAAAATGCGCGGCGTGGCCCCCCTCGTGGAACAGGGTGTTGAGCCCGCTCCAGCCGCTGCCCACCTGCGCCGGATCGGCCAGGCTGGTGAAATTGACCACCGCAGGTATCCACTCCCCCTGCTGGAAGAAGCTCGGCACCGGGCCGTGGCAGAAGCCGTTCTCGTATTTCCCCTCCCGGGTCAGCAAGTCCAGGGTGAGGGTCGCCCCGCGATACTGGATGCCGAGACGACGGAAGCTCTCGACCCAATCCTTCAGCGCCCGCGAGAAGGGCACATAAGGATCGAGCTGGCGGGTTACATCACCACTGATGGCGTAGCGCAGGTTATGGGGCATCAGGGCCGCCTCCCCCTTGGCCGCTTTCAGCTCGGCAAGGCTTTGCTGCAGCCGGGCGTCGGTGCGGGAAATGAAGTCGTCGAGAATGGAGAACAACTGCTCCGGGCTCATCTGCTCGTTCTTGCGCACCTTGTAATCGAAGTAGTCGCGATAGCCCATGGCTCTGGCAAAGCGGTTGCGCAGCGCCACCACCTCGAGAAAACCATTGCCGACCACCCACTGCTCCAGGGTGTGGAACATGGCGAGCGCGCTCTGGCGCACCGCCTCGCTCGGGCTGGCGGCAAGGGAGGTACTGGCGGCGGGTAGGCTACCAGCCACCTGCTGGCCATGCTCATCCAGCAGGGTCAGTTTCAGCCCCTTGCGGCGGGCGAACAGCGCCGCCTCGGCAGCCACCAGCTCATCCATCAGGGCGGCAGCGGCGGGATCTTCAATCACATTGCACTCGAAGAAGGCGATCCAGCCCCACAGGCCGCGTTTGAGATCATCCTCTTCGGCCTGCGCCAGCATCTCCCGCAACGCGGGCAGGCGGGCAGGATTGGCACAAAAAGCCTTGTAGGCTTGCTCGGCCGCGGTAAAACCGGCCTGATCGTCGCTGGTGCCCATATAAGTGGACCAGAAAAGATCCTCTTTGCACCTGTGTACCTGCAGATAATCGGCGTTGAGTTGGTTGAAGTAATTCCTGGCAATGGAACTCATAAATTCCCTCTTGTGATGGGGTCACCCGCAGCGGGGCCCACTCCTTTTTTTAGTGAAATGCCAAATGATTCACACTCTTTGGCAAAAATTGCGCAGGGATGCGCATGAACACGCTACCAAAAAATGGGGAGCGCTGTCTGCTGGCTATACTGTTGTTCAAGCGCTCATCAGAAACGGTCGGCAAACGGCTGAAAGTAAATGAGTTGTTAACTTTGACGAACTGGCTGCAGCGGTACAGAGCCACCATAAAACGGGATAACGAGGGTTTAATCATGTTCAAGCTCGGTGATATCACCGTGAGCCGCAAATTGATCTTGCTGCTCACGTTGGCGTTTGTCGGTTTTGTCTCGCTGCTGCTCATCTCGGCCAATGCGCTCCAGCGAAATCTGATGAGCGAGCGAGAGGCACGGCTCAATGCCGTGCTGGACCAGGCTATGAGCCAGATCCAGTTTCTGGCCAGCACCCTGCCCATGGAACAGGCCCAGCAGGAGGCGCGTAAACTGCTGACCAACACCCGCTTTGATGGCAACAACTACCTGTTTGTCATCGACGAGAACCGCACTATGGTAGTTCACCCCATCCGCCCCGAACTGATCGGTCAGAAAATGGGCGAAGGGGGCGCTGCCACCGCCGGGCAGTTCTGGTATCAGATGGTGGATATCGCCAAGGGGGGCAAGCATGGGACCCTGCAATATGTCTGGACTGGCCCGTCGGGCGAAACCGCTGACAAACTCTCCATGGTCTCCGGCTATCAACCCTGGGGCTGGATCCTCGGCTCCGGCATGCTGCTGCAAGATATTCAGCAGACCATCTGGGCCCAGTACATGAAGATGGGTACCGCCACCGCCATCGTGATCCTGCTGATGGGGCTGCTGGGCTGGCGCATCACCCGCTCCATCGTCTCCCCCCTCAGCCAGATCAACCACGCCATGCAACGGGTCGCCAAGGGGGATTTGGTGGTGAGCATCCCGGTACATGGCAAGGATGAGCTGGGCATGGTCGCCCGCTGTACCAATCAGAGTCTCGATGCCATTCGCCACGCCCTGCTGGAGGCAAGCCAGGGGGCTCGCAATGTGGCGGATGCCGCCTTGCGCATCGCCGCTTCTGCCGAGCAGACCAATCAGGCGGTCACCAGCCAGCGGGATCAACTGGCCCAGCTCGCCACCGCCATGAACGAGATGAGCGCCACCATCTCTGATGTGGCCGGGCACGCCGAAAATACCGCGCGGGATACCCAGGAAGCGACAGGTGAAGCCGGGCTAGGCAACCGTGATGTTCACGCCAGTGTGCATGGCATCAAGGCGTTGGCAACCGAAGTGGAGCAGGCCACTCTGCAGGTCAACCAGCTCAAAGAGGGGGTGATGCAGATCAGTGAAGTGACCGCCGTTATCAGCTCAATCTCGGATCAGACCAATCTGCTGGCGCTCAACGCCGCCATAGAAGCAGCCCGTGCAGGGGAGCAGGGACGTGGCTTTGCCGTGGTCGCCGACGAAGTGCGCCAGCTGGCCAGTCGTACCCGCCAGTCCACCGAAGAGATCCAGAGCACCATCGCCCAGCTGCAGCAACGGGCCGTCACCGCCGCCAACGCCATGGATACCAGCCGCAAACTGGCGGAGAGCAGCGTCAACCAGTCCCAGCAGGCGGGGCAGGATCTCACCCTGATCGTCAACCATATCCAGCATGTGAGCGACATGGCGACCCAGATCGCTACCGCCGCCGAACAGCAGAGCATGGTGGCCGAGGATATGAATCGCAACGTCAGCGGCATCAACGACTCGGCGCTCGAGATGTCCCAGTCCGCCTCGCAACTGGCGCAGGAGAGCGAACTGCTGGCCGGTCTCTCCCGCAGCCTGGATGAGCGGCTTGCGGTGTTCAAACTGGGCAAGGAGTCCAGCAAGACTCCTATGATGCCAACTCTACATCACTCCAATAGCGAGCAGCGCGCCCGCCATTGATGGCGTCAATCCGTGTCGCCTTGTCACTCGACCTGCCAGCTCGGCTGGCAGGTTTTTTTACGCCGACAACACGCAATCAGCATGCACCTTATCGGCATATTCAACGGTATTCGACGCCATTCACAAATTAGAGAACAATTTAAAAACAGCCAGTTAGAACGTTTTTTGTGCCACCGGATTATGCATTTAAACATTTAACTTCAAATAATTAATCAATGCGGTGCACAATGCAGACGGCCGAACATTTGGCCCATCACTAACCATCTAGTCATTTGGCAAACTGACCGAAAGGTCGGGACGCAAAGCCTCCGGTCTACAGACGTTTTGTCCAGGATAGCGGGGTTGCCACACGCAAGTGTGCATCGGGGAACTCCCCGGCCAACTGACTGCCCACATCTATCGAACAGAGGAATGTATGGCAGCAAAAATCCAACTCAATCACATCGCGGCGATGCTGGCCCTGCTGGCCAGCGGCAGCGCACTGGCCCACGGCTACATCAGCCAGCCCGAGAGTCGCAACTATCTGTGCAAAACCGGCGGCAACAGCCAGTGTGGCGGCGTGCAGTGGGAACCCCAGAGCGTGGAGGGCCCATCAGGCTTCCCGCAGAGCGGCCCGCAGGATGGTCAAATCGCCTCGGCGGGCAGCCCGCGCTGGAGCGAGCTGAACATCCAGACCAGCGACCGCTGGACCAAGCGTGAAGTACAGCCCGGCCCCTTCGCCATCAGCTGGACCTTCACTGCCAACCACGTCACCCGCAACTGGCGCTACTACCTAACCAAGCAGGACTGGAACCCCAACCAGCCGCTCACCCGCGCCTCGTTCGACCTGACCCCCTTCTGCATCATCGACGGCAACATGGTGCAGCCGCCCAAGCAGGTGACCCACAACTGTATCCTGCCGGAGCGCACCGGTTATCAGGTGATCCTCGGCGTGTGGGAAGTGGGCGACACCAGCAACAGCTTCTACAACATCATCGATGCCAAGTTCAAAGATGGTAGCCAGCCGCCGCTGGAGTGGAGCCAGGCAGGCACCATCTACCCCTCCATCGACCTCGCAGTGGGTGACAAGGCGATGACCCGGGTATTCGATGCCAACGGCGAGCGCCCCGATCTGCAGACCGTACTGACCATCACCACCGCCGAGCAGGGCCAGAAGAACAGCTGGGCCCATGCCCTCGCCAGCAAGATCAACGCCGAACAGAGCCTGATCCGCGCCGGTCAGCAAGGAGCCGATGGTCAGTTCAATCCGGTCTACGGTATGAACCCCGTCTATCTGCATCGAGACAGCAAACTGGATCGAGTCGAGATTGATATGCAACAGCTGCAGCCGCCGGTAGTGGACAGCATCAGCGTCAGCGGTCTGGCCAGCGACTATGTGCTGGACAACGGCAAGGCAACCCTCGATTTCACCGTCACCGCACAGGGCGATCTGGCCGTCACCAACACCCTCTATGACCACGGCGGCGTCGCCAAGGGTGAAAGCAGTGCCGACATCAAGGACAGCAGCCACACCTTCACCATGGCGCTGGAAGGTCTCAAGGCGGGTCACCACCAGCTGGTGATCAAGGCCACCCCGAAAGCGGGCGGCGAGACCATCCAGCAGACCATGGATCTGATGTTCAAGGAGCAGAGCAGCGGCGAATACGACTTCATCTTCCCGAACTCGCTCAAATCCTATGCCGCCGGCACCAAGGTGCAGCAGCCGAAAAATGGCAAGATCTATCAGTGCAAGCCCTTCCCCTACAGCGGCTACTGCCAGCAGTGGACCACCACTGCCACCCAGTACGAGCCGGGTTTCGGCTCCCACTGGCAAATGGCGTGGGATGAAGTGCACTAACCCACGCTTGGCCACATAAAAAAGGGCGTCCTCTCTAGCAGGGGACGCCCGGAAAAATCAAACCTTGCGGTTTGCATACCAACGGAACCAAGACCTCACTCTTCACTTACTTCACACACTCAACACACTCAACACACTCTTCAAACAGGATTTGTCCATTAACCCTGCCATTTTCCTCCTTCGACAATCACATCATTCGGATCGGTATCAGGGCTCAGCTTGTCACGCACATACTGGTCATAGAGTTTCAGCAGGTACTTCTCCTCCCCCAGCTTGGCGAGACGGTCGTTGACCCAGTCACGCAGCTCGATATTGCCCTTCTTCACCGCCGGGGCGATCGGGTCTTCCGAGCCCAATTTTTCGGGCAATACCCGGTAGCCCGGATTCTCCTTGGCCCAGCTGAACAGCACCAGATTGTCCTGGGCGTAGGCGTCACCGCGCCCTTGGGCCAGTGCCTGCAAAGATTCGGTGTTCTTCTCGAACTTGAGAACCTTCCACTCTGGGTGGTTACGGGTCAGCCAGATGTCGGCCGTGGTGCCGGTGGTCACGATCAGGGTCTTGCTGGCCAGATCATCGAGCTTCTTGGCCGGACTCCCTTCCGGCACCAGCACCTGTACCGCCACTCGCAGGTTCGGGTTGGTGAAATCCACCACCTCGCGCCGCTCCGGGGTCACCGTCATATTGGCGAGGATCAGATCCACCTTGTCGCTCTGCAGGAAGGGGATGCGGCTGGCTGGCTCCACCGCCACGAACTCGATCTTGTTCTCGTCCCCCAGCAGATCCTTGGCGAAGCGGCGGCCGAGATCGGTGTCAAAACCGACGTAGTTCCCCTTCTCGTCCACGTAGCCAAACGGCGGCTTGTCGGTGAAGACGCCGACGATGAGCTTGTCCCGCGCCTTGATCTTGTCGAGGGAACCGTCCGCCGCATGGGCGGCGCCACTGGCAATACCCAGTCCCAATAAGGCACTAAGCAGAACCGAGGTGATTTTTTTCATGCTGACTCCTTTCGTTTGATGACATTTGTATAAGAAAACTTGGCGAGGAACTGGCGCGCACGCTGGCTCCTGGGATTGTCGAAAAATTGGTGAGGTGCTGCCTGCTCCAGAATGTGGCCGCCATCCATGAAGACGATGCGATCCGCCACCGCCCGGGCGAAGGCCAGCTCGTGGGTGACGATAAGCAGGGTCATGCCGCTGCCGGCGAGATCGCGGATCACCTCCAGCACCTCCTGCACCATCTCGGGATCCAGCGCAGCGGTCACCTCGTCAAACAGCATCACCTGCGGGTTCATGCACAGCGCCCGCACGATGGCGATGCGCTGCTGCTGGCCGCCGGAAAGCTGGCGCGGATAGTCATGGCGCCGCTCCCACAGGCCGATGCGGGTCAGCAGCTGCTCGGCTTGCAGCAGTGCCTCTGCCCGCTCCCGCTTTTGCACCTGCAGGGGGCCGAGCAGCACATTTTCCAGCACCGTCAGGTTGGGGAAGAGGTGATAGCTCTGGAACACCATGCCGATCCGCTGGCGCACCCGCTGCCAGTCGGTGGCACCATCCAGCAACACACCATCGAAGCGGATCTCGCCCCCCTGAATGGGTTCGAGCCCGTTGAGAGTGCGCAGCAGTGTGCTCTTGCCACAGCCGCTAGGCCCCAGGATGACGATCACCTCCCCGGCTCGCACGCTGAGGCTGATCCGATCCAGCACCAGATTCGGGCCGAACTGTTTACTGACAGAACCGAGTTCAAGCAGAGGTGTCATACCGCATTACCCCATTGTTGCTCCAGCCGGCGCGAGGCGAGCGAGAGCGGATAGCAGACCAGAAAAAAGAACAGAAACAGCAGACCGTAAATAAGCAGCGAGCCATAGGTGCGCTCGATGACCTGCTGGCCCACCTTGATCACCTCCACCACCCCGATCAGCACCGCCAGCGAACTGGTCTTGATGATGCGGGTGTAGATGTTGATGGTCGGCGGCGTCAGCCGCTGCAACGCCTGCGGCAGCAACACATGGCGATAGAGCTGCCAGGTCGAGAGCCCGAGCGCCAACCCGGCCTCCTGCTGACCACGGGCGAGGGAGTTGAGGCCACCGCGCACCACCTCTCCCACCTCGCTGGCGCCCCAGAGGGCGAGTACCAGCACGGCGCACCAGAAGGCCGGAATATCGAGGCCGAAAAAGATCGGCAACCCGAAGAAAAAGAGATAGAGCCACACCAGCACCGGCACTACCCGAAACAGCTCGAGATAAAGCCGCAGCAGGCCCCGCACCAACCGGCCGCCCTGTTGTGCCAACACGCCGTAAGCGACACCGCCGAGGGTGGCAAGCAGGATGGCCAGTAGCGAGATGGCGAGGGTCTGACCCGCGCCCACCGCCAGCAGTGGCAGCGCCTGCGTCAGCTGCTCAGTAACGGAATTGACCATATTGAGCCCTCCTTTCCTGCGCCTCGGTGGCGAATCTGCGGCAGCTGGAAGATAAGTGCCCACATCGGGATCCTCGCCTGCATCAGCGATTCAGTGACCGAACTGACCATGTTGCAGCCTCCTTTCAACGACGCGCAGAGCGAGCGAGAGCGGCAGGAAGATCAGCACGCACATCAAGGTCAGCACCGCCAGCATCTCGTAGGTCTTGTAGTAGAGGGCGATGTAATTCTTGGTGGTGTAGAGCAGCTCTGGCACCGCCACCGCCGAAGCCACAGTCGTCTCCTTGAGCAGAAAGATGAAGTTGGCAAACAGCGCCGGCAGGCTGGCGAGCCAGGCCTGGGGCAACTGCACGTGGCGCAGCAGTTGCCAGCGGGAGAGGCCGATGGCCCTGCCAGCCTCCAGCTGACTGGCGGGCACCGCCTGAATGCCTGCACGCAGCGCCTCGGTCAGATAACCACCGCCGAGGAAGGTCATGGCAATCACCGCAGTGGTAAAGCCCGACAGCGACAAGCCGAGCGCAGGCAGCCCGAAATAGAGGAAGAAGAGCTGGATAAGCAGCGGCGTGTTGCGAGCCAGCTCGACATATCCGCGGATCAGTGCGCTGAGCTGCCGCTTGTGCAGGCTCAACAGGGCGACGTTGAGCAGGGCGACCGCCAGCGAAGTGAGGATCACTATGGCTCCCAGTTGCAAGGTGACCCAGACCGCCTTGCCGAAGGCGGGCAGCGTCGTGAGGATGAAAGGCAGATCCAGATTCATGCCGGGATCCTCCCGTCACGCTGCAGACGCTGGGGCAGCACAGTGATCGCATCCGGGTACTTGATGCCGGCACCGGTATTGAGCACCACGACCTGCTCTCCCCCACGGATCCAGCCAGCCTCGCGTAGTTGACGAGCAGCAGCAAACGCGGCGGCCCCCTCAGGGCAGACAAAGCTCCCTTCGCGAGAGGCAAGCTGGCGGATCTCGCTCTGGATGGCCTTGTCATCCACCGCGATGGCGCAACCCTCGGTGCGATAGAGGGCGTCCAGCACCAGAAAATCTCCCAGTGCCTTGGGTACATTGATGCCGAAAGCCAGCGTTTGGGAGTCGGGCCAGAAGCTCGATTCGGTGGCTCTCTGTTGCCACGCCTGCACAATGGGCGCGCAGCCACTCGCCTGTACCGCGACCAGTCTGGGCAACGCGCCCTTGACCCAGCCCAGCTCCTGCAGCTCGCGCAGCGCCTTGTAGATACCGATGAGGCCGACCCCGCCACCGGTCGGATAGATGATCACATCCGGCAGGGTCCAGCCCAGCTGTTCGGCAATCTCCAGCCCCATGGTCTTCTTGCCCTCAATCCGGTAGGGCTCCTTCAGGGTTGAGGCGTCAAACAGGGATTGCTCCGCCACCGCCTGCGCCACCTGACGACCGGCATCGCTGATCAGGCCATCCACCAGATAGAGGCGGGAACCGGCGAGAGAGGTCTCCAGTCGAGTGATGGCGGGGGCTGCCTGCGGCATAACGATGGTGCTGCGCAGTCCGGCACGGGCACCGTAGAGCGCCCATGCAGCGCCTGCGTTGCCGTTGGTCGGCATGGCGAAGTGAGTGACGCCGAGTTCACGCGCGCGGGAGATGCCCACCGCTGCACCACGAGCCTTGAAGGAGCCGGTGGGGATGACGCTCTCATCCTTCATCCAGAGATCCGGAATACCGATCTGCTTGCCCAGCGTAGGCAGCCGTAGCAGTGGGGTGAATCCCTCCCCCAGCGTCACAACGTGGGCGGGATCTCGCACCGGCAGCAACTCGTGATAACGCCACAGGCTGGCCGGGCGCCCCAGCAATGCCGCCGGGTGCCATGCTCGCTTCAGCGCATCGAGATCGTAGCTGGCCAGCAGTGGCGCACCAGCCCGGCTCAGTTGCCAGGGCTGGTCAGCCTCATGGATCTCGCCACTCTTGCTGCAACGCAGATGTGATAGGTAGCTATACGGCATGCTTTATCCTGAATGGATCGACTTTGGTCAGTCACTTATTCCATCCTGCAACCCAAGTACCGGATAACAAACAAAATTAACTGGCAAACCTAAGTGAAAAAATTCATATGAAGCCGTCTGTTTTTGCTGGCAATCTCATCTGCCAGCAACAAAAAAGGGGAGCCATTGGCTCCCCTTTTGTCATCTCTTCCTATTCAAATCTGGAAGTCGAGGGCAGGCTCGCTGCCCATGGCGCGGGCTTGAATATCCGCCAGCGCCAGCTCGGGGTTGCAGAGCTGGATAAACTGCCAGGCAAAGTTGTGCTGGAACTGCCCCTGCTTGAGGCCAATCCAGGCGGTATGGGGGGCAAACAGATGGCTGCCATCAAGCTGTACCAGCCCCTGATCGCGCTGTGCGTCGAACGCCATGTCGGCCAGTATGCCGACCCCCATCTCCAGCTCGACATAGGTCTTGATGACATCGGAGTCCTGCGCCGTCAGCAGGATCTGCGGTTCAATGCCAGCCGCAGCAAAGGCTTCATCCACCCGCACCCGCCCGGTCAACCCGGCTTGATAGGTGACGATGGGCCAGTTGGCCAGCGCCGCCAGCGTCAGCTCCCGCTCACCTGCCAGCGGATGTTGCTCGGGCACCACGATATTGTGGTGCCAGCGGTAGTAGGGAAATGCCACCACCCCTTCGCTCTTGTCGAGCTGCTCGCTGCTGATGCCGATATCCACCTCGCCGGTCTGCACCAGCCGCACAATCTCCTCCGGGCTGCCCTGACGAAGCTCCAGCTGTACCAGCGGAAACTGCTCGCGAAACGCCTTCACCACCCGCGGCAGGGCATAGCGGGCCTGGGTATGGGTGGTCGCCACCAGCAAGCGGCCCGAGTCGCGGTTGGCAAAGGTACTGGCCAGTTTGCGGATGTTGTTGGCGTCATTGAGAATGCGCTCGGCAATCACCAGCAGCTCCTTGCCAGGCTCGGTCATACCGAGCAGCCGCTTACCGTAGCGGATAAAGAGCTCGATACCGAGCTCCTCTTCCAGCTCGCGGATATGGCGACTCACCCCGGATTGCGAGGTAAAAAGGGCATTGGCCACCTCGGTCAGGTTGTAATCCCGCCGCGCTGCCTCCCGGATAATACGTAACTGCTGGAAATTCACCTTGTCGCCTCCTGCGAAGAGTGGGCGACACAATCTGCTCGCCCCTCTCATTTTTGTTATTTGGCCGGATCATGCCCGGCTGACAGCCTGAACCGGGCGGCCACACCGCCCGCAACACAGCATCAAATCTGATAGTCGGGATAGAACTGCGCCTGTCTGGCCACCAGCTTCACCCCCTGACCCGGGGCAAACAGCTTGGCCGCCTCCTTGCTCAGCTCCGCCTCATAGTGAGCCCCTTTGGTCTCACCGTCACCACGCAGCTCCACCCGAATGCGTGGCCCCATGGGCAGCAGACGGGTAATGGTGGCGCGGATCCCGCCCGGCGCATCGGCTGGCAAGATCTCCAGTTCATGGGGGCGGACATAGGCGATGGCGGCACTGCCGTGAGCCAGATGGGAAGCCGACGGCCCGCCGAGCAGCTGCTCGCCGACACCGAATCCCTGCTCCGCCACCCGACCGCGGAACTGGTTCACACTGCCGAGGAAGCTGTGGACGAAGGAGCTGGCGGGCTGGTCGTAGACCTCGGCCGGGGTGCCGATCTGCTCGACCCGTCCGGCATTCATCAGCACCACCCGATCCGCTACCTCCAGCGCCTCTTCCTGATCGTGAGTCACGAACAGACTGGTGACGTGCAGCTCGTCGTGCAGCTCGCGCAGCCAGCGACGCAGCTCCTTGCGCACCTGCGCATCGAGGGCGCCGAAGGGCTCGTCCAAGAGCAGTACCTTGGGCTGCACCGCCAGCGCGCGGGCCAGCGCGACCCGCTGACGCTGGCCGCCGGAGAGCTGGGTCGGGTAGCGCTCAGCCACGTGGCTGAGCTGCACCAGATCCAGCAGCTCCTTGACCCGGGCACGAATGGCCGCCTCGGCCGGGCGCTCGCTGCGCGGTTTGACCCGCAGGCCAAACGCTACGTTTTCGAACACCGTCATGTGGCGAAACAGGGCGTAGTGCTGGAACACGAAGCCGACGTTGCGCTCGCGCACATGGAGATCCGATGCGTCCTCGCCACGGATGATGACGTGGCCAGAGTCGGCCTGCTCCAGCCCGGCGATGATCCGCAGCAGGGTGGTCTTGCCGCAACCGGAGGGGCCGAGCAGCGCCACCAGCTCACCGTCGTGAAAGTCGAGGTTAATGTCTGCCAGCGCCGCGTACTGATTGAAATGCTTGTTGAGTTGTTGAACCTGAATGCTCATGGCTGCCTCTTTAAAACGGTGATCAGTGAGATTTGGTGGGCTGGGCACGCAGCCGGGCCAACAGGGTTTCCCCCAGCAGGGTGAAGATCCCGAACAGAGCCAAGAGGCTTGCCACTGCAAAGGCGGCGCCGGTCTGGTACTCGTTGTAGAGGATTTCGATATGCAGCGGCAGGGTATTGGTCTGGCCGCGAATATGGCCGGAAACTACCGACACAGCGCCAAACTCCCCCACTGCGCGGGCGGTACAGAGCAGCAGGCCGTACATCAGGCTCCAGCGAATGCCGGGCAGGGTGACGCGCCAGAACATCTGCAGACCGCTCGCCCCCAGCATGATGGCGGCTTCTTCCTCTTCCGGGCCGCGCGCCTCCATCTGGGGCAGCAGCTCGCGCACCACGAAAGGCACGGTAATGAAGGTGGTAGCTAGGATGATCCCCGGGGTGGCGAAGATGATCTTGATGTCATGTTCGCTCAACCAGTCACCAAACCAGCCGCGGCTGCCGAACATCAACACCAGCATCAGACCGGCGATCACCGGCGACACCGAGAAGGGCAGATCGATGATGGTGATGAGCAGCTGCCGACCGGGGAAGCGGAAACGGGCGATAGCCCAGGCCGCCGCAATCCCGAACAACAAATTGAGTGGAACCGCACAGAGGGTCACCAACGCGGTGAGACCGAGGGCGCTCAAGGCATCCGGCTCGCTGATGGCGTGCCAGAAGAAGGCGAGCCCCGGCGTCAGCGCCTGAATAAAGACGGTGGCCAACGGCAGCAGCAACAGGGCGGCAAACCAACCCAAACCGACCGTGATGAGCAGCCACTTGACCCACTGGGGTTCACGGATCACGACCGGTGCCTTGCGAGCGGGGGTCGCCTCCACAGAGGCCGCCTCAATGGCGATAGCAGATGAACTCATATCCGGCTCCCTCCGATGCGAGACCAGCTCCAGGCCTGCAACTTGTTGATTAGCAGTAACAAAATGAACGAAATCAGCAGCATCACCACGGCGATGGCGGAGGCACCTGCGTAGTCATACTCTTCCAGGTGGCTCATGATCATCAGCGGCGCGATTTCCGAGACCATCGGCAGGTTGCCGGCGATGAAGATGACGGAGCCGTACTCCCCCACCCCACGGGCAAACGCCAGCGCAAAACCGGTGAGCAGGGCAGGCACCAGGGTCGGCCAGAGCACCCGCAGAAAGGTCTGCCAGCGATCGGCGCCGAGGCTGGCGGCGGCCTCCTCTTGCTCGGTTTCAGCCTCCCGCAGCACCGGCTGCAGGGTACGCACCACAAACGGCAATCCGATAAAGGTGAGTGCGATGACCACCCCGATAGGGTTGTAGGCGAGCTGGATGCCGAGCGGCGCCAGCAGCTGGCCGATCCAGCCGTTGGGGGCGAAGATGGCGCACAGGGCGATGCCGGAGACAGCGGTGGGCATGGCAAACGGTAGGTCGATGAGGGCATCCACCAGACGACGACCGGGGAAGGTGTAGCGCACCAGGATCCAGGCCAGGATCAGGCCAAACAGGCTGTTGAGCAGCGCCGCGACAAAGGCCGCACCGAAGCTCAGGCGAAAGGAAGCGAGCACCCGGGGTGAACCGATCACCTGCCAGAACTCGGCGGCGGTCAGGTTGTTGATCGCAAACAGTACCAGGGCCGAGAGCGGCAACAGCACCAGCAGGCCCAGATAGAGCAGACTGAACCCCAGGGTGGGGCCAAAACCGGGCAGGACAGAATAAGAACCAAATCGCATAACACATCCATCTGTTATGAAGAATTTTCGATATGGTGATTCTGCTCACTCCCCTCATCGGCAACAAACATCAATTGCGACTTTGCTAATCACTTTTTTGTCTAACCGCAGAGTCACAAGGCTCTTGGCGCACTCCAAATAAAAAAAGGTCTTTTATATAAATAAAAGACCTAAGAAATGGAGCAATAAGGAGCGGAGCATTCAAAGAACGGGGGCATGGAGTAGCCAGCGAACAGCGCGCTCGCCAACCCTCCAACCACTTCACAGATACCTAGCGAAAGCCCAATACGACCGGCCGGGGCGATGCGGCCTTGACCGGTGCCACTACCAGCTCACCACGGCGGTAGAGTGCCCCCAGCAAATGCAGCCCCTGATGCCAGTCCCCATGACCGGACTGGGCATTGATATGGCCAGCCTCACCGGCATCGAACAGCGGCACCTGCCACTGGCGACTCCAGTATTCGGCCCGTTCAAAGCTCATCCAGGGATCATTGCGGCTGGCCACCAGCTGGGCCGACACCTGCAGCGGCCCGGCCAAGGCCTCATCCGCAATGCCAAAACGGGCAGGATCGGCGGGCGCCACCAGAAAGATCGAGGCCACCTTCTCCGGCTGCAAGCGGGCCGCCGCGATGGCGGTCAGGGCGCCGAAAGAGTGGGCCACCAGATGGACCCGGCTGCGGCGACGTTTCAGCTTGCTCGCCAGCTTGGCACTCCAGACCCTGAGGTCCGGCTTGTCCCACGGCAGCCCGGTCATCCGCTGCCATTGGGGAAAATGATCGTGCCAGCGGCTCTGCCAGTGATCCGGCCCACTGTTGTGCAGACCGGGAACCAGGAGGATCTTGTTCATCTTGGTGCTCCTATCGGCTGGCACAGGGGCCAGTTCAGTGATGGATAACGAAGCTATCAACGACCCGGCTGATAGATCTGGTCAAACAGACCGCCCTGGGCGAAGTGTTTCTTCTGGGCTTTCTCCCAATCCCCTTCCAGATCCTTGACGGTAAAGAGGGCAAGCTGCGGGAACTGGGCTGCCGTCTCCTTCAGGATCGCCGGGTTGCTGGGGCGATAGTGATGTTTGGCGACGATATGCTGCCCCTCGTCAGAGTAGAGATAATCGAGATAGGCCTTGGCCACCGCTTCGGTACCGTGCTTCTTGGCCACCTTGTCCACCACCGCGACCGGCGGCTCCGCCAGAATGGAGACCGAAGGCACCACCAGCTCGAACTTGTCGCTGGCACCCGCCTGACCAAGCACCAGCAGGGCTTCGTTCTCCCACGCCAGCAGCACGTCACCGAGACCGCGCTCGGTAAAGCTGGTGGTGGCACCGCGGGCGCCTGAGTCCAGCACCTTCACGTTCTTGAATAGATCGCCGACAAACTGCTTGGCCCCCTCTTCACTGCCGCTCTTCTTCAGGGCATAGCCCCAGGCGGCCAGATAGTTCCAGCGTGCCCCGCCGGAGGTCTTGGGGTTGGGAGTCACGATGGCGACATCCTTGCGCACCAGATCATCCCAATCCTTGATCTGCTTGGGATTGCCCTTGCGCACCAGGAAGACAATGGTGGAGGTATAGGGCGAGGCGTTGTTGCCGAGGCGGCTCTGCCAGTCGGCAGCGGTCAGCCCCGCCTTGGCGATGGCGTTGACATCGTAGGCCAGCGCCAGCGATACCACGTCGGCCTCCAGTCCATCCACCACAGCACGGGCCTGCTTGCCGGAGCCACCGTGAGACTGGCTCACCACCACGTCGTCGCCGGTTTTGGCCTTCCACTCCTTGGCAAAGGCGGCGTTGTACTCCTGAAACAGCTCGCGGGTCGGATCGTAAGAGACGTTGAGCAGGCGGATCTCGGCGGCATTGGCCTGACCAAATGCCAGCAGAGAGAGCAGGGTCAGGGCGGTCATTCGCAGTTTCATGGTGATTCTCCATATCTTGTTGGGTTGAGAACAGCATGCCGTGGAGTTGTTATGCCCAGAAGAAAGAAATAACTCTTTGCTTATCTCTTTTGCTCATATCAACTCAGCCACCCGCACCGGGAGCCGGACGCAGACTCTGTGAGCCATGCCCCTCTGGCCCCTTGCTCGCTGTGCCATCATGGGAACAAGGCAGGAAGATGACGAAAAGGAAGTCGTTATGTGGATCAATGCAGAACCGGTCAACGGAGCCCTGGTCTCGTTGGCCATCGGCCTTATCATCGGGCTGGAGCGGGGTTGGCAGGTGCGCCAGCTGGGGGATAACCAGCGCATCGCCGGGATGCGTACCTACGGCCTTATCGGCCTGCTCGGCGGGGTGTGCGGTTTGCTGCTGCCCACCCTGGGCCCCTGGCTGCCGCTGCTCGGCCTGCTGGCGGTGGTGATCGGTTGTGGCCTCTCGGTCTGGCTGGCCCAACGCTGGCAGGGGGAGTTCGGCCTCACCAGCTCGGTCGCCATGCTGCTCACCTATTTGCTGGGGCTGATGTCGGTGCTGCTGAGCCCGAGCGAGGCGGTCGCCTGCGCCGTGCTGGCTGCCCTCTTGATGGGGCTCAAGGGCAAGATCCAGCAGGGGATGCTGTTTCTGAGCGAAACCGAGTTCCACGCCACCTTGCGTTTTCTGCTTATCTCGCTGGTGCTGCTGCCGGTGCTGCCCAACGAGGAGATGGGGCCCCTCGATGCCTTCAACCCCTTCAAGATCTGGCTGATGGTGGTGGTGATCGCCGGCATCTCGTTTTGTGGCCACTTCGCGGTGCGGCTGCTCGGCACCCGCGCTGGGCTGGTGCTCACCAGCATACTGGCGGGATTGGCCTCCTCCACCGCTCTCACCCTGCAGTTCGCCCGTCTCAACAAGGAGCAGGGCGGGCTGGAGCGACTGCTGGCTACCGGCATCCTGCTGGCAGGGGCCACCATGTGGCTGCGGCTGCTGGTACTGGTGCTGCTCATTCACAGCGAACTGGCGATGCGCCTCATCGCCCCCCTGTTGCTGCTGGCCACCACAGTCTACGGCTTTGCCTTCTGGTTCTGGCGTCAGCGCGAGGAGCTGACTGACGGCCCGGTGCAGCCGGAAACCAGCAACCCGCTCGATCTTGCCACCGCCATCAAGTTCGGCCTGCTGCTGGCGCTGATCGGCTTTATGGCCACCCTGCTGCAAGACAAGGTGGGCAACTCCGGGGTCTACCTGCTGGCGCTGGTGTCGGGGATCACCGATGTGGACGCCATCACGCTGTCGCTCTCCCAGCTCTCCCACAAGGAGCTGGCGCTGGAGGTGGCCGCCCGCGGCATCCTGCTCGCCGGGCTGGTCAACTCGCTGGTGAAGGGGCTGCTGGCCCTCGGTATCGGCGGTCGCAGTCTGGGGCTGCGGGTGCTGCTCCCTTACTTCATCTCGGCCCTGCTGATCCTGCCCCTCGTCTGGCCCGCAGGTTGACGGGGATCACCTGCAACAAGTGACAGACTGACGGCGCCCCTGACAGTCACGTATACTGCCTGCTCTTGCAGCATGAGGAGGTAGCAATGGCGAGCGACTGGGACAAGGTACTGGCTGGCGGGGCACTGGATAGCCAGAGCGAGGAGATAGCCAACGACCGGATCCGCGGTCAGGCGCAGCTGGCCCGGCTCAATGGTTCACCTGCAGGCGATGCCCCTCTGCGCCAGCAGATCTGCCGCGAGCTCTTTGGCCACTGCCCCGACTCCTGCTGGATCAGCACGCCGTTTACCTGCGAATTCGGCCGCAACATCCATATCGGCGAGAAGACCTTCTTCAACTTCAACGTCACCATTCTCGACGTGGGCGAAGTGCATATCGGCAGCCATGTGCTGCTGGCCCCCAACGTGCAGATCTACACCGCCACCCACACCATGAACTATCTGGAACGACGGAACTGGACTGCCTACAACAAGCCGGTGCGGATCGGTGACGACTGCTGGATTGGCGGCGGCGCCATCATCTGCCCCGGCGTCACCATAGGGCCGCGATCCATTATTGGCGCGGGCGCCGTGGTGACCCGCGACATCCCGGCCGACTCGGTGGCGGTGGGCAATCCGGCCAAGGTGATCCGCAAACTCAAGCAGGATGAGGAGCGCTGCTGGGAGCTGGCCCAGTGATGGCGCTGGCACTGCTGCCACTGGGCGCCGCCCTCTGGCTCGGCCTCGGCGAGCAGCAGTGGTGGCCGCTGGCCGTGTTGCTCTTCATGAGCCTGCTCACGGTAGTCGCCTACGCCTGGGACAAGCGGCAGGCGGTGCGCGGTGAATGGCGCATTCCCGAATCTCGCCTGCACCTGCTGGAGCTGTGCGGCGGCTGGCCGGGGGCACTGGTGGCCCGCCAGTGGCTGCGTCACAAGACCCAGAAGCGCAGCTACCGGCTGGTCTTCTGGTTTATCGTGCTGCTGCACCTCACCCTGTGGGCGCTCTGGGTCGGGCGGCCACTCTGGCAGCAATAGCCAACTGCATCACAAAGGCGAAACGGGGCCCATTGCGGCCAATTGGCGGCTGTGAGAAAACAGAACAGATCCCATCAGCGTTTTCGCCGTTTATAGACGACAAGGAGTCGTGACATGACCATGTGGACAGGCATAGTCCTGATCGTATTTATCAGCCTATTGTTCGGATACCTCGGCAAGCGAGCCCGCTACCAGATGGGGGATGCACGCATCACCGACCGCCTCGGCAAGCAGGATATGATCATCAGAGAATTGCAGGAGCGGATCGCCAATCTGGAGGCGATCGTCATCGAAGAGGAGAAGCGGCGCCCGTTTCGGGAGCTGTGATTTTTCGCCATCAGGCGTCAGATAACCAAAATTCAAATCAAAGAAAGAGGGCTGCATGATGCAGCCCTCTCTTGTTTGAACTGCTTCAGATTGCCAACGGCAGCAACTCGGCATAGTCGCGGATCGCCGGAAAAGCGGTAATGCTCTGCTCCGGCTTGCAGCTATCCGGATTCTGGATCGCCAGCTGATAGCCGATACCATAGTCGGCGGCAGCCCGCAGGATCCGCTCGCTATCATCCACAAACAGGGTGCGGGCCGGATCGAACGCCAGCCGCTCGGCCAGTGCCTGCCAGCAGTGCTGGCTCTCCTTCGACCAGCCCAGTTCGTGGGTACTCACCATCAGATCCAGATGGTCGCTCAGCCCCAGCTGCGCATCCTTCACCGACAGGCTGGCGGGGTGGGCATTGGTGAAAAGCACCAGCTGTTTGCCCGCGGCGCGCAGCGCGGCCAGAAAGGGGATGGCGTGGGGACGCCACTGGATCTTCGCCAGCAGCTCCTGCTTGAGGGCCCGAATGTCGAGCCCCAGGGTCTCGCTCCAGTAATCCACGCAGTACCAGTTCAGGGTGCCGTTGACGGCGTGATAGTGGACGTCGATCTGCGCTTTGGCTTCATCCAGCGGCAGGCCGAGCCGCTCGGCGTAACGCTCCGGCACCAGCTGCTGCCAGAGGTGGTTGTCAAAATGCAGATCGATCAGGGTACCATCCATATCGAGCAAGACGGTATCAATCTGGTGCCAAGGCAAGGTGGTGGAGCGGGAGTGTGGCATCGGGCCTCTTGAGCGCGGATCTCGGAAAACGGGGCGGCAGTATAACGGATTTTTCCTCCCCCTTTGCCATCCCTGGCCCGTGGTGTTCGGTGTGAGAGTCGTTTACTCTTGAAGCACGATTTTTTAACGAGCCGTCACCCCTGATGAGTGAGCACCACAAAAGCCCCCCCGAACAGATTTCGATCGACCAACTGGATCATCCCAAGAGCAAGCCGGAGATCCTCAAGGCCGATATCGTGGCCGAGAGCCGACTGTTCAAGGTGGAATCGCTACACCTCAAGTTCTCCAACGGCGAAGAGCGGGTCTACGAGCGGATGCGCGGCGGCAATCGTGGCGCCGTCATGGTGGTGCCGCTGTTCGATGCCCACACCCTGCTGCTGGTGCGCGAATATGCCGCCGGCACCCACTCCTACGAGCTGGGCTTTCCCAAGGGGCTGATCGACCCGGGCGAAGATGCCTTCGAGGCGGGCAACCGGGAACTGATGGAGGAGGCGGGCTTTGGCGCCAACAGCCTGACCCTGCTCAAACAGGTGTCGCTGGCGCCCGGTTACTTCTCCAGCCGGATGGACATTTTACTGGCGCGGGATCTCTTCCCCGAGCAGCGGATCGGCGACGAACCCGAACCGCTGGAGGTGATCCCCTGGCCACTCAACCGGATCGATGAATTGCTGGCGCGGCCCGACTTCACCGAGTCGCGCAGCATCAGTGCCCTGCTCTTGGCCCAGAAGTGGCTGGCGGAGCAGGCAGAGTAGCCCGCAGACGGGCAGTTAACAGACAGAGGATAACGAGATGCAGGAGTTGTTGGCCTGGGTGCCGGGGGTCAAGGAGATTGCCCGCGAAGCCGGAAGGATCCTTCACGACATCTATCACGGCGGTCAGTTCGAGCGTCAGCTGAAGGAGGATGCCACTCCGGTCACCAGTGCCGATCTTGCTGCCGATGCCTACCTCAAACAGGCGCTGTCGGCGCTCACTCCCCATGTGCCGGTGCTGACCGAAGAGGCGGCCGACATCCCCTTCAGCCAACGATCCAACTGGCGGCAGTACTGGCTGGTGGATCCCCTCGACGGCACTGGCGAATTTATTGCGGGCAGCGGCGACTTCGCCACCCTGATCGCCCTGGTGCGGGACAATGTGCCGGTGCTCGGGGTCATCTACGCCCCCGAGTCCAACGTGCTCTACTGGGCGGTGCGCGGCTACGGCGCCTTCAAGGAGGTGAATGGCGAGGTACTGCCCATCAGCGCTATGCATCACGAGCATGACCAGCCCGACTCGCTGGTAGTAGCCATCAGCCGCCGCCAGAAGCTGGAGAACCTCACCCGCCGCCTCAACCCGGCCATCAACTACGAGCTGATCCCGCTTGGCTCCAGCTCCCTCAAATCCTGTCTGGTGGCGGAAGGGGCTGCCGATTGCTACGTACGACTAGGCCCCACCGGCGAGTGGGACACCGCCGCCGCCCAGTGCATCGTCGAGGCAGCCGGTGGCCGTATCCTCAGCCTGGCGTTGCAGCCACTCAGTTACAACGAAACCGAGTCGCTGGAGAACCCTGACTTTATCGTGATGGGGGATCCGGATCTCGCCTGGGGCAACATTCTGGCCCACTAGGCGGATAGCGATGTCATCACACCAGACAAGCAGGCGGCCCGATGGCCGCCTGCTTTTTCAGGGAAGTTGCCCCGGGTGATGGCCGGTGTGATCCGCTGGTCAAGGCGCTCTTGAACAGCGTGATACGCTGGCAAAGAAGCGAAATGATAGTGAAACATCACAATTGGTCGGCGAGAAATGGTGCGATTTTTCACGTAATTCTGAAAACACCTTATTAGCCAAAATAAAAAAATGATCGCAGATAAAAATTTGGTTTTATATTTCACAAAAATCACCATTGTCAGTTTTGTTGCATTCTGTGACCAAGATTCCATTCCCAATCTCGCTGGCTAAACCCCGCAATGGCAGTGATATGTTTCAGCCCCGCTTTTTGAGAATTAAATCCCGATAAACCACAATTAACTCAGATTAAAACACTGACAAAAAGTGAATTAGTAATGAGTTTATCTGTAGAGGCTACCAAGGAGCTATCCGGTTCCTGCTCCACCACAGCCAGCATCACCCGCTGGCGCCGTCACGACACCCACTGGGTTATCAGCCTGTTTGGCACCGCCGTTGGCGCCGGTATCCTGTTCCTGCCCATCAATCTGGGTCTGGGCGGCATCTGGCCTCTCGTCATCGTCGCGGTACTGGCAGGCCCCATGACCTTCCTCGCCCACCGCGGGCTGGCGCGCTTCGTGCTCTCCTCGTCACGCCCCCACGCCGACTTCACCGAAGTGGCGGAGGAGCACTTCGGCAAGATGGCCGGTCGCCTCATCTCGGCGCTCTACTTCCTCTCCATCTTCCCGATCCTGCTCATCTACGGGGTCGGACTGACCAACACGGTGGAGAGCTTTATGGTCAACCAGCTCGGCATGGCGACCCCGGATCGGGTGATGCTCTCCGGCGTGCTGGTATTCGCCATGATCGCCGTGATGCTGGCGGGTGAGAAAGCGATGCTGCGCGCCTTCGCCTTTATGGTCTATCCGCTGGCGGCCATTCTGGCGGCCCTCTCATGCTACCTGATCCCTCAGTGGCAGTGGCCGGAAGTGACCGCGTTTGAAGGAGTCAGCTTCCTCAACACCGTCTGGCTGGCGCTGCCGGTCACCGTGTTCGCCTTCAGCCACGCCGCCGCCATCTCCGGCTTTGCCAACGTGCAGCGCCGTGAATATGGCGAGCAGGCGGAAGCCAAGAGCGGCCTGATCCTGCGCAACACCACAGTGATGCTGGTGGGCTTCGTGCTGTTCTTCGTCTTCTCCTGCGTGCTGAGCCTCTCGCCAGCCCAGCTGGCTGAAGCCAAGGCCCAAAACGTCTCTGTGCTCTCCTATCTCGCCAACATCACTGACAACCCGGTGATTGTGACTCTGGGGCCGCTCATCGCCTTTATCGCCATCAGCTCCTCCTTCCTCGGCCACTTCCTCGGTGCCCGTGAAAGCCTGAAAAGCCTGATCGCCAAGCCTACCGGCCTGCCGTTGGCCAAGGCAGACAAACTGGGTATCGCCCTGATGTTCTTCGCCATCTGGGGTGCCGCAGTCATCAACCCGGGCATTCTGGGGCTGATGGAGACCCTCTCCGGCCCGGTTATCGCCATGATCCTGTTCATCATGCCGGTGATTGCCATCTACAAGGTGGAGGCGCTGGCCCGCTTCCGTCACGGCTGGACCAACTGCTTTATCCTGCTGACCGGGTCGCTGGCGGTATCGGCGCTGATCTTCAGCCTGTTGAAGTAACGACTCGCAGCAGAAAACAAAAAAGAGAGGCGACCCCGGGGTCGCCTCTCTTGTCTCTGTTCGGGCGTGAACTCAGCCCAGCTTGGCGCCGTTCTCCACCGCCCGCTCGGGAATGGCCATCACCACGGCGCCATCCGGCCGGTAGAAACCGGTCAGCAGAAACTCCGACTGAAACGGGCCAATCTGTTTGGTCGGGAAGTTGACTACGGCGATGATCTGGCGGCCCACCAGCTGCTCTGGCTGGTAGAGGGCGGTGATCTGGGCACTGCTCTTGCGAACCCCCAGTTCAGGGCCAAAATCCGCCCACACCTTGTAGGCCGGTTTACGCGCCTCGGGGAACGGCTCGACCCGCACCAGGGTGCCCACCCGGAGCTCCACCACCTCGAAATCCTGCCAGCTAATCGTCTCCATTTCTGCTCCTGTTTATCGTGCACCTTGCATGACCCGCAGCATGGCCCAAAGAGAGCATCTCGTCTTCGGCGATCAGCCGTTTCGTTGCGGCAGGCGGCCGTTTTGCTGGCGCCAGAGGGACGGAGTGAGCCCGGTCTCACTCAGGAAGCGCTCGCCGAAAGCCCCCTGATTCTGGTAACCGCAGCGGCTGGCAATCTCCCCAACGGGCAGTTGCGTACCGGCAAGCAGGGTACGCGCCAGCGCCATGCGTCGACTGCGAATGTAGTGGGAGACGCTTACCCCCAGCTGCTGGCGAAAGGCGAGCTTGAACTGGCTCTGGCCAAGGCAGGCGATGGTGGCGAGTTGCTGATTGGTCAGCGGGGCGGCGAGGTTGGCATCGATATGGCGCTGCACCTTGAGGATGCGAGCGGCAAGGCGTGGAATGGCTGCTCTCTGCATCCCCTGCCCTTCCGCCAGCAGGGAGAGCCACACCTGCGCCATGCCCGCCACCTGCCGCCCTTCGGCCACCATGCGGTGCAGAAAAGCGAGGTAGTGGCGCTGGGGCTCATCCAGCTCGATAAAGGGGCAGGCCGCCAGATCCCCGGGTAGCCAGTCGCTCTCCTGCACCAGAAACGAAAGCGCGGGATCGGCGGCGTAGTCGTGCCGCTCGCCGGGAGCGATGATGCAGGCAGAACCGGGGGCAAGTCTGCGCCCCCGGCCCTGCACCTCGATCTCGAGGGGGCCGTCGAGGGGGATCACCAGCTGGGCAAAGTCGTGGCTATGGCTGCAGACGTGGTGGTGATAGTGGCGCAGGCTGAAGCGGGACATGGCAGATAGCAATGACGCGGCCAGGGCCGCGTCATTGGGGGTTATTCCTTGTCGAAATCTTCGATCTCTTTGCCCAGCGCTTCCATGATGGCACGCGCTTCGGCAGGGACGCTGTCTGGTTGATCCTTGCGCAAATCTTCGTCGCAAGGGAGCGGCTGGCCGGTGAAAGCGTGCAGGAAGGCTTCACAGAGCAGCTCGCTGTTGGTCGCATGACGCAGGTTATTCACCTGACGGCGGGTGCGCTCATCGGTCAACACTTTCAACACCTTGAGCGGGATCGAGACGGTAATCTTCTTGACCTGTTCGCTCTTCTTACCGTGTTCCGCGTAGGGGCTGACGTAGTCGCCGTTCCACTCTGTTCCCATGACTCACCTGTTCTCATTTAGCCGTGAGCGCGGATTTTAACCCTTAAGGAAATTAATGGCAATCCAACAGCAAAGCCATTTAGACGTCTGGAAGTGTTGACGGCTTTTTTAAGCTGGCGTAGTGTGGTTCATCATGATGCCAGCATTGGCACGATTGCGTGTGGCAAAAGCAGCGTGGCAGGAAGAGCGGCCACCGTCCAGAGAGATCAAGGAGAGAAACATGACCCACAAGGCCACCCTGGCGGTTCGCACCGGGATTGAGACAGACCAGCAACACGGTGCAGTGGTGCCGCCTATCTACCTCTCCAGCAACTACACCTTTGCCGACTTTGGCGAACCCCGTCAATACGATTATGCCCGTTCCGGCAACCCGACCCGCACCAATCTGGCGGACGCGCTGGCGGCACTGGAAGGGGGCGCTGGCGCCGTGGTCACCGGCACCGGCATGGGTGCTATCCATCTGGTCACCACCGCCCTGCTCAAGGCTGGGGATCTGCTGATTGCCCCTCACGACTGCTACGGCGGTACCTGGCGCCTGTTCGAGTATCTGGCGACCAAGGGCCACTACCGGGTGCAGTTTGTCGATCAGGGGGATGAGGCCGCACTGGCCGCCGCTCTGGCCCAGAAGCCTGCGCTGGTATGGGTCGAGACCCCTTCCAACCCGTTGCTGCGGGTGGTGGATATCAGCGCCATTGCCAGCGCAGCTCATGAGGTGGGTGCACAGGTAGTGGTGGACAACACCTTCCTCTCCCCCCTGCTGCAACAGCCGCTGGCACTTGGTGCCGATGTGGTGGTGCACTCCACCACCAAGTACATCAACGGTCACTCAGACGTGGTGGGGGGGGGGGCGATTGCCAAGGAGGCCGCACTGGCCGAGTCGCTGGTGTGGTGGGCCAACTGTCTGGGGCTCACCTCCGGGGCGTTCGACTCCTACCTCACCCTGCGCGGTCTGCGCACTCTGGCCCCCAGATTGCGCACCCATCAGGAGAATACCGACCGCATCCTCGCCTTCCTGCAACAGCAGCCGCTGGTGAAACGCATCTATCACCCCAGCCTGCCGAGCCATCCGGGCCACGATATTGCGCGCCGTCAACAGTCCGGCTTCGGCGCCATGCTAAGTTTTGAACTCGATTGCAGCGAGGCGGGCATTCGCGCCTTCCTTGCGGCCCTCACCCTCTTCTCGGTAGCCGAGTCCCTCGGCGGGGTGGAGAGTCTGGTGGCCCATCCGGCCAGCATGACCCACAGGGCCATGACCCCGGCGGCGCAGCAGGCAGCTGGCATAAGCGCCCAGCTGCTGCGTCTGTCGGTCGGTATTGAACACGGTGAAGATCTGGTGGCCGATCTGGCACAGGCTTTTGCACAGGCGCAGCAGGCAGAACAGGTAGCGAAGTAATGGAACAGCAGCAACAAGGAGAGATCGCGGTGGCAACAGAAGCAGGCTTGAAGCGACGTCACGTCCACAAATTCGGTGGCAGCAGTCTGGCGGATCCGGTCTGTTATCGCCGGGTCGCCAGCATCGTTGAACAACAGGTGGGTGGGGATGAACTGATCGTGGTCTCTGCCGCCGGCAAGACCACCAACCGGCTGATCCAGCTGGTGGAGCTGGCCGAAGCGGGGGATGAAGCAGCTGGTGAAGCCATCTCCGCCCTCCACGCCTATCAACAGGGGCTGATCGACGGCCTGCTGGAAGGCGAGCTGCAGCTCGACCTGAGCAAGCAGCTGGCCGACGACATGCAGCTCATCGCCAAGACGCTTGAGGGGCAGTTTGACCGCTTCGCCCGCAACGGCCTGCTCGCCTTTGGCGAGGTGTGGTCGGCGCGCCTGCTGGCTGCCCTGCTCACCAGCCGCGGCGACAAGGCCATCTGGCTCGATGCCCGCAGCTTCCTGCGCGCCGAGGATGGCGCTCTGGTCAAGGTGGATACCGCCCTCTCCAGCGAACTGCTCAAGGCGCGACTGGCGGAGCATGCCGGTCGCATCGTGGTAACCGGCTTTATCGCCGCCGACATGGAGGGGCGCTCCCTGCTGCTCGGTCGCAATGGATCCGACTACAGCGCCAGCCTGTTGGCGCTGCTGGCGGACGGCGAATCCACCACCATCTGGAGCGATGTGGCCGGGGTCTATAGCGCCGACCCGCGCCGGGTGAAAGAAGCGCGTCTGCTGGAGCGCCTGAGCCTCGCCGAAGCCAACGAGCTGGCCCGCCTTGGCTCCTCGGTGCTGCACTCGCGCACCCTGCAACCGGTGGCCGACAGCCGCCAGCGCCTCACTTTGCGCTGCAGCTACAACCCGGACGAGGGCTGCACCCATATCCTGCGCCGCGCCCCCCGCTCCGGTGGCGCCCGCATCGTCTCCTCGGTGGATCAGATCGCCCTCATCGAGCTGAAGGTGCTGCCGCAAACCAACTACGAGCAGACGGTGGCCACCATCGAGGCCCATCTGGCTCGTCACCGTCTCAACCCGCTCACCCTGCAGCGCCAGCCGGATCGCCGGATCCTGCGCCTCGCCTACACCCTCGAGGTAGCACAGGGCGCCTTCGAGCTGCTGCGCGACTTCCAGCTGCAAGGGAGCTTCACCGGCCTCATCCAAAAAGAGGGGTTCAGTCTGGTTGCGCTAGTCGGAGCCGGGGTCACCGACAACGCGGAGCAGTGTCACCGCTTCTATCAGCTGCTGGCGGATCAACCGCTGGAGTTCGTACAGGTGGCCCGAGATGGCCTGAGTCTGGTGGCGGTGCTGCGTCAGGTAGTGCTGGAGCCGCTGCTCATCGCCCTGCACAGCGCCCTCTTCAGCCGCCCGACCCGGGTTGGACTGGTGGTGTTCGGCAAGGGCAATATCGGCGGCCACTGGCTGAGCCTCTACGCCCGCGAAAAGGCACGGCTGGAACATGAACTCAATCTGGCGCTCACCCTCTACGGGGTATTCAGCTCGGAAGGGGGCCTGCTCGATGAAGAGGGGCTCAACCCCCTGAAGGTACAGGACAACTTCAATCCCAAGCCGCTGATCTGGCCGGAGTTGCTCTCCCAGCTTGAACAGCACGGCTTTGATGCACTGGTTGCGCTGGACATGACCGCCAGCGAAACGGTGAGCCGCTACTATCCGGATTTTGCCCAGCTCGGCATTCATATCATCGCCGCCAACAAGTTTGCCGGTGCCGCCGACAGCGAGTTCTACCAGCGCATCAAGCAAACCTGCCGTGACCATCAGGTGCAGTGGCGCTACAACGCCACCGTGGGCGCCGGGCTGCCAATCCAGTCCAGCATCCAGATGCTGCGTCAGAGCGGCGACCGCATTCAGGGGGTCTCCGGCATCTTCTCCGGCACCCTCTCCTGGCTGTTCCAACAGTATGACGGCACTCGCCCTTTCTCCGAGCTGGTGGACGAGGCGTGGCAGCACGGCCTGACCGAGCCGGATCCCCGCGAAGATCTCTCCGGTCAGGATGTGCGGCGCAAGCTGCTTATTCTGGCGCGGGAAGCAGGCTTCGAGCTCGACTCCGCCGATATCGAGCTGGAGAATCTGGTGTCCGTTACGCTGCGCAAGGTGACCGCCGATCAGTTCATGGACAGACTGAAAGAGCTGGATGACCCGATCCAGACCGCCTTCGAAGGGGCCAAGCGCCTCGGCAAGGTCCTGCGCTACGTCGCCCGCTTTGAGCATGACGGCAAAGCACGAGTCGGGCTGGAGGCGCTGGAGCCCCATCACCCGTTTGCCAACCTCTTGCCGTGCGACAACATCTTCGCCATCGAGAGCGACAGCTATCGCACCAACCCGCTGGTGATCCAGGGGCCGGGGGCGGGTCGGGAAGTGACCGCCGCCGCTATCCAGTACGATCTGTGGCAGATCTGCGCCAGCCTCTAAGGTGATATGCAAAGGGAGCAGCACTCAGCTCCCGCGCACAATAAAAAAGCCCGAGTCGATGACTCGGGCTTTTTGCAGAATGCCGCTTCGATTAGGAGAAGCAGGCCTGCAGCACGTAGAAGATGGCGATAGCCAGAATGGCACCTGCAGGCAGGGTGATGATCCAGGAGACCACGATGTTGCGCAGTACCCCCAGGTTCAGCGCCGCAATGCCGCGCGCCAGACCGACACCCATCACAGCACCGACGAGGGTCTGGGTGGTGGAGATGGGCAGACCGGTACCGGAGGCAATCACTACGGTCGCGGCAGTCGCCAGCTGGGCGGCAAAACCACGGCTCGGGGTCAGGTGAGTGATGCCGGTACCGACCGTCGCCATCACCTTCTCGCCCATGGTCGCCAGACCGATCACGATACCGATACCGCCGAGGGGCAGGATCCACCAGGCAATGGCTGCCTGACTGGAAATCTCGCCACCGGAAGCCACGATAGAGGCCACCGCAGAGAGCGGGCCAATGGCGTTGGCCACATCGTTGGAGCCGTGGGCAAAGGCCATGGCACAGGCGGTGATCACCATCAGGATGCCGAACACCTTCTCCACGTTGGCGAAGTGCATCTTGCTGTCATCCTGCGGGTTGTACTTCTGACCGCGAATGTAGATCCAGCCGGCAAACGCCACTGCGATGGAGATGGCGATGGAGAGCAGAATGCCCTCGCCATCGCTCAGGTGCAGACCGACGTGGGTCAGCCCCTTCTTGATGGTCACCAGACAGATCACCAGCGCAGTCAGGAACATGTAGAACGGCACATAGCGCTTGGCGTTGTTCAGGGGATCATCAGTGTTGAAGATAAGCTTCTGCACGCTGATGAACATGAAGTAGGCGATGACACCTGAGATGGCCGGGGTGATGACCCAAGAGCCGACGATGCCGCCAAACTTGCTCCACTGCACCGCTTCCGGGCCAATGCTCACCACCGCAAAACCGACGATGGCGCCGATGATGGAGTGAGTGGTGGATACGGGCCAGCCGAAGTAGGAGGCGAGGATCAACCAGGCGCCTGCCGCCAGCAGGGAGGCGATCATGCCGAGCACCAGCAGATCCGGTGTATCGGCAAAGGCGTTGCTGTCGATGATGCCGTTACGGATGGTGGCCGTCACTTCGCCACCGGCCAGATAGGCACCGGCAAATTCGAAGATCATGGCAATGATGATCGCCTGACGGATGGTCAGGGATTTGGTGCCGACCGATGTTCCCATGGCGTTGGCCACGTCATTCGCGCCAATGCCCCAAGCCATCAAAAAGCCGAACAAGGCCGCCACGAGCACCAGAGTGGTGCCGTAATTCGCGATAATGTCCATTAATAGTGTTTACCCAGTCAGTCGATTACGAACGAGCCAGCATCAGTTCCAGACGGGCGCCTACGCGCTCGGCCTGATCTGCCAGGTCACCTACCCATTCGAGGATCTTGTAAAGGAACATCACATCAATCGGATTGTAGTTCTGCTCAACCGCTTGCAGCTGTTGGCGCAGTCCAATCTGCATGGTGTCTGTATCGTCCTCGATCAGATCCAGCTGGTGGATCATCTCGGCAACCATTTCCACTTCCCGTCCTTTGAAGCCGGTCTCGAGCAGCTCGTCGAGCTCCCCGATCGCTTTCTCGGCCTGAGCGGTCGCATCAATACAACGTTTGAGGTAAGCCATGAAATCCGTCCGCATTTCAGCGGGGAACTCCATGCGACGGCCAAGCATGCGGCCGGAGATATCCTTGGCACGGTTGGCAATCTTGTCTTGCTGGGTCAACAGCTCCAGCAGGTCGGTACGTGCAACCGGCAGGAACAGGCCGCGAGGCAGTTTCAGACGGATTTCACGCTTGAGGGTATCTGCCTCTTTTTCCAGCTGGGCGATCTGCTGCCGGATCTTCTCGGCATCTTCCCAACGGTCTTCGGCAACGGCGTCAAAGAAAGGAACCAACTGCTGGGAGCACTGGTGAACCTTGACGATATGCTTCTGCAGCGGCTTGATGGGGGACTTGGCAAAAAGCCCCAAAATAGTATTTACTGGCATGGCCAAACCTGTGTCGGTGAAAAAACACTCGATACGATTTTATGAGGCGCGCATGGTAACCGAACTGCGCCCTCAATTAAACCGCGAATTAATCTAGTCGTCTCGCGGGCATTATATCCCCGCGACCCGAATCCTGCCCCCCAAAGTTGTCTGCCAGCCCGGAATGACTATGCAAACTGAGATCGAGATAAAGTTTTTTGTCGCCCGCGACATTCAAGCCGAGTTATCCAACCTGCTGAATTCTCTTGAGATTAAAGAATCGTCACAACAGCAGCTAGGCAACGTCTATTTCGATACGCCGACCCAGGCTCTACGCCAACTGGATATGGGGTTGCGCATTCGCCGCTGCGACGCCTTCGCCGAACAGACCATCAAATGCCGCGGCCAGGTGGTGGGCGGCCTGCACGCCAGACCCGAGTACAACGCTCCCGTGAGCGGCGATCTGCCGACCCTCTCGGCCTTTCCCGATGAGATTTGGCCAACCCTGAGCGAGCGCGACCACATTCAGCAGCAGCTGGTCGCCCAGTTTCGCACCGACTTCCTGCGCCGCCACTGGCTGATCGCCTTCGAGGGGGCCGAGATTGAGCTGGCCTGGGATCAGGGCGAGATCGTCGGCAGTCAAGGCAGCACCACCATCAACGAGCTGGAACTGGAGCTCAAATCAGGCGCTACCGCGGCGCTGTTTGCACTGGCCCAACGCCTCGCCGGGATCGGCGGGCTGCGCCTTGGCGCCCAATCCAAGGCCCAGCGCGGCTATCGACTGGCTGGTCTTGGCAAACCGCTGGCCCTGCAGGCGCTGGTCGAACATGAAGGTATGGATGGCACAACGGGGGTAAGCGAGGGGCTGCGCCACTGGCAGCATCACGAGCAGCTCTGGCTGGAGCATCCTCAGGATAAAGGCATTCAACAGCAGGCACTCGCAGCCCTGTGCCAAGGGATCGATCTGGTCGCCCGCACTGCGGCCACGCTGCCACAACCCGCACCTTGGCTGCCAGCACTGACCAGCCTGCACGCCCATCTGCAAGCCCAATCGGACGAGCAAAACGAGTGGCCTGCCGAACTGGCCGATCTCTTCCTCTATCCGGCATATGTCGAGTTGCAGCTGGCCATCGCCGCCTGGCTGCATCACGCAGCCTGAGTGGTGCGATGTCGTAAATAAAGGCCAGAAACAAAAGCCAAAAACAAAACGGGTGAGCCTTGGCTCACCCGTTTTGCATTACAGCAGGTTGAGCTGCTGCATGGCGCTGCGAATGCGCTCGCGAGTCGCCTCCGACAGCGGCATCACCGGCAGGCGACACTCCTCGCTGCAGAAACCGAGCAGGGAAGCGGCATATTTGGCACCGGCCGGGCTCGGCTCGGCAAACATCGCCTGATGAAGCGGAATCAGCTGGTCTTGCAGTTCACGCGCTTCTTGCCACTTGCCGGCCAGCGTGAGGTTCTGCACCTCGGCCACCAGCTTGGGGGCCACGTTGGCGGTCACAGAGATACAGCCCTGACCACCGCCGATGTTGTAGGCCACAGCCGTGGCATCTTCACCGGATAGCCAGGCGAAAGGCTTTTTGATCAGCTGGCGTTCGGTCCAGGGGCGCGCCAGATCGCCAGTGGCGTCTTTCACCCCGGCAATACGCGGCAGTTCCGCCAGACGGGCCAGGGTCGCGGGTTGCACGTCAACGATGGCGCGCGGCGGGATGTTGTAGACGATGATCGGCTTGGCGGTGGCATCGTGTACCGCCTTGAAGTGGTGGTAGAGCCCCTCCTGATTGGGACGGTTGTAGTAACCGGCTACATGCAGAGTGGCATCAGCCCCCACCCGCTCGGCATGGAGGGTGTACTCGATGGCTTCGACCGGATTGTTGGAGCCCGCTCCGGCAATCACCGGAATGCGACCAGCGACCTGTTTGACCACCAGCTCCACCACCCGGCAGTGCTCGTCATGGGTCAGGGTCGGGCTTTCACCCGTGGTGCCCACCGGCACAATGCCGTGAGTACCCTGCTCGATATGCCACTCAACCAGACGCAGCAGCGCCTCTTCATCCAGCTTTCCCTGTCGAAACGGGGTGATCAACGCAACGATTGAACCTTGAAACATGGGATCTCCTTCTCCTAAATGACGCGCATATGGCAATAAAAAACCCCGGTACGATGTGCGCAACCGGGGTTTGAAGCTTCTCAGGGATGAGAGGTTACGCGCGAACGTCGGCAGGCCCGAATTTCAGGCTTTTTTTGTGCTTTCGTTTCAACCCGTTGAACCGCATTTCGTCATCTCTGGTCAAAAAATGGTGTCTGGGCATATTTCGGGAACACGACATAAATGTCAAGGCGAAAGGGGCTATGTATAATGGCCGCCCAAAATTGCGTGGAGAGACCCGATGAGCAGCCCAATCAGTGCCGTCAGCCAGATGCTGGAACGAAACCAAGCCCTCTTTGTCGGCAAGCGGCTACTTGTCTGTGGCGCGCTGGAGGATGACTACCCCCGCCAGCTGGTGAGCCTGGCCCGGACCCTGACCGTCTTTACCACCGATTACTGCTACTACCGCAGCCAGCAGGCCGCCCTCGGCGAGGCTATCCTGTTCGACCACCAGCTCGGCGGCGCACCGCGCTTCGATGCCCTGTTACTGCTGATGCCCAAGGCCAAGGCCGAGGCACAATATCTGCTGGCCATGATGACCCCCTTGCTGGAAGCGGGTGCCGACCTGTTCCTCGCCGGTGAAAACCGCGGCGGCATCAATGGCGCCGACAAGCTACTGGTCCCCTATGGCGAAAAGCCGATCAAGCGCGATTCGGCCCGCCGCTGCTCCCTCTATCATGGTGAGCTCTGCAAACCGGTCGCCCCGTTCGATCTGGATAGCTGGTTTGGCCGCTATCAGTGCAAGGCCGGTGATACCGAACTGACCGTGCTGGCGCTGCCCGGCGTCTTCAGCGCCGCCGAGCTGGATCTCGGCACCCAGATGCTGCTGGCCGCCGTACCGCCGATGAAGGGCGAACTGCTCGATTTTGGCTGCGGCGCCGGGGTGATTGGGTCCGTGCTGGCCAAGCGCAATCCGGATCTGCAGGTCAACATGGTGGATATCAGCGCGCTGGCGCTCGAATCGAGCCGCCGCACCCTGGCGATCAACGGTCTGAAGGGCAAGGTCACCGCTTCCGATGTCTATTCGGATGTCTCCACCCGTTTCCAGCACATCGTCTCCAACCCGCCATTCCATGCGGGTCTCAAAACCTTCTATGCGGCGACCGAGCAGTTCCTGGCCAAGGCGCCGGAATTTTTGCTGCCAAATGGTTCGCTGACCATTGTTGCCAACGCCTTCTTGCGCTACCAGCCTATACTGGAGACACACTTCAAACGGACTGAAGTGATCAGCAGTGATGCCAAATTCAAGGTCTATCTGAGCAAAATGTAAATAAGTGTAAGCAGCACAATAAAACAGCTAGAGAGCGCCATCCGGCATCTGATAAGGTATTAAGCACACGATAAAAACCACCCCTTTAGGGGTGTTTTTATACCGAACATTGAAAACCTTTTCATGTTGTTAATTCAGGGAGAGAAATACGATGGCAGGCATTTTGACCATGATCCTGGCTGGTGGCGAAGGTACTCGCCTGCAGCCTCTGACCACCACCCGCAGCAAGCCTTCCGTCCCCTTCGGTGGCAGCTACCGGCTAATCGACTTTGTCCTCAACAACTTCGTCAACGCCGACTTTCTGCGCATCTATGTACTGACCCAATTCAAATCCCAGTCCCTTTACCTGCACATGAAGAAGGGGTGGAATATCGTCGGCATCACCGACCGCTTTATCGATCCCATCCCGGCCCAGATGCGGATGGGCAAACGCTGGTATGACGGCACCGCTGACGCCATTTATCAGAACCTCGGCTTTATCGAGCGGGCCGAACCGGATCACGTCTGCATCTTCGGCTCCGACCACATCTACAAGATGGATGTGAGCCAGATGGTCACCTTCCACAAGCAGAAGAACGCCGCCATGACGGTCGCGGCCCTGCGCATGCCCATCGAAGAGGCGAGCGCCTTCGGGGTGATCGAGGTGGATACCGAAGGGCGGATGATCGGCTTTCAGGAAAAGCCGAAGCAGCCCAAGCACATTCCCGGCGATCCGACCCAGGCGCTGGTCTCCATGGGCAACTACATCTTCGAGACCGATGCCCTCTGCCGCGAGTTGAAGCGGGATGCCGCCGAGGAGAACTCCAGCCACGACTTTGGCAAGGATGTGATCCCGAGCCTCTACCCACGTGCCCCCGTCTATGTCTATGACTACAGCACCAACGTCATCCCCGGCGAGAAACCGCACGTCTACTGGCGGGATGTGGGCACCCTCGACTCTTATTGGCAAGCGCACATGGACCTGGTGGCCGACAATCCCCCCTTCTCCCTCTATAACCGCAAGTGGCCCCTGCACACCCACTATCCGGCGCTGCCGCCTGCTACCTTCATCGACAGCGACGAGTGCAAGGTGAAGATCGCCAACTCGCTGATCTCCGCCGGTTGCTTCATTCAGGGCAGCCAGATCCAGCGCTCCATCCTCGGTTTCCGCTGCAATATCGGCGCGTGCAGCCATATCAGTGAGTCGGTGTTACTGGGTGATATCAAGATTGGTGAGGGGTGCTCCATCCGGCGCGCGATCATAGATAAAAACGTTGAAATTGCGCCCGGCACCGTTATCGGTGAAAATCTCGACCACGATAGAGAGCGATTTACCGTATCCGAAGGCGGTATCGTGGTGGTACCTAAGGGAGCAAGAGTTGGCTATTAACCCACTGAAAATCCTGTTTGTTGCCTCGGAGGTTGAGGGGCTGGTCAAGACCGGGGGCCTGGCCGATGTCGCCAGAGCCCTGCCGATGTACCTGGCCCAGAAGGGGCATGATGTCAGGATCATGCTCCCCTTCTACAAGACGATAAAGCGACGGGATGAGGCCAGACTGGTCGCTTCTCGCTGGTTGCCAACCCACCCCGGGCTGCCGGATATCGGTTATCGCATCTACCAGATGGAGCTGGATGGCGTCTGCGTCTATCTGCTCGACTGCCCGCAATATTTCGATCGTCCCCAGCTCTACGCCGAGAACAATCAGGCCTATCCGGATAATGGCGAGCGCTTTGCCTTCTTCTCTGCCGCAGCCCTCCATGCCTGCGAGCAGCTCGGCTTTGCCCCGGATATCGCCCACTGCAATGACTGGCACACCGGCCTGCTGCCACTGCTGCTTAAAACCCGTCACGCCCACAACCCCTTCTTCCAGCAGACTCGCAGCGTGATCAGTATTCACAACGCGGCGTTTCAGGGGGTATTCGGGCGGGAGCAGTTCTGGGCTATGCCCGAGATCGCCGACTACGAACGCCGCATCAACTACGACTACGGCCACGTCAATCTGCTCAAATGCGGGGTGCTATACGCCGACAAGATCAATGCGGTCAGCCCCAACTATGCCCAGGAGCTGCTGACTCACCTCGGCGCCCACGGCATGGCGCATATCTTCCAGCAACGGGCCGCGGATCTCTGTGGCATCCTCAACGGCTGCGATTACAAGGACTGGGATCCGGAGTTCGACGAATTCCTGCCTGCGACCTACAGCATCGACAACATGGCTGGCAAACAGATCTGCAAAGAGAGCCTGCAACAGGAAGCGGGGCTGGCCGTGGCGGACTTGCCCATCTACGGCATGGTTTGCCGCCTGACCGAGCAGAAGGGCGTTCCCCTGCTGCTCCCTGCGCTGGAGAAATTCCTCCACCATCAGGTACAAGTGGTGATCGTCGGCTCTGGCGATCCTGCGCTCGCCACGCAACTGCAAACCATGGCCCGGGATTATCCGGGCAAGCTCGCCTTCATCAACACCTATGACGATCGACTGGCTCATCTGGTCGAAGCCGGTGCCGACTTCTTCCTGATGCCCTCTCTGTTCGAGCCTTGCGGCCTCAACCAGATGTACAGTCTCGCCTATGGCACCCTGCCACTGGTGCGCGCCGTGGGGGGTCTGAAAGATACCGTGGTGGATTGGGATGCGGATCCCGAGCATGCTACCGGCTTCTGCTTCAACGATCCGACTGCCGCCATCCTGCTCGATACCATGCGCCGCAGCCTGCTCTATTTCCTGCAGGACAAGGAGCGTTTTGCCAAGGTGCAGCGCAATGCCATGAGCACCCGCTTCAACTGGCCTGACTCAGTCACCCAGTATGAACGGATGTATCAGAACGCATTGGGCCGTTACTGAATGCCAGACGTCGGCTAATTGCTGAAGTTTTGTACCCTTGGCGCCACTTTGGGCGTCAACAGCGAAAAAAGTCCCCTTTGGCTGTTGACGCTCCCCCAAAACTCTATAGAATCCCCCTCCGCAGTGATGCGAAGGTGGCGGAATTGGTAGACGCGCTAGCTTCAGGTGTTAGTGTCCCACGGATGTGAGGGTTCGAGTCCCTCT